>NZ_JBEPQV010000002.1:0-443945 GCF_040548035.1 Bradyrhizobium sp. LB8.2 | reverse complement strand
CGCATCACGGCTGGTGAGGACAAGGCGTACGATACGGCCGATCATGTCGCCAATCTTCGCGCCATCGGCGTGACGCCGCATGTGACACAGAACCAGGCCATCACCAAAACCGGCAAGAACCGTAACAGCGCGATCGACGAACGAACCACGCGGCATCCGGGATACGGCATGTCGCAATCACGCCGGGCGATGGTCGAGTGCATTTTCGGATGGGGCAAGCAGCATGGCACCATGCGCAAGACCAAACATCGGGGCATCGCTCGCGTCGCCGCCGACTTCCTGCTTAATCTGATCGCCTATAACCTGATCCGAATTCCAAAACTGCTCGCCGCATAGCCACCCCGCGCCGGGGCACACTCAATAACAAGCTAGAAATTACATCCAACTCTACCGCGCCGCTCCCAAAACGACCGGCGGAAAAATGAAAATTCTCCATTTCAAGGTTTTTCAGCAGACTGTTAGGACGTTTCTTAGGATAGCCCAAATTTCCGCCATCAATTGCGTGAGGTCCACCAGTTTCAATCGACAGCCGCAGACGTCTCCAAAGAACAGGAGATAAGCAGGTCCGCGGCCACATCGGCAACGCCGCAAGTTTCTAACGAAAGAAAAAGCCATCTTAACCAGGCGGCTTTTTGGATAAATCGGCGCGATCCGTCCGAACCGGTGGTACTTCCCCATCCAGCCATTCCTGCTCTTCGGCCAAAGACCGCCACGCCTGTTCCATGCGCCGGTACCGCTTGTAAGCCGGGCTATCCCTGGAGGGCTCTCCTTCTGCGAGCATGGCGCAGTTATCGGCGTTCTCCTGGTAGATCTCTGATGGCTTCATGACTAGCTCCTCCGCCGGGAAAGTAGTCAAGGGCCGTAAAAATTAGACAACCGGGCGGTTCTGGAAGTTTGCCGAAATGGTAACAATTCAGAAAGAAGACTAACGCAGTCCACCCCCGGCGAATTGGCGCTCAAAGAAGATACCGGTACGGCTTACGCCCTACTGCAACTAATCAACTTGGTCGTTGAGCGCCGTATCGCTACTCCCGAATTCTGGGCCGCGTGCGGATGGCGATGCTAAGTGCCTCCCGTTGACATTGTGAGGCCGCTCGGTCCGGAACCGCCGCCGCTTCATAGAAAGCCGATTTGAGCGTGGCTGGACAGCGGCTAGCCATAGCTGGACCCGGAATATGGACGAGGGTTCTCTGTAGCCAAGCGAGGATGCGGCGGAAGTTGTAGCCGACGGCTGAGAGGACGATTTGGCGGCAGTTAGCAGCGGCCGAGGTGCCCTTCGGCCTTGGGGTTCGTGCGGCTGATCCGATTGCATCAAGCCGTTGTATGAAAACGGGGTAACTGCAGGCAATTGAGGTCTAGTGTATCTACCGCCGTATGAACCCATGCGTAACCTCAGGAGTTCGTATGCAGTATCTGTTTCGCTGCCAACCCGGAGACGCGGCATGGCAAAAACACGTCACGGAATTGCTCTGGACAAAAAACATCAAGAACAGCTAGTCGATAAGTATCGCGCGCAAGATCCCATCTCAAACAAAATACCCGGATCCGGCCCCGAGAGTGACGAAGTCGGCAAAGTCCCAGAGCCCGAGGGCAAACAACGCGATCCTGCTGAAAAGAAATAGCGCGCTGCCAATCCGGCGCTGCTCTGCCGGAGATGCGGTCGTGCAATTCCGTGCAGCCCATGTCGACGCGGAGGGCCAGGTTCTCGCGGGAGAATACGTTCGCGAAGCTTAATCTTCGGGTTGAAGGACCAAAGAAAGAGGCCGCCAACTGAGGCGGCCTTACTTATCTGCTTCCGGATGGAGCGCCAGCTTCTGAGTTTGATGTTCCAGAGCCAGAACGTCGAGGGCGTCATTCGTTAGTCTGTCATTTACCCGCGCGGCGATCCTCCTGAAATGCCGGAGCTTCTCATCCAGTTGAAGACATCTGTTGCACATAAGCGTCGAGGCCTGCTACCGGCCATAACTAACAAATGTTAATTTTGTTCCACTGACTTGGGAAGAGGCGAGCACCGGTTACTGGGGTATTGGCCTGTTGCGACCTCATTGACCTGGAGAGTGCCGAGCAAATCCGACGTACCGCCGAAGCTCGCCTAGCAGTCGGGGAATGCTCGGGGTCAACGGCAGCTACGGCAGAAGCTCCGCGGCCGGATGAATTAAGGCCGCCTCAGCTTGGCGGGCTCTGCGCTCTTGGCCCGTTGCCGCCTTCGCTTACAGAGCCGCCATGTCCGCGTTCAGGAGATAAGCCGACCCAAGTCAAGTTGCTGTGGAAATCAGCCTGGGACCCGAAGAGGTGATGTTCGCGCAGCCGCGGTTCGTGATCCGCTCTGGATCTGTCGCCGAGTTGTTCTTGTGCGCCCGGTGCTGGCCTGCCGAACTCAGTCCTCGCTTTGATTTGAGCTCGGACCTAATTCAGCCCTGCAAAAATTGGTTGCACTGGTTGGAACAGTGGGTAAATTATTGTGCATCAGAGTAGCGCCCATGAGTGCTGGCTATGGCGCAGTATCGCCTCTATCGCTTTGATAAAGAAGGCCACATTCAGGGGCCCCCCGTGATCGTCGAGTGCGAAGATGATGACGCTGCCATTGTCCAAGCCAAGCAATATGTGGACGGCGTCGCAATACAAGTATGGGACCGCGCCCGTCGAGTAGCCGTATTGCCGTCCGTAGATTGAGGCAGCCTCAGTTTGCAGGCCGCTTTTTCTCAGATGTGGCGGTGACTTGCCGCCCGTACTGCGGAACCAAATGGCGCGCCATACGTTAGGGTGGATTCGGCGGACCGCAGGGGCGTCCGCCCATGTTCATTTCAAATAAGCGAGGCCCGTATCGGGCCGTCGCGCCTCTCGCCCCGAGAGCCGAGCGCCTCATGTCAAACGTCGAAGAATTCCCGCTGTCCGCCCGCCAAAGGCCCACGGAGTTCGAAGCGCTGGTCGCGGCCGGCCACGCCGCGCTCGATGCCATTCCCGGCGCTGTCTATCTTTGTGACGCGGAAGGACTGCTCGTCGCCTACAACACCGAGGCCGTGGAATCGTGGGGGCGAACACCTGACCCTGCCAAGAAGGAGCGCTTCTGCGGTTCGCATCAGCTCTACCTGCCCGATGGAACTCCGCTGGCCCATGCCGACTGTCCCATGGCCGCCGCGGTTCGTCTGGGAACGCCTACGCGCAATGCCGAAGTCATAATGGCCCGGCCGGATGGCTCCCGCTTCTCGGCCCTGGTCAACATCCGGGCGTTGCGCGATCATTCTGGCTGCATCCAAGGTGCCATCAATTGCTTCCAGGACATCACGGGACGCAAGCAGGTAGAGGAGGAAGTCCGCCGGAAGACGCAGGAGTTGGAGGACTTTTTCGACAACAGCGCGGTTGGTCTTCATATTGTCAGCGGAGAAGGGATTATCCTTCGCGCCAATAAAGCCGAATTGGATCTGCTTGGTTACGAGCCGGAGGAGTACATCGGCCGCCACGTTGCCGAGTTTCATGCCGACGCTCCGGTCATTGGCCATATCCTTCAGCGCCTTTCATGCGGCGAGCCGCTCGATCGTTTTCCTGCGCGGCTGCGGGCAAGTGACGGCTCCATCAGGCATGTGCTGATTACGTCGAACAGCCGCATTGTGGATGGCAAGTTCGTCAACACACGCTGCTTCACCACAAATGTCACCGAACTCCGTGTTGCCGAAGAGGCACGGAACGCCAGTGAAGCCAGGCTCGCGGCAACTTATGAGGCCGCCAGCGTCGGCATCTCCGAAACCGACGAGAACGGGCGCTTCTTGCGGGTGAATGATTCCCTCTGCCGCATCTCTGCGCGCTCGCGCGACGAGCTGTTGCGGATGACCTTCTTCGACTACACCCATCCCGACGACCAGACCGAGGACGCTGAGTTCTACGCGCGGCAGGTCCGTGGCGACATCGACAACTACACGATTCGCAAGCGCGCACTGCGGCCTGACGGGTCCGTGCGCCATCTCGACATTTTCAGCTCGTCGGTGCGAGATTCGGCAGGGCGCTTCCTTTATGGCGTGCGCGTCGCCCAGGATGTCACCACCACCAAGCAGCTGGAGGACCGCCTGCGCGACGGCGAGCAGCGCATGCGCGATCTCCTCGAGGCGCTGCCGGCAGCCATTTACACGACGGATGCCGAGGGCCGCATCAATTTCTTCAATCGGGCGGCGGTCGAGATGGCGGGCAGAACGCCGCAGCCGGGCGACGAGTGGTGTGTGACCTGGAAGCTCTATTGGCCCGATGGCACGCCGTTGCCACACAGCGAATGCCCGATGGCCGTCGCGCTGCGCGAAAACCGGCCGGTTCGCGGTGCCGAAGCCGTGGCCGAACGCCCGGACGGCAGACGCGTGCCGTTCATTCCTTATCCGACGCCGCTGCGTGACGCGGCAGGCAATTTGATCGGCGCCATCAACATGCTGGTCGATATCAGCGAGCGCAAGCGCGCGGAGAACGCCCAAAAGGTCTTAATTGACGAACTCAACCATCGTGTGAAGAACACTCTGGCCACCGTGCAGTCGCTCGCGAACCAGACAGCCCGCCACGCGGCCGACCTGCCGGAATTCCTGCCGACGTTCACTGGACGGTTGCTTGCGCTGGCCCGCGCGCACGACCTGCTCACCAGGCGAAGCTGGCAGGACGCACCTTTCGGACAGCTGGTCCACGATATCGTGGCTCCGGTGTCAGCCGGACGGGTTTTGGCAGAAGGGCCTCACGTTGATCTGGACGCGCGCACCGCACTGAGCATCACCATGGTGCTGAACGAGCTTCTGACCAACGCCGCGAAGTACGGCGCACTCTCGGTGCCCGATGGGACTGTGTCCTTCACTTGGCGGCTTGGCCCCAACAAACTGTCGCAAAGCGCGGTGGAATGCGAGTGGCGCGAACGCGGCGGGCCACTGGTTTCGCCACCTAAGCGGCGTGGCTTCGGCACGCGACTGATGGAGCGTTGCTTAGAGCATGACCTCGCTGGGGAGTTCGATTTGGTGTTCGAGCCGGAGGGCACCCGCTGCCGCATCGTGTTTCCCATTACGCTTGCAGCGTCCAATGGTTGAGCTGTCCGGCGCCAGGGTTCTCCTGGTCGAAGATGAGGGCTTGGTGGCCCTCATGATCGAAGACATGCTCGAAGAATTGGGATTAAAGGTGGTCGCCTCGGCTGCCCACGTGCCAAGGGCGTGCGAACTTGCCACAAGGGCATCGTTCGATCTGGCGCTCCTTGACGTGAACCTGGCAGGTGAACGTGTCTTCCCGGTAGCGCGCATCTTGCGAGGCCGGAAAATTCCGTTCCTGTTCAGCACCGGTTATGGCGGACCGCCGCTTGAGGAGGAGTTCAGCGATGCGCCCGCAATCGGCAAGCCGTTCTCCATCGATCAATTGAAGGAGCAATTGCGGACGATTCTGGCGCTCCCGTAGAAGCGCGGCTATGCGCGCCCGCGTATGTCGCTCACGCATTCGATCTGAAATCTACCTTCGATTAGACCACCACACAAACCGACTTGCGTGAAGCTCTCGCGGATAGCCGTGGCAAGTTCTTCGTCGGTCACCGCTAAGCCGCCCGCGCTTCTCCAGCAACTTGGTGAAACAGAATGAAGCGGCATACGTCATCCGCAAGTTCCCAAGCGAAGGTTTCAGTTTCGACATCGGGATCACTTACAAGACTTTCATTTCTGAAGCCGTTCTGCCCTAAGCCGAAGCGACTCTGTGCGTCCTAATTAGATGGACCGCAGCTATGGGTTACGATTTGACCGAGAGCATCAAACGTCAGGACTACACTGACGATCCCGTTTCTCGCGACGTAGGAGATTAGAACTCCATCATCCGATGGCTGCAGGTTGTCCAGCTCCGAGGCTGGAAATTGCCAAACCCGGTCCATCCAATAGGCGTGGAGGCCCTCTCGGCCAATGATGGCGTTCATGCCGCCACAGCCGCATTGGAATGTCGCATCCTCAGCATACATTCCAAGGATCGTTTCAATATCGCCAGCGCGGTAGGCGTCGAGCCAATCAACCGCAGCGGCCATTGGGTCGAAGGACATATTCCTCACCTACATGCCGTGATCGACCGCAGATGTAGGATTGGCCTGATGAACGCAAGATCAAATTTAGGAGTTCCGCGTCCGTAGTTCTCCGGGCATCAACGAGTTTCGGTTGAGCAATAGCAATGGGAGTGCCGCTTTCATCCCGTCGAACCAGCAACTTCAGCTCATGTGAAGTTGCCGACCTCCACTTACACAGCCGCTATGTCTGCCTTCAGGAGATAAGCCGACACCAGGTCAAGTCGGCGCGGAAGTCAGCCTGTGGCCCTTCTGAGACATGCCGCCGGCTAGGTAAAACTTCCGCGTTCATCGGCAAAGCCGACAACGTGGTGCTCGCACCGAGTTCTTCTCAGTTCGACCCGATTTGTCATTTCGGCCCCTGATGGCTCCATTGGTAGATTGAATGCCGGCCATCCTGGGCGGTAAACTGGCCGCGCGTGTTTGCGAGATTGACACGCCAACTGTCGCCCCGGTCCGGGAAGCTGGGTCGGGCAAACAATCCGCGCGAGGCCGCCATGCAGCAAGTTGCGGACTGGCTTAAAAAGCTCGGCATGTCCGAGTACGCCGAACGCTTTGCCGAAAACGGTGTCGAGCTCAGCGTGCTCCGCGATTTGACGGATCAGGATCTTAAGGACCTCGGGGTCTTGCTCGGCCATCGCCGCAAGATGCTACGTGCGATAGCCGAACTGGATGGCGTCGACAACGGAACACCCAAGCCTACTGCTGCAACTCTTCAACCGAACGATACCGCCGAGTTCCGCCAAGTCACAGTGATGTTCTCGGACCTTGTGGGTTCGACGGCGCTCTCCGCCCGCATGGACGCGGAGGACCTGCGCGAGGTAATTTCGGCATATCAGAACTGCGTCGCCGAAACTGTGAGCCGCTTCGGCGGGTTCGTGGCGAAGTACATGGGCGACGGCGTGCTGATCTACTTCGGCTACCCGCAGGCTCACGAAGATGACGCAGAGCGAGCGGTACGCGCGGGGCTGGAGTTGGTGAGTGCCGTAAGTAATCAAAAGACCCGGGCGGTACTGCAGACGCGGGTCGGCATTGCCACCGGGCTAGTAGTGGTCGGCGACCTGATCGGGTCGGGCTCTGCTCAGGAGCAGGCAATCGTTGGCGAGACGCCGAACCATGCGGCACGCTTGCAGGGCATTGCAGAACCGAACACGGTCGTTATTGCCGAAAATACCCGCAAGCTGCTCGGCAATCTATTCGAGCTTGAGGACCTCGGAGTAAAGGATCTGAAGGGCATACCGGTGCCTGCCAATGCCTGGGCGGCACTGCGACCGGCTTCAGTTGAAAGCCGCTTCGAGGCTTTTCACGCGACCGGGCTGACGGAACTTATCGGGCGGGAAGAAGAACTCGAACTGCTGCTACGGCGCTGGTCGAAGACAAAAGCCGGCGAAGGCCAAGTCGTGTTGCTTTCGGGCGAGCCCGGCATTGGCAAATCGCGGCTCACGGCTGCGCTTTTGGAACGCCTTGCCGGCGAGCCGCACACGCGCCTGCGCTATTTCTGTTCTCCACAGCATACCGACAGCGCGCTCTATCCCTTCATCCACCAGATGGAACGTGCCGCCGGACTCGCGTACGACGACTCCCCGCAAGCGAAGCTCGACAAACTCGACGCACTGCTCGCGCAGACTTCGACGTCAGCCCAGGACGCGGCACTCTTTGCCGAGATGCTGTCGCTCGCGAACGATGACCGCTATCCGGTGATCGAGCTGACACCGCAGCAACGCCGGCAACGAACGCTGGAAGCACTCGCCGCCCAACTAGAGACGCTAGTGCGAGCGAATCCGGTGCTAATGATCTTCGAGGATGTGCACTGGATCGACCCGACGAGTCTGGAAGTGCTTGGTCGGGTGGTGGACCAGATTCCGACCTTGCGCGTGTTGCTGAGCGTGACGTTTCGGCCGGAATTCAATCCACCCTGGATCGGCCGGTCTTACGTGACCGCCCTCACCATCAATCGGCTAGGTCAGCGCGACATCGATGCCATAATCGAGCATCTTGTCGGCAACAAGGGTCTGCCGGCAAGCATCCGGCAGGATATCATCGAGCGCACCGACGGCATCCCCCTTTTCGTGGAGGAAATGACCAAGGCGGTGATGGAGTCGGACGGCGAGGGCGAAGCGCGGCGGACAGCCAGCGCGGTTCCGCCCCCGGCGCTGGCGGTCCCCGCAAGCCTGCACGCGTCGCTTATGGCGCGGCTCGACCGGCTCGGCGCGGCCAAGGAGGTGGCGCAGGTCGGGGCGGCGATCGGGCGCCAGTTCTCCTACGCCCTGCTGGCTTCGGTGGTGCGCCAGCGCGAACCAGAGCTGGGATCGGCGTTGGACCGTCTCATTGCGGCTGGCTTGCTGTTCCGGCAGGGCGCGCCGCCGCGTGCGACCTACCTGTTCAAGCATGCCCTGGTGCAGGACACGGCTTATGGCACTCTTCTACGCAGTCAACGCCAGGAGTTGCATGCCCGTATCGCCAAGGTGCTCGAACAAGAATTCCAGGAGACGATCGGGGCGCAGCCAGAGACTTTAGCTCATCACTACTCGCAGGCAGGCCTGGTCGATCTCGCGATCGAGTTTTGGAGACGCGCCGGAGCGCGCAGCGCAGACCGATCTGCTCATCACGAGGCGGTCGGTCATTTCGGATGCGCGCTCGATTTAGTGGGAAAGCTGCCGCCGAGCCATCAGCGCGATGAGCGTGAGCTGGGTCTGATGCTTGCTCTCGCGGTATCCCTGATCGCGGTCCACGGCTTTGGGTCGATACGTTTGGAGGAGTGTGCTGTTCGGGCCAAGGAACTTTCGGACAAGCTCGACGAGTCGCAGAGTCGCTTCGCCGCGCAACGGATCGCATGGAATTCCAGCCTTATGCGCCAGCCGCTTCCGAGGACGGCGGCTTTGGCAAGAGACTTGGTCGGCTTGGCAGAAGAAGACGGGAATCCGGCAAAACTCGCCGTGGCGCATCGGGCATCAGGCTACTCGCTACTTATTGCAGGCGAATTCCGAGAGGCCGCCGAAACGCTTGCTCAGGGAGCGACTATCGCCGACACAATTCCGGAGGGCGAATTCGCGATTTATGGCGAGCATCCAAGCATGGTTTGCCGAGCCTATGGCGGGCAGGTAAAAATCTTGATGGGTTTCCCCGAATCCGGGATGAGGCTGATTGAGGCGGCCGTAGCGCATGGGCGCCAGCAAAATAACGCGCACAGCCTTGCCTGGGCGCTCGGCGTTGCCGCGCACGTTTCTCAGTCGCAGCACGAGCCTGCGGCAACGGCCCGCTTCGCATCGGAAGCCATTGAGACGGCGCGCGAGCACCGCATGCCCCAATGGCTGGCTCTCGGTGAGCGATGCAAAGGCTGGGCAATTCATCAGCTCGGCGATTTCGAGGGCGGCCTGAATCTCCTGCGACAGGGCGTGAGGCGATGGTACGAAACCGGAGCCGTCCTGCACACCACCCACGCCGAGATCTGCTTGGCGGAGAGTTTTCTCCTGCAAGGTCACGCCGTGGCGGCGCGGTCCTATTTGTCAGCCGCGCGAGCGCATTGCGCGAGTTTTGGCGAAAACTATCTCGCGGCGGAAATGGATCGGCTGGACGCTTTGTTGCTTCAGTGCGAGGGCGCACCTACTGACATGGTAGAAGAATGCCTGGCCAAGGCCATAGAAATGGCCCGCCAGCAGGAAGCTAGACTTTTTGAGCTCCGTTCCGCCACAGCGTTAGCCCGGGTAATAGCCGAACACCATGAACGGAAGGCACGCGATATTCTCGCGCCAATTTACAATTGGTTCACCGAGGGGTTAGGTACTTCGGACCTGAAAGACGCAAAGGCGCTCCTCGATCGGTTGAAGTGATGCAGTTTGTTCAGCTCCTCGCCGGCTCACATTTGTTCCTCCGCATCTGCGCATCGCCGGTCCACGCTGGCGCCGCCACGACTCCGCGCCAATGTGGGTCATCCAGGCTACCCCGGGTCCAACGCACAACCGGGTTCTCGCGCACCGCACTTGCTCTCGCTCGCACCGTTTCATTCAGTGCGGGTCGGTGCATTCAAACACCGATCCAAACTCGCAATGACTGCTTATGAACCCGGAAGCGAAGTCGGCGCACGCCTTATCGAGGTCCGCTTAGCCGGGCACAGCGGACGAGATTTGCCCACGCTGAGTTCTTCGCATTCTGACGCCGAGCAAACATTTCGAAGGCGCAGAAGAAGCGGATTAAGCATTTGACTGCAACCACTCTGAGAAGGTTCGGATGGTCTTCGCGCGCGGATGGCTTGGCCTACTGACCACATGGAAACTATAGCCAGACAAGCTCAACTTGAACGCTTTCACGAGCGTACCGGCGGCGAGTTCGTTTGCGACGAGCACATCACTGAAAATCCCGACTCCCTGCCCTGCGATCACCGCCTCGATGGCGTGCAGTTCCTCCCGGAAACTCAAGTGCTGCATATCCTTGAATTGGGGCACTTCGCGCCACCTGCGCTGGGCCACGGCAAACCATCTCTGCCATGTGGGCGGCTCACGATCGGCCGGCGACCAATAGGAGTGAATCAGAACGTGGTTTGCGAGGTCGACTGGTCTCTTCAGGCGTCCCGTTGAAAGCAAACGCGGATTGCAGACGGGCCAGAATGTATCGCTGAAGAGATCATACTCGGCTAGTCGCATAACGAATGGCGACATCGCCATCGCCGGCGTGCAGATCGAGCACGGTGTCCGTGCCGATGACTTCCAGCGGCACATCGGGATGCAACTTCCGCCACGCGGGCAGGCGGGGCACGAGCCAGCGGCTGGCGAAAGCATTCGTTGTCGTCACCCGAAGAGGCTGTTGGTCGGTATCCCGCCTGACGGCCGCGATTGCGGCGGCAAACACCTCAAGGCCGCCGCGAATGGCGGGAAACAGCCGCGCTCCGGCATCGGTGAGCGAAAGAGGTCGCGGTCTGCGGCGAAACAGAGCGCGGCCACAATACTGCTCAAGCAGCACGATTTGATGGCTGATCGCGGTTGGCGTCACGCCGAGTTCTGCCGCGGCCTTCTTGAAGCTCAGATGGCGGGCGGCAGCTTCAAAAGCGCGGAGCTCGACCAGGGGCGGCAGCTTGTGCATGCGGCTAGTCTAGATGAAACCAATTCATCTTCACCTGAATTCTTCGGGTTTGCTCCGAGAGGGCCGCCGATTGAAGATATAGCCGGTTGAATTGAGGAGACCGTGTCATGTCGTCCATCACATCTGTCGCGAGCGCCGCCGCCGACCTTAGCGCCTCCTTCGGAGGACAACTGCTCAAGCCAACGGACGAGGGCTACGAGGAGGCGAGAAAGGTCCACAACGGGTTGGTCGACAAACGGCCAGCGTTGATTGCCAGATGCCGCAGTGTGGCCGACGTCGTAGACGCCGTCGCTCTTGTGATCAAGCTCGGCCTCAAGGTCGCGGTTCGTGGCGGCGGCCATAACGTCGCGGGACGCGCGACCATCGACGGCGGGATAATGATCGACCTGTCCCCAATGAGGGGCGTCCATGTCGATGCTGTCGGCAAAACCGTACGCGCGCAGGGCGGGGCGACTTGGGGCGATGTCAATCGCGAGACGCAACTTCACGGCCTCGCGGTCACCGGAGGTGTGGTCTCGACCACGGGTATCGCCGGATTGACCCTCGGCGGAGGACTCGGCTGGCTGATGGGCAAGTACGGCCTGGCATTGGATAATTTGCGCGCTGTCGAACTCGTCACCGCCGATGGCAAGGTCTTGCAGGTCAGCAAGCAAGAGGAACCCGATCTGTTCTGGGCCATCCGCGGCGGCGGCGGAAACTTCGGGATTGCCACCAGTCTCGAATACGACCTTCATGCAGTAGGGCCAATCATTACCGGCGGCCCCATCGTCTACTCTATCGATCGCTCCCGTGACGTGCTCGAATTCTTCCGGGCCAGCACGCGATCGCTACCGGACGAGCACACGCTGTTCGCAACCCTGACGCATGCGCCCGACGGGTCCGGCGCAGAGGTAGCTGCCTTGGTCACCAGCCATTGCGGTCCGGCAGCGGAAGCCGAACGAGCCGTGCAGCCGCTGAAACAATTCGGGGCTCCGATCTTGGACGCAATCGGGCCGATGCCCTATTGCCAGCTCAACAGCATGCTCGATGCCAACTACCCCAGAGGCGCCCTCAACTATTGGAAGTCCAATTTCCTCAGTGAGCTGAGTGATGGTGCGATTGCGACCATGATCGAATGTTTCGCGCGCTGCCCGACACCCATGGGGCAGCTGCTTCTCGAGCACATCCACGGCGCGGCGGCCCGTGTCGATGCAAGGGATACGGCGTTTCCGCATCGGCAAGAAGGCTACAACTTCCTGGTGCTCGCGCAATGGATGCAGCCGGACGATACGAGGCAATGCATCTCCTGGGCACGCGAAATCTACGAAGGCATGCGACCCTTCTTCTCCTCCGGTCGGTATGTCAACTATCTCGACGATGACGAGGTGGGCGATCCCGTCGCTGCCGCATATGGACCGAACTACCGGCGTCTGCAGCAGATCAAGGCTAAGTATGATCCGAACAATTTCTTCCGCATGAATCAGAACATCCGGCCGCTGGCCTGATCCAGGTGAGGGCATTTCGTCCCTCTCATCTTGGTTCAGGATGTCAGTGGAAGGCCGCTACGCTGCGGCCCGGTTCTATAGTTGGTCTGGCGTGCTGATCCCGAAGGAGGACTCGAAAATGGCTGTCGTGTGCCGACCCGCTCGCATGGACGACTTAAAGCGAGCCGACGAGATCGTGGTCGCCAGCATCAATGAACTCACTGAACGGCGGGGTTTCGGAAAGATGGCATCCTCTCACCCTCCGAAATTTCAAGGTTTCTCGCTAAGGGACGATACCGAAGGTCTGGCGCCGTGTCATGATAGCAATCTGTGCGAGAAAAGCACGAAACGTCTGCGTTTGGCCCATTTAAGACGTCCTACGATCTCCGCCATTCAGTCGCGATCAGCAGTACACCGGACATGTCGCAGACACCGTACTACGGCGGCTTTTGATCCAACCAAGTCATGCGGTGATGTCCACTTTCAGCTGATTCAGTGCAGGATTGCGTCCCGAACAACTATGGCTTGAACTGAGCAGTCGGCGTGGAGCGCGATATCTTGAGCTCTTCCTCGTTCATGTCGGCAGAGACATCCGCGAAGAGTGGCGTGCTAAGATAACGTTCACCGGTGTCAGGCAGCATGCAAAGAATATTTGCGCCCTTCTCTGCTTGGGCTGCGACCTTCAGCGCACCCGCCATGGTTGCGCCCGAGGTGATGCCGACAAAGATGCCTTCCTTGGTCGCAAGCTCCTTGCTGCATCGAATAGCATCGGGGCCGGGAATCGGCAGAATCTGATTGATGACCTTCATCATAACGGCGTCCCCGGTCAGCTTCGGAATGAAATCAGGTGTCCAGCCCTGCATTGGATGCGGCTTGAAATCCGGATGTGGCGCCGCCGGCGTGCCATCCGGGTTCCGCTGCTGCTCGATACCGCTGCCCAAGAGCTGTGCTTCTTCGGGCTCGCAGACGATGATCTTGGTTTCGGGGCGCTCCTTAGCGAGCACCCGCGCAACACCCTTCAGTGTGCCGCCGGTTCCGTAACCGGTGACCCAATAGTCCAGTCGTTCTCCTGCGAAATCGTCCAGAATCTCGAGCGCCGTGGTTTTGGAGTGGAAGTCGGGATTGGCTTCGTTCTCGAATTGCCGCGTCATGAACCAGCCGTGCGTTTTGGCAAGCTCGATCGTTTTGTTGATCATTCCAACGGCCCGATCGGCCGCAGGCGTCACGATGACCTTCGCACCCAGAAATCGCATGAGCTTGCGGCGCTCGATGCTGAAGGGCTCGGCCATTGTGACCACCAGCGGGTACCCCTTGGCGGCGCAAACCATCGCAAGTCCGATTCCCGTGTTGCCGCTGGTCGCCTCGATGACGGTTTGACCAGGTTTCAGCTCCCCGGATTTCTCTGCGGCTTCGATCACGCCCAGAGCCAGCCGATCCTTGACCGAGCCGAGCGGATTGAAGGCCTCAACCTTCACGAACAAATTGACTCCCGTGGGAGCGAGACGATTGATCCGCACGACGGGTGTATGGCCAACCGTCTCAAGGATGGTTTGATATCTGTGGCCCATGCTACCTCCTGTGTCGTACTTATTCTGGGAAAAGCAAACTGGCGCGGGTTAACCGGCAAAGCATACCCGAACTGAATTTTCCGGCAATCGGGCAGAGCTTGCATAAGGCTTCTTTCGCGGACATCAGGCCGGGCCGGCATCGATTGGGTCGGCGGAAATGACCTGAAACGGCTCGTCACGAGACGACTCAGGCGCCTTTGGCGAAATGCAATACCAAGGCGGCACACATTGGCATTCCCGCCTGACGGGCGCGATTCATGTGTATGGGGGCGATTCTCGACCCCACGCATAGAAGCGAGTGGGATCCGGAAACCCTCCTGAAGGACGGTTCGATCTTGAGCGCGCCGTCCGCCGCTTTGAAGAGGCGAACGAAGTTTTTTCAAACAAAAATGGGCGCCACGACGGATAGCCGATTGGCCGCTTTTGGACCCGGAACGGACATTGGGTCGCAGCGTCTGCGATCGATTTGGCTGTCGTTTCTCACCTGCCGCCCGTCGCAAAGTGTTAGGATTGAGGCGTCGAAGAGGTTTCCCTAAGGGGGAATACATGCGACGGCGCGAGTTCATCACGCTATTCGGCGGCACGGCAGCAACGTGGCCACTTGCCGCGCGCGCAGCAACCGGCAAGGCGGGTCTACCGGGTGGGATACCTCTCGATCTCGTTTCGGGAGCGAACGATCCGCTATACTGAAGCGTTCGAGCAAGGCCTGCGGAGCCTCGGCTACCACGTCGGCGAGAATGTCATCATCGAGTATCGCTTCGCAAACGGCGATATGGGACGTCTGTCCGGGTTTGCGGCGGAGTTGGTCGGGCTTGGTTTGGACATCATCATGGCCACCGGAGGCAATCCGAGCGTGGTTGCGGCCATGAAGGCGACCACAGCCATTCCAATCGTGATGACCAGCGCTATCGATCCAGTCGCTACCGGGCTTGTCGCCAGCCTGGCGCGCCCCGGCGGCAACGTCACTGGCGTCGTCGCGGATGCGGGCGGCGAGATTTTGGGCAAACGGTTTGAGTTGCTGAAGGAAGCTTTGCCCGACCTCTCGCGTCTGGGCATCCTGTTCAATCCGGACGTTGTGGCTACTCGCAACCGGCAGACGGCGATTAGAGGGGCCGCCGAGGCGCTGGGGTTGACGATTATTCCTACCGAAGCCAGCGGGCCGGACGCATTTGAACAAGCGTTTGCACTAATGGTGAGGAAGCGCGCGCAGGCGTTCGTCATGCAGGGAGATACTGTGCTGTTCAACTATCGCGACCAGATTGCGGACATGGCCATTGAAAATCGGCTGCCAGCCGCCTCTCTCCAGAGAGAGTACGCGGAGGCGGGCTTCTTTCTAACCTACGGAGCCAGTTCCGAAGACTATTATCGTCGGTCCGCCGCCTTCGTCGACAGGATCTTCCATGGCGCGAAGCCTGCCGACCTTCCGGTGGAGCAGCCGACCAAATTCGAATTGGTCATCAACATCAAGACTGCGAAGGCGCTTGGGCTCACTGTGCCGCCCTCGCTCCTCGTCCGCGCGGACGAGGTAATCGAATAGCTCTTCCTGCGGTGCATGAGTCCGTTTGTGGCCCCGAAGTAGACGAAGGCTTGGGAAGGTACACAACAGCCGAACCCCTCGAACTGGGCCAGACACTGACGGGAGCGCAAGGACGTTCGTGGTGAGCTCTTAGCCAGTGTTTCTGACCGCCTCAGCCAGAATGGCGTAAAGCTGCTGCCTGGTGAATTCCTTGGGCTGCTCCCTCTCTGCTGTCCTCAACGACACCTTCTGTGCGACTGAACGGGCGCAGGCTGCCGACGACGTCGGTCTCAGCTTGGGGGCCGGCCTTATCTTGGGCCGTGCTGTGGGCGACTTGTGGCCGCGCTTCAGGCTCAGTCGGGTCAGCATGCCGCAGACCGCGTTACGACTGCACCCGAGACGGCGCGCAATCTGCGCCGCGCTCTGTCCTGCGGACCAGAGCTTTTTGAGAAGCGCTATGTCTTTCGCATCCCCAGCCCATGGCAGATACTATAGCGCCGACTGCCAGACACGGGCTAGTCTAGTCTTCGTCCGGCTCGCGCACGACCGCCGGTTCGTCAGCATCATCTTCCTCATCGTCGTCTTCGTCCTCCTCGTCTTCGTCCTCCTCGTCTTCATCGGGATCCCGGGGCGGCATCGCGGTGCCCACAAGCATGAGCGGTGTCCAGCCGATCGCTGTGGTGGAAAATGCTTCGGAGGTGTGTTGCTTCATGTCGTTACTGCTCCTCGAAAAGCACGCCCGTCGAATATTCCTGGCGGGCGGCACGCGCATGTCCAGGACGCGAGCGTGCAAACGCGAGGGTGACATCAGGTCGATTACAAGAGCAAGGCGCGGCACCCGCCACGCCAGTGGTGACGTTTGCCGCTACTTTATACCTGAAGACCCTCCAGCTCTATGTTCACCAAAACCTCGCCGGTGGTAACTTCGGGAACCCCAAGATCAAGGTCATGTAGACTCGCCTGAACAAACGCCAGTATCTTGGCATTCGCTGCGTTGGCGCTTTCGCGGTCGTCAAATATCATCACGGCGATACCGACACCGTCGCCCGCATCCAGCACATGGTAAGATCTGAATCCCTGCGATTGCCTTAGGATCTCACCGACGCCGCTCTTGGCGCGACGAGCGGCGTCCGCTACCGAACGAACCTTGGTGTACTTGCGAATGACCATGTACATGGGGCCACCACGCGCCACACGCCCGCTCGCATCAAAGCATATCGGTCCCAGTTGGACTAGGGCCAACTTCCGGGATGGGCCACAGCGTCCGGTTGGGCGGACCGCGCAACGCCCCTTTTCCAATGAGCCATCCTCGCCCCGCAAGTGGGGGCGAGGTGCCGAGGCTCAGGAGCCCTCGAATTTGAACGATACGTTGAGCTTGGCGCGATAGGCCTCGACTTTTCCCTTGTCATCCAGTTGCATATCGAGCTTGACGACCTCTGCAATGCGAAGATCTCGGAGAGATTTTGCAGCTTGCTCGACCGCATTGGCGGCCGCCTTCTCCCATGAGTCGGTGCTGGTACCGATCAGTTCAATGACCTTGTAGACGCTATCGGGAATGTCGTTCTCCTGTTCGGTATGAAGCAGGAAGCAGGTGCTCCCTGCCGTTGTGAAATCTAGCATCAGGATATCGGCGCTGATACGACACGATACGGACTCGGACGTCGCCCGGGGTCGATAAAGGACAAACTGCATTTGGCGGGCATGGCGGCCTTTTGGCCCATCAGCGAAGTTGCTCCTTGTCTGGCGGAGGTCCGCTCATACCGCCATTGCAGGCCAGATTTGCTCAACCTGAGTTCTTCTCATTTTGACCCAGAGCAGAAGTAGCAGATGGATGTCCCTCTCTTCTTAGAAGGCGCGACACAGGGAAGGTCGCTACGCTCGATCTAACTCGACAAGATATGCTAAGACCAAGTCTTCGGTCTGAGCTTGGTTAGCAGCATTTCGATAGATGACAATCTCGGCTTCGTCAGCTCTGCGAACTGTCAACTTGGCCGTCGAGGAGCAAAGCGGGAGGCCGTTCGATGTAATCGTGGTCAAGTCATCACGAACCCACTCCTCTTTGCACAACTCGAAGGCTTCCCGGAAATTCTTTGCCTCGAACGCGAAGATAGCTTTGCCGTCAACGTCCATCGCGAATACCGAGCCGGAGAAAACAGTCATTGACACTCACCTTTCATCAGTATCGACGACCGACGGCGCCGCGAGCGTTTTGCTTCGCTTCACATTTGCTCACGAACTGGCCGCATTTCGCGAGGCGTCCAGTTACTGTAACCGGCCTCTTTCGGTCCGCAATCAACGTCCGCTTCGTGGTTAAACGTCCGGCGATACAAGGTCGATGACGGCTTTTTGACCAAAGAGGATCTTGATGTGGCGCAGCCGCGGTTCGCAATCCGTTCTCGTTGCCGACTTGTTCTCACTCGCTGCCCCGGTACTCGCCTCTTTCCGAGCGCGGTGGCGTAGCTTAATTCAGCAGCGGCCTAGTTTGCTCTATGCTATTTTCGCTTGCGTCCCGGAACAAGCTGGCCTGAACGTCCATCAATGAAAATGAACGATCCAATCAAGGGGATTGGTCATGGGCATCGCGAGAATGCACTCTCCGAAGTACTGGCGGGATCGCGCGGAGGAATTACGCGCCAAGGCAAACAACTGCGCATATCCTGAAACGCGGGATGCTCTTCGCATCGTTTCTAAGAGCTACGACGGTCTCGCGCGGAGCGCTGAGGAATCCGACGTACCGCTGAAGCTCGCCTGGTAGCTGAGGAATGTGCCGACGATCAGCGCGAGCTAGAACGGAAGCTCCGCGGCCAGATGAATTAACGCCTCGTCAATGTGCTTCCGAGGCCCGCGCGAGAAGTCGGCGGCTTTCGTCCATCCGCTCCCGCGTTTCAGCGATGGCAGACCTAAGCAGTTCCGCCTCCAGATCTTCCGCACAGCTTCCTCGTCGCTAGCGCGGCGTCATCGTTTTCCATGCGCGCAGGATGAGGTCGATACCAGCCACCCGCAATATCCCATGATAAAGGGGCTTTAGTTGGCGGCCCCTTTTGTCGCACTTCTGCTCGTGGCCCATTGTGACCTCGGAGCCTATCCGCCCTCGGCCGCTGTTGGCGGTAAACCGGACCGCAGGCGGCAAGCCGCTGATAAGTACATCCCCTAGGCCGGAGGGCTCCAAAAAGCCCCCTGAAGAACCGCGTGCAGCTCTTCGTGATCGACGGCGAGGCCGCGGTGCTCGGCGTAAACGGCGTCTCCGAATTCAACGCGCTGCATTCATGCAAGCACGACGCGGAGGTGCACCTTTAGGCCTTCGATATCATTGCGCTCGGCGGCGAGGATCTGACCAGGTGTGGCTACTACTCATGTCGCCTGCTGCTGTCGCTCAGGCCCGCCGCGCGTCGCATCATCCCTATTCATCAGCAGAGCATTCATCAGCAGAGCGGCAGGGGCGGTTCATGGTGCGCACATCACTCAGGGCAAAGGCGGTACTGCGCTCGATCCAAGCCCTGAGTTTGCCAAAGCGATTGTTTAACGTTTCACAGGCGGGCCGCTCTTGTTTCCTGGAAGTCCCTTGATGTTAGTCGGATCCTGCTGTTGCACAGTAGGGTCACCCGCTGAGCCGACAGTGCCTTGCCCGGGGGGCGGTCCGCTCTTACCGCCGGGCGCACCGCTGATGCCGGCGCCTGAGTTGTGCGCACTAGTGGCGGCTGCAGCACCACCTAGGCCAGGTTGCCCAGGCGGGTGCGCTGCGGCGCCAGGGGACTCCTGACTTCCGACGTTTCCAGACGCGCCAGAGTTGTGTGTCTTTACGCCCTTATCTGTCTCGGTTTGCAAATTCTGGTTGGGTACCGCTTGCTGGGCCATGGCGGGGCCTGCGGCCAGGGCAGAGGCGACGATTACAGCCGATAATATCTTCATGCGCTTCCTCCGTCGTTATCTCCTGCCTTAACAACCCGCGGGTGGCCCAACATTTCCCACCAACGGCAAATAAGCCGCGTGCTCCGCCCCTGTAACTCCTTTAGATGGGGCGAAGCCCTTGTCCGAATTGGTAATCCAGATCGTGCGACGATGACCGAGCAGTTGATCGGTCATTTACCGCAAGGAAGGTCCGGTCGTGGCCCGAACCGGACATTGCCGCCGCCGAAATCGCATTGTGCGAGCGCGCGTCTTTGCTACACTCATTGATTGAGGCGCCGGGGTCGCCACTTCAGTTTTGTGGGAAATCGCGCCTTAGTCGTAGCAAATCTCACCTTCGCGGAGTGCCCAACATGAACTTTCGCAGTGCGTTGAAGTTCGGAGCCGTCACTTTGCTTTTTTTGTCCGCAGCTGCGCTGGCGCACGCACGGTCGCCCAAGATGAAGATGACCACCGAAACACCTCCGTACCTCGTAACGCCGAACACGGTCGAAACGCGGATCGGTACGCTCAAATTTACTGACGGCTTCCCCGACGAAGCTACAGCGGCGAAGGTCTACGACAACCTCGATTTTCAACGCGGCGTTCAAGCATACCTTGCTGCGTTGCCCGCCGTTTCGATTGAAGCGTTTCTTAAAGGCTTCGCCGAGTTTGGATCCGTCAATCAGACCGTTTTGATCTCAGAGCAACTTTTGAACGCCAAGTCGCTGTTCCTGACCGCCAATACAACCACACCCTACACTTTGCTCTATCTGAGCACGAAGGATGGTCCGCTGGTCGTGGAGATTCCGCCAGAGGTACTTGGCCCGATCGATGACGCCTGGTTCCGATGGGTTAGCGATGTTGGCATCACTGGTCCAGATAAAGGTAAAGGAGGCAAGTACCTGTTGCTGCCGCCCGGCTACACGGGCGCGGTCCCTGATGGGTATTTTGTGGCGCGTCCGCGCACAATTGGAAACCTGCTGTTCTTCCGCACCTTCTTGAGGGACGGCGATCCCAAGCCCGGCGTGGATAACGTAAAGAAGAACCTGAAAGTTTATTCCCTCAGCCAGGCGGCCAACCCACCTCCGATGAAGTTCGTGGACATCTCTGGCAAGGCTTTCAACACGATTGGTCCCGGCGATTATTCGCTGTTCGAGTTCGTCAATCGCGTCATTCAGGATGAACCTATTGATGCGTTGGACCCCGACACGCTGGGCTTGTTCGCTGCCATTGGCATCGAAAAGGGTAAGCCATTCGCCCCCGATGTCCGACTAAAAAAGATACTTACCGAAGCAGCGGCGGTGGGCGACGCAACAGCGCGCTCAGTTACTTACAGAACCCGGATGAAAGATGCCTACTTCTATCCGAACAGCGCGTGGGTGACACCTTTCGTTGGCGGCAGCTATAAATTTGAACAGGACGGAGCGGTCAATCTCGACGCAAAAAACATGTTCTTCTTCTATGCCACCGGCGTGACGCCGGCGATGACGATGAAGATGGTTGGTGAGGGTTCGCAGTACGCCGGTGCTTTTGTGGATACAAAGGGCGACCCCTTGGACGGCAGCAAAACGTACAGGCTGCACATGCCGCCCAACATTCCGGCCAAGGATTTTGGTCGTTCACACTCTACGATAACCAGACACGCTCGATGCTCCAAACCGATCAAGAATCTCCGGCTGTCGGCAGTCTCACCAAGGGATTGCTAGTCAATACGGATGGTTCGGTGGACGTTTATTTCGGACCAAAGGCTCCCTCGGGCAAGGAATCAAACTGGGTGCAGACCATCCCGGGGAAGGGCTGGAACACCCTCTTGCGCCTCTACGGTCCGCTTGAACCTTGGTTCAACAAGACTTGGCGCCCCGGAGAGATTGAACCGATGTAGCCACTATCTGCATGCGGTGGAGTTCGATCAAGTGCAGCCCCATGTCTTCCGCTTGTGGCCCGAAGTCGGCTGCAAGAAAGGGCAGAGCATGTCCGCTCTGCCCAGTTAGTTCAGACGTCGACTTGCTCTGCTATTGCAAGCGCATCGTCGACTTCAATTCCTAGGTATCGGACGGTGCTCTCGATTCTGGTGCCCCAGAAGCAGCTGCACGGCTCGCAGGTTGTCCGTGCGCCGATAGATAAGGGTCGCTTTTGTTCGACGAAGCGAATGCGTTTCGGACAGGTAATAATAGCCGCACATATTGCCGAGCGGGCAGGCTGCTCCCGAGGCCTCTACGCCGGTGAACAGACGGTTGCCAGGCTTCTTGCCCGTCGCCCTCAGGAAGTCATCGATGGCTTGGCGGGTAGACTCTGTAAGTTCGAACTTGACCGGCCGTCCAGTTTTCTTTTGGAGGACGCTTGCTCTATCGGCGGCAGCCGCTTGGTGCCACGTCATCGACTTTCAAACCCACCACGTCGCAGCCACGAAGCTTGCTGTCGATGGCGATGTTGAACGACGCCACATCGCGGATCGTCCCTCAACCTGGAGCTTCGTCCGGATAGAGCAAACGTGCTTCGGCCGAGTGGCGGCTTGGCGTCAACAATCTTACCCTTGTTCCACGAGACGCGCTTTTGGACGTTCTCTGTGGCATTTGAGACGGCGGTCATGATGACCTCCTCAGTTGATGAGGCCGGTCACTTTCGAACGTGTCACCTTCTGAACCTACGTCGGCTTTCGGACGAGTGGAGGCGTACTTAGGTCCAATTCGATGGATTAGCGTTCGCAATTGACCCATAGCAGACCTCGGCTCTTGGCTCTTGCTCACCCTAGCTCAACAAATGACCCTGATAGAGTGAAAGCCGCTTTGCTATGATTCTCTCGTGATTTGCGGGGAAGCTGATGAGGTCCACCGCGCCGTGCATCAATCTCATCTGGCTAGCGCAACTTCCTTGAACGAGACGACCAGCGCCTTCTCGAGCTTTCCTTTCATGCTGCAGAGAATGTCGTAGGCCGCCTTACGGGGCATGGTCGGCTTGTACTGCCGGTGCTCGATCAGCGCCGCGAAAATATCCGAGATGGTGAGGATGCGAACAATGTCCGTGATGTTCTCGGCGCAGAGGCCGTCGGGATAGCCGCTGCCGTCGAGATACTCGTGATGGTGCCGGACGGAGTCGAGTATTTCGGATGAGATAGAGCCGTGCTCCTTCAGCACGTCATAACCCGCTGCCGGATGGGTCTCGACCAGCGCGCGCTCGTTGTCATCAAGGCGTCCCGGCTTGTCCAGAACCGCTAAGGGAATCCTGGCCTTTCCGATGTCGTGGAACATCGCAGCGGTAGAGAGCCGTTCAAGGTCGCTTTTGCGGAGGCCGAGACTGAGGCCGAAATCGATCGCGACGCCGGTTACGAGAAGGCAGTGTTGGTAGGTTCCCTCATGATGGCGCCGCACCATGGTCAGCCATTCGGATAGCCCGTGCTCGGAAATCCGGTTGGTGATCATGCGGCCGGCCTCCTTGGTGCCGTCGACGTCAATCCGCTCTCCAAGTGTGACTAAAGTGAACAACGATGTGATGGCGTTGGCCGCGGCCTTGACCGCATCATTAGGCTGCGAGATGTCGCATGTCGAACTAGTTGCGCTCCGCGCCGGATCGGACAGCGCGGCCATGAGCTTGATCTGATCGATCTTGCCGGGCAAAACGAGCGTGGCGCCCAGCGCGTAGGCCTGCGAGATGCAAACGCGGGAGGTTTGCTCGATGAGGAAGATCCGCTTGCCGGCCTTCGCGAGACGCGGAGCTCTCGCTTTCAGTGCGGCGATGTTTTCGACAAATCGTAAGTCGGCACGGATCACGACGGCGGCAGGCGCGTGCGGTAGCTTTGTTTCCACGTCGAGCCGCTCGCCCGCGACAGTGAACTGTCTTTCAAGGACCGAGCAAAGCCCGAAGAGCTTATCGGAAGTATCAGCCAGGACATGTACCAACATGGCAGGCGCCTCTATTTGCCGGGTGCCGGTCTGAATTGGGCCTTGTCGTCAGAGTCTGCACGATCAGTGCATCAGATTACAGTTCGATGAGACTGCTCGGCTCAAGTCTATTTGGATGCGGCACTGTCGCTGGTCGTCTTTTGGACTTTCTTGCCGTCTGCGTGGATGAAGTGGACCCCGGCGATGGTTCCGTCGATCCAGACCAACTCGCAGCGCCGATAGGCCAGTCCCGTGGACGACAGCAGCATGAAGAACTCCTTGGCCTTGAGAACGTCGAGCGATCCTTCGACCTCGATCTTGGCGCCGGTGTCCGAAACGTCGAGCAAGACGCAGCTTCGCCGCCAAGTGCCGTCGGAGCCCATCAGGTTGACGGCCTGCCTGTGGTCCATCCGCACCCGAGATGCCTTGCGACCATCGAATTTCATCGGCCCGCTCTCGATTTTGCAGTGCGATCGTCGGCGCCCGCAGAGATTGCTCCCCAACGAACGGACCATTGGCTGGTCGACAGATGAAGCTTTTCAAACAGCTCCTGAGCTCGTTCGCGTTCGGTCAGTGAAAGGCGCGGGCCGCGATTGTTGAGGATGGCCTGCGTCGTCTGCCAATTCAGGCGCGACGCCCGACACGCCATCACCACGCCTTCGCAATCGGGCTCCGCCATTACGTGCTCGACGACCTCGACGGGTGCTCCGGACAGCACCGACAGCGCAGTGTACAGATTGGCGGTCTCGTTCCGGATCACGAACCGATTAACGGTCGAGTCGTTCAGCTTGCCGGCGCGGTTCAGCGATACGATCTCCGGCCTCGCAGCAGCGTACTCTGTGTCCCAAAGGCGCTTCACCGTCACCGGCATTTCGGAGGACGTGGTTGCCCCTGAAAAAGCGCAGGGACGCGCGTCGGCGTTCGTGAGGGTTGCTGGTCGTGGAGATGCCGATAGCAGCGCGCGGACAACCATGTCCGGTGTGCCTGGCCTCAACGCCAGAGCCTTGGTGATCTCGTCATCCTGCTCGGCCTTGCCGATCAAGATGGAATAGCCGGCGTCGGAAAATCCCGCCGCTGGATTTCCGATAATCGCCAGACAAACCTTGCTGCTGCCGCGCTGCAACAGCACGTCGGTCACGGCATTTTCGATCTCGTGCCTGTCAGCAATGGCGAGGAGGTGACTCTCGCTGCTGGACGCCGCGATCTCCATAAGATCCCCCGGCGTCAGCGCCGGGGATTGGCGCAGAACGGGAACCGCGATCGCGGCGTCTTCGCATGAGGCAAGCCGCCGCAACGTCTTTTTCGGAGCCGTCCGCAGGTCTGCAAGAGCTGTACTGAGCTCGACAAGTGTGGAGGGGGCAATCCGAGCGATCAGACGAACAAGAACGTCGTCGAGCAGGTCAAGGTGCGGCTCTTGCAACCGGCCGTTGCCGGCAACAAGCAGCTCGACGGTGCGCCGAAGCATCCGAACACAACGTTCAGATGAGCTCCCAGCGATGGTGGCATCCAACTCGACAATAAGATCGGCTGCAGAAATTGCCGTCATTGGCGGGCCTTAATGGTCAAAAAAACAGTTGTTCAATGATAGGAATTAATTGTTAACATTGAATTGTTCATCTGGGTCACACCGGTATCGTGGAACCGTGATTGCCCGGAAATATCATCGAAACCGGCCGCGCCGTTTCGCCTACTTTGCGTGAGTATTGATGACCAAAGCGCCATGGCGGCGCGGCAGACCTTTCGTTTCAAGACGTCGAGCCGGTTCGCAGCTCGCTAGATCGCTGAACGTAGCTTCACGCCTCGGGTGAAGCTTCACGGATATTGCGGAGGAAGACGATAGGTAGAAGTCTCCTGGCCGGGCGGCCGGGGCTTTTTCAGGACACCAAAGCAGGTTTGCGATTACCTGGCTTTAGAGGCCAGCTTTCAAGGGTGGACCTGATTGCCAAACATTAGCCGATGTGAACGTGCGCGGTCCTTGTCGATCTCTCGGGTGTCCCAATTGGAACAGCACCCGCTGCCCGGTACTGTCCCAATCGAACGACCGTTTTCCGAAATTAGTACAGTCGGCTTGGATCTTGAATCCGAGGACGCCTTTTATCCCCGCGTCTGTCCCGACATGAAATGCACTGTCTTCCCCGTGAAAGCCCTAGCCACCGCCCGCCTAAGGCCCTTTTCGTCTCGCAAAGGGGACTTAGGACAGTGCTCCAACTTCGGCTGATATCCTGGCCGCCTGCCCCGACAATTCGCTCGCTCGCGCGATGTCATCGACTCCTCGGCGAGCGGTCAGCCGTCGGTTAGGCCGGGACGATGGGATCGCTTGGCGCGAGTGCATCGGCAGGTCTGGAGTCGGGGGTAGAGCAGAAGTCCTCGCCTCCGGTACCGACTGCCGCCTTCGAACCCACAGCCGACACCGCGTTGGTTGGGACGTGGCGCACTTCTGCGGATGCGATCGCTGGGCGCACAACGTTGCTGCATCTACTTGGCTTGCACCAAGGTCGACCCATCACCAAGCCTAAACGCGTCCGGCACCGAAATCCTAATAATCCGAATTAAACTTAAGCTGGCGGCCTTAAATAGGTCAGCCTTACACTCAGTAGTTCTCCGAGATAGCGCATTAGGCTTGGCCCGGTATGATGTGGATGCCGGGGCTGGTATTTCATCCCGAACAAGATTGCGACCGGCAGGGGTCGCCGAAAGGCGGCCCCTTTGATTCAGATGAAAAAACCCAGCCGGCACGGTTGAGGTCGCAGCGGGAAATGAGCCTTTGCTAAAGATTCTGGACAGCTCTCGGATGCGGCGTAAGTTAGTATAGTATTTTAAGTTGTTGCGTTGGGGCAGGTGTGCTGTGAGTTTAGCAGTGTCGATCCTCAAGCTTTTGGACGGCCAGCCCGACGGTCAAGCCAGCCTCGATGCCGTCAAGCAGTATCTGGCCGTGTACTATTCGAGTGGCCCCGAGTGGTTGCAGCGGATGAAGGCTCTGGCAGAGCGGGCACCATCAACCATCAACATCTTCGGCCAGAAGCTGGTCACGCGAGAGCCAGGCGCGTGGCGTATTACGGAGGCGGGGAGAACCTTCCTGGCCGCCTTGGAGCGTCCGACGGCTGCCGTTCCGGGGCGCACGCTTGATGATCTGATGGATCGACCGCTGGCGAGCCAGTTCCCACCCCTTGCCGGCTCTAACTTCCGTACCAATGATCGCGGGGGGCGTCGCGGGAAAAGGCGGCGGACTGCGCGCGAGCGCCGCTCGGCATAGCGGCGGGGCCGCGCGCTCTTCGTCGAGGTGTGCCGCAAGATCGGCTTGCTCGCAAGCCAGGAACACGACCAGAAGCCGCGCAACTCTGGACGAACGCCTCTGAAACCTGTTCACTCAAATCGAAGTGCACGCCGAGCCCGCAACGCCGTATCAGGCGATGGGTGCATGAGGACGACGTTCTCGAGCGCGCTCAGGCGCAGCTCGACAAAAATCCAAACGCCATGCGCGCACGCCGCGAGACCCGTCGAGCATCCGTTCGGCACACTGGAGATGCGCATGGGCGCGGCGCACGTCTTGTGCATGACGCTGCCGAAAGTTGCGACCGAGACGGCGCTGTGCGTGATCGGCTACAATCTGACAAGTGTGCTGAACAATGTCGGGATGAAACCGCTGCTGGCGGCGGTGAGGGCGTGACGGGCGCTGGCGCGCCCCATTGCGGTTCATGGGGGCCCTAAAAAGGAGCCTCGACATTGCGTCATGGTGAGTTCTGGTCGAGTGGCTCGTAAAAATTGCCCAATTGACCGGACCGCGGTAGCCTGAGTTCGCCTAGGACGGTATGCGTCATGCAGTTTTTACACAACAAAGACCCAAAGCGGACCATGACCCCGCTAATTCCGTGTTGACGATCAGTTCTAACGTTGCCTCGTGGTTTCAGCAGTGGCCTATTTGCTTTGTCGCCATCGCCCAGCTTGTCCAAGGCATCAGAAAGCCGGCCCGACTTGAGCAACGCCCGCTCGCGATCGGCCAAGGTTCTACGTTCCATGGCTTCCAGGTGGTGGCGTGAAGGCGTTCTTGGCCGTTTCAAACGCCTCGCGGTATCGCTCCGCCAGTTTTAGGTATTCTTCCGGCGTCATGAGGCACCATAGGAACCGGCGCGTCTGGTTCGCATTCTTCGAGCATGCCGAGATATTTCTTCCACGTCCACAACGTTGCGCCAAGCAAGGACGAGCAAGGCGAAGAGTTGCCGGATGACGAAGCAGCATGGCGGGAGGCCACGACCTTCGCAGGCGCTCTGTTCAGGGACGTCGATGGCAAGTTTCGGCCGGGCGAAGAATGGAGGCTAGAGGTAATGGACGAAGCCGGCAAACCGATCTACTTCATCAGCATTGGGTCTCGAAAAATGAAGTAAGCCCCCTTCGTTGCAGGCCTCTCATTCAGGCTACAGGAATTCCCCTCGGACGGAACTCTGAGTAGAGGATGCGCACATCAGCGCGCATGAGTCCCGGCTATGGCGGAATATCGCCTTTATCGGTTTGACAAAGATGGGCACATTCAGGGCCCCCCGGTTATCGTCGATTGCGAAGACGATGACGCTGCCGTTACCCAAGCGAAGCAATACGTGGATGGCGTCCTATTCAAATCTTGGACCGCGCCCGTTGCGTGGCCGTATTGCCGTCCGCGGATTGAGGCCGGCTCAGCAGTCGCCTAGTTTCCTTTACGCTATTTTGGCGTGCGTCCAGAACAGGCTGACCTTAACATTCGTTAATAGCACGACCGGTTCAATTAGGGGATTGGTCATGGGCATCGAGGAAATGCACTCTCCGAAGTACTAGCGAGACCGCGCCGAGGAATTGCGGGCCAAGGCAAACAACTGCGCCCATCCCGAAACGTGGATGTTCTTCGCACCGTTGCTAAGAACTACGACGATCTCGCGCGGAGCGCTGAGGAAGTCCGACGTACCGCTGAAGCTCGCCCAGTCGCTGAGCAATATGCCGCCGATCAACGCGAGCTACAGCGGAGCTCCCGGGCCTGATGAATTAACGCCATTCGCTTTCGCGTCTCAGCGATGGCGGACCTAAGCAGTTCCGGCTCCAGTCGTATCTTCCGCACAGCTTCTTTGGCCTCGTCGCGGGCGCGGCGTTCATCGTTCTCCATGGCGCTCAGGATCACCTGGGTCCCCGCCACGCGCAATATCGCATGATAAAGGGCCCCATTGGCGGCCCCTTAGATCCGACTTCTGCTCGTGCCCCGTTGCCGACCTTCGCTTTTCAGGGCCGGTATATCTGCCTTCAGGAGATAAGCCGACTTTAACTGAAGTCGGTGCGGAAGCCAGCCTGTGACCCGTTGCAGACGTTCGGACAACCACCCAGACCATAAGCGTGATCAACGTCACAAAACAGAAGCTTGCGTTTTGGCAGGCTGTACATACGCTGCGCACATATTGCTCGGGGCTACGATGGGCGCGTTTCGCTGGTTTTCATTGTTCTTTTTCATCCTGACCTGCGGCTCGGCGCATGCCGAGCGCCGCGTTGCGCTAGTGATCGGAAACTCCGCCTATAAGAGCGTGCCCCGGCTTTCCAATCCGACGAACGATGCGGCGTTGGTTGGCGGCATGCTCAGGAAGGCCGGGTTCGACCTGGTCGATGTCAAGTTGGACCTTAGCGTCGTCGAGATGCGCAAGGCGCTACGTGAGTTCGGCAGTCGTACACGCGATGCCGATGTTGCCGTCGTCTACTACGCTGGTCATGGCATCGAACTGGACGGGAACAATTATCTCATTCCAACGGATGCGGTTCTGGAAACTGATACCGACGTCTATGACGAAGCATTTCAACTCGACAGGGTGCTGGTGACGGTCGAGCCTGCCAAGCAGTTACGGCTTGTGATCCTCGATGCCTGCCGAGACAACCCTTTTGCTAAGACGATGAAGCGCACCGTTGCCTCGCGCGCGATCGGTCGTGGCCTCGCCAAGATCGAGCCGGCCAGCCCGAACACTATGATCGCGTTCGCAGCGAAGGCGGGATCGACAGCCTCGGACGGCGATTCCAAGAATAGCCCATTCGCCGCCGCCCTCGTTGAGCGTCTCCCTACGCCGGGGCTAGATTTACGCAAGGCGTTCGGCTTCGTCCGCGACGATGTCCTCAAGAATACCGGTTACAAGCAGGAGCCTTATGTTTATGGCTCGCTTGGCGGCGATGATGTCCCTTTGATTCCGGCCAAGCCGGCCGCCGTCGGGCCGCAGGCGAATCCACAAGACGCGATCCGCCGCGACTACGAGCTGGCGCTCCAGTTAGGCTCGCGCGAGGTCTGGGCGGCCTTCCTAGCTCAATATCCCGACGGCTTTTACGCCAGCCTCGCCAAGGGGCAACTGAGCAGAATTGCGGCTGAAGAGGCGCGGGAGGCCGCTGTGGACAAGGCCAAAAAGGCCGAGGACGAAAAGGCTCGTCTTGCGGCCGAGCGCGCCAACAAGGCCGAGCAGGACAAAGCGGCGGCCGCAGCCAAGACCGCCGAGACTGCAAAGCTCGCGGCAGAGAAGGCTAGGCAGGCCGAGGAAGCGAAAGCAACCGCTGCCGAGCAGCGGCGCAAGGAAGCGGAAGCCGCGGTCTCGAAAGCCTTCGCTGAGAAGCAGGTAGCTGAGAAGGCGCTCGCCGATAAGATCGCTGGCGAAAAGGCGGCCGCCGAGTTGGCCGCCAAACAGGCCGCGGATAAGAAGGTGCAGGTGGAGAGCGAACAAAAGATCGCAACCCTCGCTCCGGCAGCATCACAGCCCAACCTGTCCTCTCAGGAGACGGCGAAGCAGCTTCAGTCAGAACTGCGACGGGTCGGATGTCTGACAGCGGCAGCCGACGGTGATTGGAATGCGTCATCGCAGCGCTCCCTGACATCGTTCAACAAGTATGCCGGGACAAAGCTCGACAGCAAGTCTGCCAGCTTTGAGGCGCTCGACGCGATCAAGGCCAAGCCGATCCGGGTTTGCCCGCTGATCTGTGAGCGCGGCTTCAAGGCGGACGGCGACGAGTGCGTCAAGATCACCTGCCGCGCGGGTTCTCGCCTTAATGACGACAACGAATGCGAGAAGGTTCAGGACAAGAAACCGGCTGCGACGCGCGAACAGATCAAGAAGCGGGATACGGAACGGAAGAAGGATGAGACGGCACCCATGAAGCAGCAGTCATCCGGTCAAATGCTTTGCAACCAAGCTGGCTGCCGACCCGTCAGTCATGGATGCAAGCTCGTTGCGGACCCCTCGACGAGCAACTCTGCTGGAATTAATGGCCGCATGAGAGAAGTGTGCAATTGATTGGGCGGACAGATGCGTCTTTCGTGTTTTGCCATGAAGCTAACAAACCCACCCTTGTCAAACGCTGGAAGCTCGCGAGGATAGTGAGTTAGCTCAAGGATCGTCGTCGGTCGGGAGAAAAGCCGGTGTAAGGATAAGATTGCCACGTCCCTTGAGCTACTCCGATCGCTGCTAATGGCCCAACGCGGAAAGTCTGCGACGTTCGCTTTTGCGCCGCTATCAGGGGCATAGCGGACCTCCATGGCGTCCGTGCTTCATGCGTTACGCGCCCTTGTTCACACGCGGCCGATCTTTTCCACCCAGACGCACTGTTGCTCGCGCGTTGTTCCGAGGCCTGCTCAGAGAGAATTTCAGTATGTCTTCCTCCTCGTTAGCTAGCAGCATGACAAAGACTGAGAGAACCGAGCGGCCACGAGAGCCTACCGCTAAGAGCAGCAGCAGAAGCGCCACGAGGTTACGGGCCAATTCGAAAAAATCTATCCGCCAGGCACCCGCATCAAAACAGGTCCGAACGATTTCGCTCGAATAGAACAGTGATGCGATTTGAGGGCTGAAGCTGAAGCGTTTTGGGTAGATCATGAGCGGCGAGGGAGGTTCATGATCAGCTGATTGCATCCAAATTCGGCCCGCACTACTCAATGGTCGAGTAGATGCGGGCTAGGAGCTTAGCGTATGCTCCACCGAATTCTAAGGCACTAAGCCAAGCAGTTATCCTGCTGCACGGTCATCACGCAGAACTTTTGTCATCATTGCGAGTCCTCCCGCGCTAAGAATCCGTGACTGGTGGGCGCGCGCAAGGACCAGTTTGACGAAATTCAACCGCTCGCTGCTTCAGAGATACCCTGGCCGTGAACCCAGCGTCCAGCCACGCCAAAGCTTGCGTGTGACCAGCTTTTCGCGAGCTTTCATTTCCCCACCACGCGCTGAACTTATACGCGGAGGCAGGTAGGCCTTCCAAGAATCTCTTCGATTTCGGGAAATGTCAGCCGAACAGCTTGCCCCCGCATGCTTCCCAGCTTCCGCCGTAGCGGATCGTAAGCAGACGTAGCCCTTCGACGCGTCACGTCGGCTCGCGGCTCGTGATGATGTTGAAGTTGCGCGCGGCCAGCTCTAACTCAAGATCGGTGATCCGTTCAAAGATACGAGCGGCGATCGCCTCCGAGTCTTTGGCGGATGACTGGATGCCAAGCGATGCAACTTCGTCTCTGAGAATTTTTGCCACAATCAAATGGATGGCCATTTGGACCTGTAATCCTGAAACGCTAACTCAACCGCAACTGGAGGGCGAACGCAAGTGCTATCAAATGAGGTGACATGAAGGGCAAGGCTAAAATGTTGGGCTCCTGCAAATCTAGAGCTGCGGAGTTCGGACCCGCGCCGACGGTAAGCGCGTCGGCGCCGCTCGATGAGCCTCCTGGGAGGCTTCGCCACCAAACAAATCGGGGATCTATGCTGGCCGGACCCTCAAAGGTGAAAAGCCGGCCGATCTGCCGGTCCAACGATCCGACAAGCTCGAAATTGATCGTCAACCTCAAGGCCGCCCAAGCGCTTGGGCTCGATACGCCGCTCACCCTGCTCGGGAGGCTGACGAGATCGTCGAATATACTCGGCTTATCTCTCGGCCGCGCTCGCGAAGCACAAACCTTGGTCTCGCCATGTGAAGCGAGGAGCCCCCGGACCGGCTAGGGTCGCTGCACGCCGGGTGCGCGACATCATAATCTATAATCTCCGCCAGGCCGTCGAGAGGCTGGCCCGCTGCAGCGTCGGAATCTCCACGCGCGGACGATGCGATGCGCATTACCGGAACTCGATAGGCCGAGCGCTCTGCAGGCGGCGCGACGGCTATGTGTGACCGAGCTAGGACTTGTCAGCAGAATCTCGGGCGAGACTGATCTTCCAAATCCGGATCTCTCCATCCGTGCGTTCAAAGCGATGCGGGTGGCCCCGCGGGATGAACAGCAAATCGCCGGCCGTGCATTCCATCTCTTTGCCGTCCAGGCGCAAACTCCCATAGCCCGAAACGATAATATAGATGGCATCAGCGGAACCGTCGTCGGGTGCTCCGCTTTCAACGCGGTCAAAAGGCAGGATGCTGAGAGAAGACGCTTCGGACCTGTAGCAAACGCGCAAGGTTTCGCACGCTTCCCTCCAGCTCATACCTGACGCGATCTCCGTCAGGTTGATCGGAGTGCCCTCAGCGGGAGACGACCGCGCATCCAGAAAAGTAGACATCAGATCAGCCCACGCATTCGCTTGGCGGGTTCGCTGTCAGGCTCCCGTTTTGCCCGATCGAGGTGCAGATAATTGCTTTCGAAACGTGCCGCATTGCGCAGCCCGGCAGGATCACACACCGTCCAGGTATTTCCCTCAATGCTGATCAGATTCTCCTGACGGAGGCGTCCCAGCATTCGGTTCACATACACTGGTGTGAGGCCGGTCGCGTCGGCCAGATCCGTCTGAGTCACGGGAAATTCGAACTTTTGGTCGTCCACCACTCCGAAGGCGCGCATCCGAAGGAATATTTCGTAGGTCAGAAACGCGATTCGCGCGTATGCGTCGCGACGGCCCACATCGATGATGCGTTCACGCAGGACGCCTTCGTCCTGCAAGGTGTTCCACCAGAACGCCAGCGCGATGCTTGGTCGATTGAGAAGGAGATCCTTCATGATTTCGCCGGAGATGGATGCGACGAGGCTCGGCGTTAATGTCCCGATACTGTGATCCATTTCATCGAGGATGAAGATTTCCGAATCGCAGGGATCGCCGGGCACCAGGAACGCCATAATCTGACGGGCGCCATCTTCAAGGTGTTTGTAGCGGCATGCCAAGCCGGTGATGACGAGGTGGATATCAGAAGAATGCTCCCCCTCCCTTATGATGTCCTGTCCCGGACCATACTGTCGCTGCCGCTCACAGCTAATACGGTTCAGCAATTGACGGTCTTCGTCACTGAACGGCGCGAACTGCTCCAGTTTCCTGATTAGCGGGCTGTCCATGGGTTTCCTCCGCGGGGAGAACGCCGGACGACACTTTTGGTGCCTCCTGTACCTCAATTGCACAATCGTGACCTTGATCTAGTTTAGTGTCGTGCTCGCGCCCTAGTCCAATAGTGCGCTCTATGGCGCGATTCACCCAAGATCAACTGAATCCCTCCATCGACGGTCAAGGCGGCCTGATTCGGGCAGAGTTCATCCCGGCATCGGATCAAACTTGCCAAAAATAGCGCTTTCTACGCGCGCATGGACTGCCTTAGGCGGGAAATTGTGCGCTGCATGACGAATACATCCGAACGTATTCAACACACGAAGGAGACGCTTTCGACAACAACCGAACTCGTCGCGTACAGCCAGGAAGCAATCGCACGGTCAGTTCATCTCCTTAAACTGAATAAGAGGATATGAGGACCGCTCGGACCTGTTACTCGTTCCTTACTCCGGAGAGATTCGGCTTTTCGTCGTAGCGTCCGAATTGCACCTGGCCCTGCAACTTGGATTAGGTGTTCTTTGCATCTGTGAACCGACCTCAACGGATGGTCTTGCCCTCGGCCATCAGGAGACTCATCATGCATCCCACAGAAATCCTGATCCGACGATTGCGTGCGAACACTCGGCTGTCCGACGAGGACGCCTCCGCGATTGAGGCGCTGCCCGTCGATGTAAGGCGGTTGACAGCGGACACTTACGTCATTCGCGAAGGCGACTGCCCGAAACGTAGCTGTTTGGTCCAGAGTGGCTTCCTCTGCCGGTCTAAGATTGCCGAGAACGGCAAGCGTCAGATCCTGTCCTTCCACATTCCGGGAGACATTCCGGACCTACAGAGCCTTTTTCTCAAGGTCATGGACCATGATCTCGCTACAATATCTGCGGCGACACTGGGCTTCGTCGAGCATTCCGCTCTTTCGGCGCTGATCGAGCAACGGCCCGCAGTCGCGCGCGCTTTCTGGTGCGAGACGCTGATCGATGCCGCAATCTTCCGAGAGTGGATCGTCAACGTCGCGGTGCGCCAAGCACCGGCCCGTATGGCGCATCTTCTCGCCGAAATGCGCGAACGCTTGGCGGCGGTCGGACTCGTCGGCGATGACGAGTTCGAGTTTCCTGTTACGCAATCCGAATTAGGGGAGGCGCTTGGGTTGAGCGTAGTCCACGTCAATCGCGTTCTTCAGGGTCTGCGCGCAGATGGCGTTCTTGATTTGCAGAATAAGATGGTCAGGCTCATCGACGTCGAGAAAGTCCTCATTGAGGGCGGATTTGATGCAGCTTATCTGCACCAGAATGGAAACGCTTCTCCATCCTGACGGCGTGCACGGCCTTGCCGGGATGACCGGTCGGCCTTCTTTAAATGCCGATTGGCGTCCCTTCAAGTATGGGGTGAGAACAATGTCCGTTGCGGGTCACGGTGAGGGTCTGACTCAATGTGACGTTTCCGATCGGCCGTCAGAAGCGGACATCCATGCCATGAGTACACGCCCCGCGCGGCACGGAATCCTGATGCCATCGCCGGCAAGAAAGGCCGAACCAGTACGGTTGAGGACTTCGATAGCGTGGCGCTCTTCACGGATGGCTTCTTCAGCATCGCGCTGCGTAGTACGGTTCCTCAATAGCTGATGAATCCGACTCCCGCTCCCATCATCGGAGCGAGAGGAATGAAGCTGATGCTTTCAAGCTGGCAAGGTGCCGCGATTGAAGTTCGGCTCTGCTGCTGATCGGAGACTCTTTAAGTACGTCGCCTTGCGTGCTCTCTGGCTCGCTTACGTCAAGAATGCTGTTCACCCCTGTCGACTTCGTTCAATGCATCACCATGCCCGTCCGGACGGGCGCGCCCTCATTACTGGAGTCGAAAGAGCGTCGGCATCAGGTACACCGATTGCCGTTGGCTGTTCCTAGTTCTTCTTGGCTTCCGGAAAAATGCCGAGGACCTCGCCATGTGCATCGCGAACGGTGACAGTTCGCCCAGTCATCTCAGCCATCCGCTTCGCAAGCGCGCACGCTTCATCCGCATTTTCCAGATCGAGAGCGACCACCGACAGCTTTGTTGCGCCAGCTCCGATGATGGCAATATTGAAAGGTTTGTTGTAGGCCACGGCGCAACTCCTGCTGTTGGCGGGTAGCGCGATCGTTGGTACAGCAACCGTGATTTAACGATTAGACACTTTGTGCACAAGTGAACACGGAACGTGGTTGCGCCACGCATCGGCGATACGCTGGTGAACGGAGCGTCTCAGACCGCCGACAATCACCATCCATAGAAGTTCTTGGCGATCGCCAGCGTCTCAAGTTCGCTCGTCTCGAAGGCTATCTTTTGCACGAGCATCACGTCTCCCTCGACGAGCTCGCCAACCGGTACAAAGCACCATCCCATTCCCAGCCGGCCGGATGCATCAATCTCGCGGACATTGGCCGACGTGCCCCGACGGATGCGATAGCGCGTACCCGTATCGCACCCGACCACTTCGAAATAGCCTTTCCGATCGAACTGTGCGCGCTGCTGCGCAGTGAGCCAGCCGCGGAGCAGGCGCAAGCCCGTTCTCCGCCTCTCCTCCTGACAGCTTCGGTAGAAAGTCCCGCACGCCCGCCGCCGATAAATCCTGAGGTAATGAGAACCAGTCACGACAATCGCTCGTTCATTTTTGAAAGGCGGCAGTGACGACGAAATGGCAATGGAAGATGCCGAGAAGCCCGCGCGCGTTCCTAATGCTCGATGCACGCCGATTGCTGCCTTGGATTCGCCGCCCTGCCTCGATCACATTTTGTGAACGATGCCCGCCGAAGACCGCTCGCTTTATGGCGCGGAATGCGGCGGGAGCGAGCCATCGCCTCCAAGGGGCATTCGCAACGTGAACTTGGTTTCTGTGTCGGTCGAGTCAACGTTGATTGAACCTCCGTGTGCCTTCGCTATTTCGGACGCGATGTACAGACCAAGTCCCAGTCCTTGCGAAGGGCCGTGCGCCTTTCCTCGGTAGAACGGCTGAAACAGGCGCTTGCGAGCCTCCTCCGGAATAGCCGCGCCTCCATTAGCCACCGAGAGTTCGAACATCTCTGCTTTGGCGGTAGCTTCGACCCGCACGGGCCGGTCTGGCGCGCCGTGGCTGATCGCGTTGCCGAGCAGGTTCGAGAACAACTGGGCGATGCGGGCCGGATCGCAGAAGACCGGCCTCTCGACCTCGAAATTGGTCTCGATGCGGCGCTCCGGATGGGCCGCGACCAACTCGGCCACAACCTGGTCCAGCACGGGTTCGACGGCGGTGATGGCCTTAGACAGCGAGATGCCTCCTCCGAGGCGGCCGCGCGCCAGATCCATGACGCTTTCGATCATCTTGGCCATGCGGCCCACGCTGCTCTGCATCATGGCCTCGAGCCGCAGCGCGTCTTCCGGAGTCTTGGCCTTGAGCATCAGCCGTGCACCGGCTGCGATCGATGCGAGAGGATTGCGTAAGTCGTGACCGAGCACGGCGATGAACTGCTCACGCAGCTCCGCGTTCTCGCGCTCCTGGCGCAGACGTTCTTCGAGCACAGTTTTGAGCTCATCGCTTTGCTTGCGGGCGTCGATGAGCTCGCGCTCGTAGCGACGCCGGTCCGCCGCGCGCATGATCGTGAGGCGGGTGAACAGAAGCGCGTCTGTGTCGGTACGCCGCTCGCGGGCGTTGGCGATCGCAGGCAGCCGCGTTCCGTTTTTGGTCAGGAGATCGAGCGCGAACTCGTCGAAGAAGCCCTGCATGCGCAGCAGCGGCGCGACATGGGTCTCGAGGAATATGCGTCCCGCCATGGTGAGCAAGTCGCTCAGCCGCATCCCGGGAAGGTCATCGGGTGGGTAGCCCATCCAGTCCGCCAAAGTCCGATTGGCGCGATCGATGCGACCGTCCGGACGAACGGACAGGTAGCCGCAGGGTGCGTTTTCGTAGAGGTCTTCGAAATCGCTGTCGGCGGGATGATTGTTGTTCACTCAGACGAATTCTCGGATGGAGGCCACGACTTCGTCGGGCGCGCTCAGGTTGGGACAATGGCCGGTCGCCTTCAGCACGACCATTTTGCTGTTCGGAATGTTGCGCTGGACGTACGCACCCACCTGTTGTCCGGCGATGATGTCTTCGCTGCACTGGACGATCAGTGTGCGCGCTTTGACCTTGGCCAGGTCGGCGCGGTTGTCGGAGAGGAACGTAACCCGGGCAAATTCCTTGGCGATCGCGGGATCTGTACGGCAGAAGCTGTTAGTCAGTTCCTCGCCAAGTTCGGGCCGCTCCGGGTTGCCCATGATGGCAGGCGCCATCTGCGCCGACCACCCCATGTGATTCTCCTCCAGAAACGAAAGAAGCTCTTCGATCTGCTGGGCGCTGAAGCCACCGAAATAGTCGCCATCGTCGATGTAGCGCGCCGAAGGCCCCACAAGGATGAGGCTTTCGAACAACGTGGGGTCCTTGACCGCGGCCAAGACCCCGATCATTGCGCTGACGGAGTGCCCTACGAAGACCGCGCCCTTCAGCCCCAGCGCTTGCCCAATCTCGACGACGTCCTCGGCATAGCCGGACAATTTGGAATACCTCTGGCGATCATAAGCGGTGAGGTCCGAGCGTCCCGCTCCGACGTGGTCGAACAGCACCGTGCTGAAATCCGACTCGAAGGCCGGCGCCACGAAGCGCCACATGTTCTGGTCGCATCCGAATCCATGAGCGAACATCATGGCCCGCTCGCCTCGGCCGCGGACCTGCACGTTGTTGCGGAATTCGACTGACACCCGATTCTCCTTCGCTTCAGGCGATTATCATTCTTTTGACAAGCCTAGCGTCAACTTGAGCGGAACCCTTTTTCGGGCGGGCAGGGATCAGGAGTTCCGGATCAGGAGATCCGACAGAGCCTCGACCAACTGCGCCGGCGCGAAGGGCTTGGGCAGGATGATGCTGCGCGGCACGCCGTTGGAGGCCCAGCGATGAGCGCTGCCGCCAGAGACGTAGAGGATCGCGCAGCTTGGATCGTGTTCCCGTGCGAGGCGGGCGAGCGCCCACCCATCGATCCCAGCGCGACCCAGGTTGACGTCGGTGACGAGTGCCCGCGGCAGAGGCGCTCCGACTAGCAGATCGGCCGCCGCCTCGCCGGATGCGGCGCTTAGGACGCCATAACCTGCCTCGACTAAGGTCTCCTCCAGCATCTCGCGGAGAAGATCTTCGTCCTCCACCAGAAGAATGGTCGATCTTTCTGCGGGGCCGGGAGAGTTGCTCAGGTGCATCCTATCGCATTCTTTATCAAAACGGCATCCGCAGTTCACGACGGGTAGGCCACCCGCCTCAACGGAGGAAAGGACGAAGCGTTCACTTTTTCTTGCGATCGCACCAAGCAAAAATCAGGAGAAATGCTGGTGCAGATTTCACCGATGGGCTGGGAGCAGTCAATTCGCCAATCGTCGGCCCGAGACGCACCTACGCAGGGACGAACGTCGGTAAGGCACTTCCCGCCGGCACCTCCGGTCGGGGCACTATCGCCCTGTGCGGATGAGGTCGATGAACCGATTCCAAGCGATCGTGGGAACGAGCCGGCGCTGGTCGGCGGGGATGCTGTCGTCCATCATTTTTTTGGCCAGGCGCTGTACCTCTTTGGAGGCCTTGCTCATGTGACCGGCATCGAAGGGCGGACGCGGATCGTATTCGATAACCAGTTGAATAGCCTCAGCCTGTTCGGCCCCGGCGATCTCGCCGGCCAGCCATAGCGCCAGGTCGATGCCGGCCGACACGCCGGCCGCCGTAACGACCTTCCCGGAGCGCACGACGCGCTCGTCGGGCCTGGGCTTCGCACCCATGGTCCGGAGCACGCCCATCTTGTACCAATGCGTGGTCGCGGGCTGCCCTTTCAGGATTCCCGCCGCGCCAAGGATCAATGCCCCGGTGCAGACCGAGGCGGTCCACCTGGCCCTCCGGTGCACCTTACGCAGCCACTCGAGGACCTCGTCGTCGACCATCTGGCCCGGCGTTGTCGAGCCTCCGGGAACAACCACCACGTCTGGAGCGGTTGTCTCCGCGATCGAGTGGGTGGCTCCGAGCAGAAGCCTGCCGCCTTCCGCGACGACAGGTCCGACTTCCTTGCCGACGAACCGCACCTTCGCACCGGGGAGGCGCGACAGCACTTCCCAGGGGCCGACCGCATCGAGCGCCGTCACCCCCTGATAGAGAAGGATTGCGATCTCAAGGGATGCTGCCATCCGAACTCCTCCTTCACAGGTCCTGGGTTGGCCGGCCAACCCAGATAACCGGACAAGCCAGGTTAGTCCTGAGTCCCGTTGCGCCTTCGTCACATCCATCTTCGCTGTCGCGGCAGGTCCGATCTCAATGGTCCGAAACTCCCCGGAAGAAGCTTTCCACCTTCTGGGTAGGGCCCTATCATCTGGTACGCCAAATAGGTTTTGCGAGAAGGATTACGGCCACCTCCGGTAGTGCGTCGGGCAGCGCCCGTGCCTTGTGGACGTAAGCCGTGCCGCCCCTGCCGAGCCTCGAAAAGTCTGTGGAAGAGCCTAAGATTCGCGCCGCAGCGGTGACATTGAATGCTGGGCGGCTTCTGACGTTGGTTCAGTAGGTCCACAGCCGCAAACGGGAGCGCAATAGCGTCCCGCGAGCCGGGCTCAATCCAGCGCTGGAATAAAATGGAGGCCGCCGATAAAGCCGGCCTTACTCGTTGTCGTTCCGATAAGCTCTGAGTTCTGCGCGCATGCTAGCGCTTTCGAGAATGGCTAGTCGGCAAGCACTCCGCACGACCTCGGCCGTTTGCACAAGCTCTTGCCGCTGATCTCTCAGCTGGCAGGCTTCGTCGATGGCAAGTTGGGCGCGATCGTGCACGGACTCAAGCATAGGCCAGCTTTTCACCGAATCGGCCATGTCACAAGTTAAGATGCGGCCTATTCAGCTTGCGGAGCTTCCCGATCAGTCCGCGCTGGTCGTCGGTGTGCAATGCGCGCGGGGCACTGCGAAACGGACAGTAGGTACGTCAGTTCCAACAAGATGAACTTGACCTGTGCCGTTCGAACTTCGCTGCTCAAATTAAGCCGACAGCGCGATCGTGTCTTCGGCACCCTTCCTCGATATAAGCGTTGAGGGATCATGAAGGGCGCGTCCGGTGAACAAGGCGGGGAGTGGGTACTGGAGAAGCTCCGGCGTCACATTCGTATTCTGGTCGACATTGGACGACTTTCGGGTGAGACCGGCGACTTTGACCGATTTTTAGGCCAAATCGTTGTCCAGATCGCCCGCGCGGTCGAGATTCATCACGTCAAGATCCTTCGATACCGTCCTGAGACGTCCGATCTCCTCCTTCTCGCCGGTGTCGGATGGAAGGACGGTGCGGTCGGCGCAGCTACGTTCTCGATCGGCCTGCGTTCTGCGCCAGGGCGAGCCTACCAAACAGCAGAGCCGGTCAGCATCAAGGAATTTGGTGAGGACAATGACTACCTCCGCTCCGATTTCCTAAAGGAACACGGCATCGTCTCCTTGAGCAACGTGCCGATTCTGATTGATGGCGCGGCATGGGGGGTGTTGGAAGTAGACAGCACGACGCCGCGCGACTTCAGCGAGGATACAACTGAGTTTCTAACGGCGGCGGCTGCATTGATAGCTATTGTTTTGCGTTATACGGCTCGGCCGGATCAAGAGGCTAGGCTGATAGAGGCTCTCGCTGAAGCGCAAAATCGCGAGGTCTTGCTTAACGAGATGCAGCATCGTGTGAAGAACAATTTCCAGCTCGTTCTATCCTCGATATCTATCCAGAAGCGCCGTTACAATGACCCCGAGGCCCGCCGGGCCCTCGACCAAGTTGCAAATCGCATCACCGCAATTTCTCTCGCGCACGATCAGCTCGCCCCTCGACAGGAAGGTCAGGTTGTCAGGCTTGGCCAATACATTCGGGCTCTTTGCAGCGCGATCCGCCAGCAGGTTGATCAGGTTGAACTCGACGTTGAATGCGACGAACTCGAATTGAGCATTGATCGGGCGTTGCCGGTCGGGCTTATCTTGAACGAGACTGCGATGAACAGCATCAAGCATGCGTTTGGCACCAGCCGCGGCACCATCAGGGTCCGATTGGTTGGAGGGGTCGGGTACGGCGAGGCCCGCTTGACGGTCTCAGATGACGGACATGGGATCCAAGGCGCCCACCAGAATGGGTCTGGGCTCAAGTTGATCGCCTCGCTTGCCAGGCAGATAGGAGGCGCTATCAACCAGGAAAGTAACGAAAGCGGCACGACGACGACCTTGACATTTCCCCTGATGAGATAATCGGCCGTCGACCGACGCGAATACCCCACATCCTCAGAGAGCTTCCAGCTTTAACAGATTTCGCAGCATGACGATGTAGACGACTGAGCCGATCGATATGGCCATTCCAATCAGTGTTAATCCGAGAAAAAATTGGCCAGCCGTTTCGTGTAAGGTCGGAGTGACAGCCGATGCTTTGCGCCGCTGGTGAGGCTCGGAAAGTTCGAGGCCTCCACTTCAGCGGAATTCGGCGCCTGAATTCCGGCGCGGCTAAAGGCGGGAGGCATGAGGCGGCTTCAGAGCTTCTTATAACAGCCGCTAGAGTGGTCTTCGCGCATGGCGGACGTCGAATGTGCTTGCTGCAAAGGCGGCCATACAATCGCGACCGGCTGTCCAAACTTAGCCGCCCAGCGATACTCAATCGGAAGCTGAAGGATGCGGATTGTTGATCTCTACCGCCGAGGGAAATCCAAATACCCGGCAAAATAGGTATTAGGTATTAGTCTGCGACGGCAGCATCAGCCGCAGGGCTTTTCGGGTCTCGGAGCGGTTTCGCCGGCCAACTTTCACGGAGCCCCCGAGCTTTCGCCGAGAGACGTCCCGCCGGCCCTCTCGCTACCCGCAGCCTCTGTCCGTCGGCGCACACGTCCGCCGGCTTTAACCCTCCAGGAACTTTCATGTTGTGCTCATCCGTGGATGCGGCATTTTGGCGTGCTTTTTTTCTTTGAGGGAAACAAGGTGATGGGCGAAATAAGCTCTCGGTTGCGTGCGAACATGGACCTCATTTTGAGGAGGTGTGCCGAGAACTTCCGCGTGGCGGCGATCACGAGAGCCGTAAGTACATCGCGGAACAGTTGATCCAAGCGGCCGCGGCTGGTCAGAGCACCTTGGGCGAGCTGACGGCGGTCGCCAGAGGCGCCTTGGTGCGTCTCAACACTCGACCTAGGTCTGCCTAGCGGCTCCGGCTCAGGGCGCCGCCGGGACTAGCCGTCGGCAGGCCCTCCACCAGTACGACATCGCGCAGATCCTACGACCCTTTTCCAAGCCCGCATTTTGAACTGGCCGGTTAAGAAGCTGTGTGCAACATATGATCCGGCTGTCGGGCGATGCCGGCGGCCATAAGGCGCCGCGCTGCGGTTAGGTGCGGACCCCGACGCGCGGGGCCCATTGCTAATCCGATCGACCAGATGGAAAGCGGTAGCGAGGCGCCTATGATCACCACACGCTCAGCAGCCCCAAGAAAAAGCCAAACACCGAGCAAGGCGATCCCTAACCCTAACAAGACCAAAACCGAATTGGGATTTTGCATTGCAGGAACGCAACTTGAGGGAAGGGCGATAGATAGCAACCGTATCGAACGCCGTTGCTTGCGGACGGAGGATTGACGCGCTCTCCCTTGCGGACGCCTTACACTTCTTCGCGCTTTTCTTTTCGGTCATGATTTGGCTGCCCTTACGTTGCGCTCAAGGCGATCGCCGGCACGAATTCACACCCGGACCCGCCAGCGGACCTTGTCGGTCTCGACCTTAAAGCCATTGGGCATACGCGGCATTCCGCCCTTGACGCGCACCGGCGTCGCCACAGGGGCAGGCGCGGAATTGTTCTCGCAGACCAAGCCGGGGTCGTCGCGTTGGTGACGCATGTCATGAGAACAGCTCTTGCCGGAGAGACGGCCCCGGCCGGGGTGTCTTGGAGAGGTGGATCGGAGCCGCTCCGCCAGCCATCGGCGGCTATGGCCAGCAGACCTTAACCTTCGACGAAGTTCCACGTTCCTCCGCCGGGTGAACCGTTGCATAACTTTCCCATTGGAGATGCCACCTTTTTTAGCGAGATTTTGCCATGGCGAACGGCACCGAAGATCTTCAAATGCTGCGGTTGATCAGGGCTTTTCAGAAGCTGACCGATCAGAATACGCGGCGCAAGGTGCTCTTGTACGCCGAGGAGCAGGTTCACCAGCAGCAAACCGGTGCCCGGGTCGAGCATACGCCTGCTTCCGAGTGCACCAGCAAGTCGCCGCCCGGCAGCGGCGGCGGCACAACCGGAGATTCGTAGTCATTGGGCGGCCGACATGTGAAGCTAAGGCATATTTCGCGTCTCGGAGGAGAAACCCGATGCGCCTTGCATTGCCTTATCTTGGAATTGGTCTCTGCGCGTCGCTGGCGGCGTGGATGTCGGTGATGCTCTTCTATTGAAGTCCGTCCGCCCAGATTCGCCGATGCGGGCGGTCCTTAACTGTCTAGCCGGCAGGGTCGTTCCCTTTCGGCTCTTGCAAGAATTTTGGCATGTGTCCACGCGCTTCACGGTCACGCAAGGCGGGGCGCTCTGACGGATCGCGGCCGAGCTTGGCCTGCAGCTCGACGAGGTCGGTGAAGACGTCGGCCTGGCGGCGCAGCTCGTCGGCGATCATCGGCGGCTGGCTGGCGATCGTGGAAATCACGGTGACCCGCACGCCGCGGCGCTGAACGGCCTCGACCAGGGAGCGGAAGTCGCCGTCACCCGAGAACAGCACCATCTGGTCGATGTGCTCGGCGAGCTCCATGGCGTCCACGGCGAGCTCGATGTCCATGTTGCCCTTGACCTTACGGCGGCCGGAGGCGTCGATGAACTCCTTGGTCGCTTTGGTCACGACCGTGTAGCCGTTGTAGTCCAGCCAGTCGATCAGGGGGCGGATCGAGGAGTATTCCTGATCCTCAATGATCGCGGTGTAGTAGAACGCCCGCGTCAGTGTCCCGCGGCTCTGAAATTCCTTCAGCAGGCGCTTGTAATCGATGTCGAAGCCCAGAGTTTTCGCCGTCGCGTAGAGATTGGCTCCGTCGATGAAGAGCGCGATCTTGTCGGTAGAGGAAGGTGACATTTAGTTCACGCTTTCGGTGGGGCAAGTTCGGGTCCTGCAAGCATCCCGGATCCGCGACGCCGATTATCGGTCGCATTCTATATAAATCGCTACCGGAGATCGTCGAGTAGCGCCAAGCTTTAAGCTTCAACTATTTTCGAGAAGCACGCAGCCTTGGAACTCTGACATTAGCCGAAAGTTGTTCTGTCAGATTTGTAATGTATCCTGTCTATTTCCATGTGCCTGTTTGAGGGTGTTCCCGCCATGATCGCTGGCGATTTTCCTCTCTTTGATCTTTCCATTTATAGGCGCGGCCGCGCCTGGCGATGGTCCGTTATAGACCGGTCAGGGATTTCTGTTCTGACTGGAAGCGAGCGGAGCAGGCCTGCTGCGCAGTACATGGCAGCAAGGGCGGTTTTCCAATTGCTGTTGACCGCTCCGTATCGGAATCGAATTTCCCCGCCGGCCTAATCGTCGACTTGAAAGCCGAAATACTGGAGCCGAACGCCCGACCGAATCCTTGCAGCCATTCTGCGTGTTATTCGCCGCACGGTTTGACCCCGATCGGGGCTGAAGGTTCACCCCGGCCAACACTGCCTAATTTCTTGGGCCATTGCTCATCACGTGTGGGGTCAATGTTGGAAGGCGATAGGGATCAAAGTTCGGCGCTTGCTTACACCGCGTCGCGTGCTCCGATCGGAGTGATGCCTTCAACTGACGCTTCTACTGGATGGAGCGAGGTCCCTCGTGGCGATGTAGCCGAGCGGCTTGCGATCGGTTGCAATCAGCGACTCACCCATTTTTGCTCTCGATCACCGTGACCACCGTCTTTGTGGAGAGGCTTCGCACGACGGTTCCGCCCGCGTTCGGCTAAACCTGGAGCTGCGCGGTCTGCGACAGTTCGTATTTGGGCTTTGCCGCCGCCACCGGCGTGACGTCGTCCTGCAGGACGCGGGTCTGTCTTGCCGCTGGCCCCGGAAGGCGCGTGCGACGTCCTTTGCATCCGATGCCGCGTAGGACAGCTGGATGCGGGGATCGGCATAGTCGTTAACGCCGGCCACCAAGACGAAACAGCCACGGCCTGGTCGAACCGGCGGCTGGTCGCCCAGCGGCGGCTGGGTCGGGGCGCCGGGCGGTGCGACCAGTTGCGAGGCGACGTACAATCGCGCGGGGAGCGACGCGAGCAGGTTCGCGGCGTTTAGGCCACGACCTCGATCGCGTTGTCGCCGGCATCGAGCAGCGGGCCGCGGCTGAGCCGTGTCGGCTGGCCTGTCGGCGCGGACACCTGTGTGTCCACGCCGGCCGTGACGCCGCTGATGCGCCATTCCACCCGGCTGATCCCGCCGCCGCCATGACGAGGTGAGTTCTCTCGGCTTAACAGCAAACCAAAACTGGGGCCCGGCCTTTGGCGATAGCACAAGCCAGTCAGGCTGCGTTCTGTTCGGTGTCACGACCTCGACTTGGAAGCAGATAATCGAGCTGCCCGGAGAGCCTTCTTTTTTGCCGGCGCCCGAGTCTCTCTTTTCAGAATAACCAGGCAGAATAACCAGGCAGGCGTGGTGCTCGCTGTCTCCGGCGTCGCAGGATACAAATTCGCTGCTCATCCCCGGAAGTTCGCTGATATCTGCTCAAATTTCGCTGATACGTGGCATAGGGTATTCGCGATAACGCCCTGCAAACAGGCCGGTTTTTCTTTCGCCAGCGGCAGTTGCGAAGCCGAAACGATCAAATTCCCCGCAAAATTCCCTGTTTGCCGGGAAATGACCTAGAGACAGGTGCGATCAGCACTGGGTCGCCAGCCAGCTTACAAGCCGTTGAGTTCGTTGCGTAAGCAGCTCCATTCCTGCCGAATTTTTTGGCGCGTTTGGAAATTGAGCTTCTAATGCTCGGTCCAGAATCGAACCAAGCGACGTCCTGCAGAGGCTGCTCGGGCTGGCGTCTTACGCGCTGCCGTAGAACAGAGGGTCATGGCGAGCCGATCGGATAGTCAGTCGAACTGATGCGCTTCTGCACCGGGGGGCGTCAAACTGTAGTTCACCCAGCCGATGGCGCAGAGTTAGCCGCCGCAGTGCTGCGGCCGTTGCGGGGGAAACGCGGCGCGTCGCCGTTACGCCGCTTTCCTGCGGGGCTTCGGCTTTGCTTTTTTGTCAAGCAAGACCCTCTCTGGAGCCGGGCGCGCACCTGGACCAGGGTGGACATGAACTTCCTTGGCTGAAAGCGGCTCGCCGCATTCCGAGCACACCATCACGGGGTCGAACATCTTTCCGCACTTGCGGTGCTCATGCAGCAGGGGACGTCCGCGTTCGTCGACCATGTGGGTGTCGCCCCAATGTACGAGCGCCATCATGATCGGATAGAGGTCGAGGCCCTTTTGCGTCAGGATATACTCGTGGCGTTTAGGCGACTCCTGATACGGAATGCGGCGCAGGACGCCCTGCCGGACCAGCTTCTTCAACCGCTCGGCGAGCAAATGCCGTGTGATTCCAAGCGCTGACTGAAAACCCTCGAAGCGGCGCGTGCGCAGGAAGCATTCGCGGAGAATTAGAAGAGTCCAGCGGTCACCAATCACACCGATGGTGCGAGCCATCGAACACGGCTCTTCCTCAAGTTCATCCCATTTCATTCTGCTCTCCGGTCGGCCGGTGCCTGTTCCGCTCGAATCAGGGGGGAGGGGCATGCGCCGCTCACACCATTCTAGATAGGTACTAAAGTGGATACAATACCCCCGTCGGTCGCCCAAACCTCGTGATTTCAGAGCAGATTTGACAGTTCAATTTTAGAACTATACAAGTGGGTGACAGCCTGCGTTCGGCCTGGACGATCACCCAAATCTGACCAACATCGCGCTCTGCGGGAGGAGCTGACATGTCTCTCAAAGTTGAATTCCTGTTCGATTTCGGCAGTCCGAATGCTTACCTCGCGGAACTGGCCCTGCCGGGAATCGAACGGCGCACCGGCGTGAAATTCGAATATGTCCCGGTCCTGCTCGGCGGCATCTTCAAGGCGACGGGCAACATGTCCCCGTTCGAATCCCTTCGTGGCATCAAGAACAAGCCGGAGTATCAGGCGCTGGAGACACAGCGCTTCATTCGCCGTCATAACGCAACGAAGTTCCGGTCCAATCCGTTCTTTCCGGTCAATACGCTGATGTTGATGCGCGGCGCCGTCGCGGCGCAGCTCGAAGGCGTGTTCGAACCCTACTTCCGCGCGGCGTACCACCACATGTGGGAGGAGCCGAAGAAGATGGATGATCTCGAAACCTTCCGAGCAGCGTTCATCTCCTCAGGCGTCGATATTGATCGGTTGCTTGCGCGTGCGCAGCAGGATGACGTCAAGAAAGGGCTGATCGATCGGACCACCGACGCCGTCAACCGCGGCGCATTCGGCTCGCCGACTTTCTTCGTTGGAAATGAGATGTTCTTCGGCAAGGACCAGCTCCGCGATGTGGAGGAGTCGATCGTCGAGCAGATTGGCCAGCCCGTTTCGAAGACGGCCTAAGGCCAGGACCTGGAGCCTTGCAGAGCCGAGCAGACGTCCGCGCGCCTGCATGACGAAAGCTCAGTCGGCCTTATAACAAAACCAATTTAGGGAGAATGTCATGCCCGGCCCCCTCAACGGCGTTCGTGTCCTCGATTTGACAGGCGTAGTGTCGGGTCCTTTCGCGACCATGTTCCTGGCGGATCAGGGCGCGGACGTCCTGAAAATCGAGCCGATCGGCGGCGACATTACCCGGCGCAGCCGCGCCACCATTGATAAGGATGGCGAATTCTCCGCGCTATTCATTTCTTCAAACCGTGGCAAGCGCTCGCTGTCGATTGATGTCAAAAGCGCGGCCGGCCGTGAGGTTCTGGCCAAATTGGTCGCGAAGGCGGATGTGCTGGTGCAGAATTTCCGGCCCGGCACCATGGAGCGCCTCGGTCTCGGCGGCGATGAGCTGCGCCAGCGGCATCCACGCCTGATCTATGTCTCGATCAGCGGTGTTGGCGACACCGGACCCTATGTGAAGAAGCGCGTTTACGACCCGATCATTCAGGGCCTGTCGGGCTTTGCCGACATCCAGTCGCAGCCGGTCACGAACCGCCCGCAGATGATCCGCACCATCGTCTGTGACAAGACCACCGCGGTGTTCACCGCGCAGGCGGTGGCGGCCGCGCTCTATGCCCGCGAGAAGACCGGGCAGGGTGATCACATTCAGGTTGCGATGCTTGATGCGATGATCTCGTATTTGTGGCCCGAAGGCATGATGCAATACACGGTGGTGGGTGCCGAGGCTGCTGCTGCCGATCCCAACGATCGGCCCGATCTCGTGTTCAAGACCAGCGACGGCTACATCACCGCCGGCACCATTTCCGATTCCGAATGGCAGGGGTTTTGCCAGGCCTCCGGCGATCCCGAGCTTGCCAAGGATCCCCGGTTTGCGACGCCATCGGCGCGCTCGGTCAACGCCACGGCACGCATCAACAAGATGGCCGAATATATCAGCCAGCACACCACCGCAGAATGGCTGGAGCGTCTGGATGCCGCCGACGTCCCCTGTTCGCCGATCCTGCGGCGCGGCGAAATCATCCACAACGAACAGGTGGTCGCGCGCGAAATCATCGCGGAGTTCGATCAACCGAAGGTCGGGCGGGTGCGGCAACCTAAACCCGCAGCCCGCTTTGCGATCAATGAGGCCGCGATCGGTGGGCCCGCTCCCAGGGTCGGTGAGCACTCGCGCGACGTGTTGCACGAACTGGGCTATGACGACGCCGCCATCGACAAGATGGTCGCAGAGCGCAGCGTGCGCGTCGCCGTCTGACGGCGAAGCGCACGAGGCCGTACTCTAGGTCTTCGCCGGCGCCGGCGTGATCGGTGCCAGCGGGGCATTCGCCGCGACGGCGCGCTGGAAAGCTTCCCGTTTCCTGATGCGCTCGAGATAGGGCTGAGCGTTGTCGCAAATGCCGACGCCATAGGCGATGGCCCACTCCAGGCAGGTCGTGAGCAGGATGTCAGCGCTGGTAAACCGGTCGCCCATCAGGAACTGCCGGCCGTCTGCGAGCGCGACTTCGACATGGCGCAACTGCTGGCGGAAATACTCTCCGGCCTGGGCGACGACCTCGGGCGCGACGCCGTAGATCGGGCCGAGCGCATCGGCCCGATGGCGACGCATCACGTAAAGGCTGGTGGAATCCAGCTCCGCGACGATAAAGAAGCACCATTCCAGCCACGCCGCATACTCGCGGGCGGCTTCCGGAATCAGCGAGCGTTCCGTCGTGGAATACATTCGCGACAGGTAGGCAACGATCGCCGCGCTCTCGCCGATGCAGAAGTCGCCATCCTGAAGCAGCGGGATCTTCTGGCGCGGATTGAGCTTCGAGTATTCCGCGGTCTTGGTTTCGCCGGTTCGCGGGCCAATGGGCCTTGTCTTGTAGGCTAAGCCCAGTTCGTGCATGGCCCAATGCGGACGAATGGTGCGACTCGTTCCAACGCCCCACAGGGTCAGGTCTGGTGTCGCATTCATGTTACCATTTCTCCACGGACGGACGGAGATCGAGCTCGTGGGTCCAGCCATCTTTGCTTTGCTGGTGGGTGAACCAATACGCCTCGGCAATGGAAGACGTCTTGGTCAGGCTATCGGGCGGAATGTCGCTTGCTTCGATCCCCTTCGCTGCCTTCATGCGTTGGTGAATCGCCTCGCTATCCACGCCAGCGTCGATCAGGAGATGCACGACGTGAATGTTCTTCGGTCCAAGCTCGCGCGCCATCGCCTGTGCCACTGCACGAAGGCCGAACTTCGCTGATGAAAATGCTGCAAATCCCGGGCCGCCACGCACGCTTGCCGTCGCACCCGTAAAGAAGATGGTGCCGCGTCCGCGCGACAGCATCACGCGAGCCGCCTCACGTCCAACCAGGAAACCACCATAGCAGGCGAGTTCCCAAGCTTTGAAGAACAACTTCTCCGTGGTCTCGAGCAGAGGCTTGTTGACGTTCGAGCCGGCATTGTAGAGGCAAACCTCGACAGGCCCGTGCTCTTTCTCGACCCGCGTGAATATGCCTTGGACTTCTGGTTCCTGACGCGCATCCACGCTGAATGCGTGAACGTCATGCCCCGCAGCCCTCAGCTCGGCCACGAGTCCCTGCGATTTGGACGCATCGCGTCTGCAAATGCAAACCGTATAGCCGCCTCGGGCAAAACGCCGGGCGACCGCCGCGCCAATGGCATCGCCTGCGCCGACAAGTATCGCTACACCGCGGCTCGCTGCCATCCTCGATCCTCCCCTTTAAGTTCTTATTTGATACTATAGACTAGCTGCCGGATGATGCGTTGTAAACGGAGGTTCTTAAGAGTCGCGCAGAAAACGATACTCGCGGATGGATTGTCCATTCGACTCCGGAAAAGGCTGACGACGATTTATCGATTGACGAGTTCTAAAAAAGAACTATAAGTCGAAGCCAAGTGTGCCGCATTGCAAAGTCGGCATGGTCGGTCGGGAGGTCAGTCGTGCTGGAGCTTTCAGAGACGATCAGTGTCGACGAGATTGTTGTCGGCTTGCCGAGCCGAATCCATCAAGTAACGGCAGGACCGGTTGCCAGAGCGCCTGACCGGATTGCGCTGGTCGAGGATGGGGCTTCCTGGAGCTATCGAGATCTGGAGCAGCGCGTTGGCGAGATCGCCACCATGCTCTCATCGCTGGGGATCAGGGCCGGCGATCGGATGATCATTGTCAGCGAGAACTGTATTGCGCTTGCCGCTTTGCTGCTGGCGGCGAGCCGGCTCGACGCCTGGGCGATTGTCGCCAACCCGCGCTTGTCGGCGCGCGAACTGGACCAGATCCGCGATCACAGCGGCGCCCGGCGGATGTTGTTCACGTCGGGTATTTCGAACGAGGCCGCTGCTCACGCCTCTCGCTATGGCGCCGAGAATCGGCGAATTGGCGCGCTGTCGGAAATTGGTGTTGGTCCGCTCAACGAAAGCGCGGTGGTCCAGCCGGTGGAGGCCGATCCAGCGAGGCAAGTCGCGGTTTTGATCTACACGTCCGGAACGACGGGGACTCCCAAGGGCGTGATGCTCTCGCATGACAACCTTCTGATCAGCGCAAAGACCACCGCGTATTTCCGCAGGATGAACGAGAAGGACAAGATCTATCTTGTGTTGCCGATCTCGCATATCGTCGGCATCTCGCTCCTGATGATGACGCTGATGGTTGGCGGCACGGCGCGGATGGTCAGCAAATACGATCCTGCCGCGACTGCAAAGGCCATCGCGGAGGAGGGCGTCACCATTCTCAATGGCGTGCCTGCCACCTATCAGCGCCTGCTGGAGTACAAGAGCGTATCAGGCGTGGAACAACTCCCCCGAGGTTCGTTGCGCTTGATTGCCGTCGCCGGCGCGCCGCTGGATTTGAATTTGAAGTTGCGTGTGGAAGAGGAGTTCGGGCTTCCGTTGCTCAACGGCTACGGGATCACCGAATGCTCGCCGGGAATATCAGGCGTACGTTTCGACAGACCACGCTCGGATCAGGCTGTTGGTACGCTGCTGCCGGGTGTGGAGGCGCGGGTGCGAACCATCGAAGGGTTTCCGACGGCAGGAGGTGAAGTCGGCGAGCTGCATGTTCGCGGGCGCAACGTCATGTTGGGGTACTATCGTGCCCCCGAGCTTACCGCAAAGGTGATTGACAGCGAGGGCTGGTTCAACACCGGCGATCTCGCACGTTTCGACGGCGATTGTCTGTATATCGTCGGCCGCACCAAGGAAATGATCATTCGTTCCGGTTTCAACGTCTATCCCGCGGAGGTCGAAGCTGTCCTCAGTTCACACAAGGACGTCGTGCAATCCGCTGTGGTCGGTCGTGCCGCGGACGGCAATGAGGAGATCGTGGCCTTTGTGCAGTTGCTGCCAGGATCTTGCACGACACCAGAGACCCTGATGCATTTTGTCCGGTCTCAGCTTACTTCTTACAAGCGGCCGTCCGAAATTGTCATCCTCGATGCCTTGCCGGCGACGTCGACCGGCAAGATACTCAAGCACAAGCTCGCGGAGAGCTTGCGCGAAGGCGGCGCAACCCCTGCGGTGCAGACGCCCGAATTCCGCAGGCAACACATCTAACTTACCGGGAGGACATCTTGCAAAAGAGAAACGCGACCGTGGCCGTCATCGGCGCCGGAGACTTCATCGGCGGCGAGATCGCCAAAAAGTTCGCCGCAGAAGGCTTCACGGTCTTCGCCGGCCGTCGTAACGGCGAAAAATTGGCTCCGCTCGTCAGGGATATCGAGGCTGCCGGCGGAGAGATTCACGCACGCTCGCTCGACGCTCGCAAGGAAGACGAGATCATCTCCTTCCTCAACGATGCAGACAAGCATGCGCCGCTGGAAGTCTGCATCTTCAACATCGGTGCGAACGTCAATTTCCCAATTCTGGAAACCACAGAACGCGTTTTCCGCAAGGTCTGGGAAATGGCCTGCTATTCCGGCTTTCTGGCCGGTCGCGAGGCGGCCCGCCTCATGCTTCCGCGCGGGGGTGGCAACATCTTCTTTACCGGGGCGACCGCCTCGCTCCGAGGCGGCAGCGGGTATGCCGCTTTCGCAAGCGCCAAGTTTGGCCTTCGTGCGGTCGCGCAAGCAATGGCCCGCGAGCTTGGCCCGAAAAATATTCACGTCGCGCATCTCATCATCGATTCCGGCGTGGATACTGAGTGGGTGCGGCAACGCCGACTGGAGGCTCTCGGGCCCACCGCGCTGGATGATCCGGACGCCTTGATGCCTCCGTCCTCCGTCGCAGCATCCTATTGGCAGCTCTACCAGCAGCCGAAAAGCGCCTGGACCTTCGAGCTCGAGATCCGCCCCTTCGGCGAGAAGTGGTAGCGGGCCTGCTGCGATGGAGCTCAAGCTTTCGCCCGAGGATGCCGCGTTTCGTGACGAGGTGCGCAGTTTCATTGCGGAGAACTATCCGCCGGAAATGCGCGTTCCCAATCCGGAGACCGACCTGACCAAGGAGCAGTCGCTGCTGTGGCACCGGATCCTCCACAAGAAGGGTTGGATCGCCCCGCTCTGGCCCAAGGAGTATGGCGGCCCGGGCTGGTCCGTCACGCAGCGCTTCATCTTCGAGCAGGAGACCTCTCGCGCCGGCACGCTGCCGCCGCTCGCATTCAGCGTCACCATGGTCGGGCCGGTTATCTACACCTTCGGCAACGAGGCGCAGAAGCAGAAATTTCTGCCGCGGATTCTCTCCGGCGAGGATTGGTGGTGCCAGGGCTATTCGGAGCCTGGCTCCGGCTCGGACCTCGCAACCGTCAGAACCAAGGCCGTGCGCAACGGCGACCACTACATCGTCAATGGTCACAAGACCTGGACCACGCTGGCGCAGCATGCCGACTGGATCTTCTGCCTCGTGCGGACCGATCCGAGCGCGAAGCCGCAATCCGGGATCTCCTTCCTGCTGATCGACATGAAGTCGCCCGGCGTCACCGTGCGGCCGATCATCACGATCGATGGCAGCCACGAGGTCAATGACGTCTTCCTCGAGAACGTCCGCGTGCCCGCCGAGAATTTGATCGGCGAGGAGAACAAGGGCTGGACCTACGCCAAGTTCCTGCTCGGCAACGAGCGCACCAGCATGGCCGGCATCGGCCGGTCCACCCGCTACATCAACAAGCTGAAACAGATCGTGAAGGCCGAAATACCGGCCGAGGATCCCGCGCATCTCGAATTTCTGCGGGACATTGCCCGCATCGAGCTCGACGTGCTGGCGCTGGAGGCGACGGAGCTGCGCGTCGTCGCCCAGATGGCGCGCGGCATAGATCCTGGCCCGGCCGCCTCGCTTTTCAAGATCCGCGGCACTGAAATCTTCCAGGCCATCACCGAACTCACCCATCGCGCGATCGGCAATTACGGCCTTGCCATCCGCGAGCATCCGGTCAGCGCCAACCGCTTCATGCCCGGCGCCGACTACGGCCATACCGCGTCGGAGAAATACCTGAACGCGCGCAAGCTCAGCATCTACGGCGGATCCAACGAGATCCAGCGCAACATCATCGCCAAAGCCGTGCTCGGGCTCTAGTCACGGCGGATCGGGAGGATCGGATGGATATTCAGTTCACGGAAGAGCAGGAATTGCTGCGATCCAGCGTCCAGCGCCTGTTGCGCGACCAGTACGACTTCGAGGCGCGGCGCAAGATCGTGGCAAGCGAGGAGGGCTTCAGCCGAAAGCAATGGGACGCTTTCGCCGAGCTCGGCCTTCTCGCTGCACCGTTCTCCGAGGGCGCCGGCGGTCTCGGCGGCGGTCCGCTGTCGACCATGATCGTGATGCATGAGTTCGGCCGTCACCTCGTGGTCGAGCCGTTCGTCGAGACGGTGGTGCTGGCCGGCGGATTGATCGAGCACGTGGGCACGCCGGAGCAGCAGCAAAGCTTCATCCCTGAAATCATCGACGGCTCGAAAATCTGGACGCTGGCCTGGACGGAGAAGGCATCGCGCTTCGATCTTGCCAATGTCACGACGCGGGCGCGGCGCGAGGGGAGCGACCACATCCTGACCGGCGCGAAGACCATGGTGATCGCCGCACCTTGGGCCGACTATCTGATCGTCTCTGCGCGGACCTCCGGCGACGATCGTGACCGCGGCGGCGTCAGCCTGTTCGTGGTCGATCGGCGCGCGACCGGCGTCGATCTCCGGAGCTTCAAGACCATCGACGGCCGCCGGGCTGCCGAGCTCGGCCTGCACGAGGTCCGCGGGCAATTGCTGGGCGCAGAAGGCGAGGGTCTTGCCGCGCTGGAAGCCTGCCGTGACCGTGCCATCGGCGCGCTCTGCGCGGAAGCAGTCGGCGCCATCGGCGAGCTGAATTCGGCGACGCTGGAGTATTCGAAGACGCGCAAGCAGTTCGGCACCACCATCGGTTCCTTCCAGGTGCTGCAGCACCGAATGGTCGACATGTTCATCGCACATCAGGAGGCGCTTTCCCTGATGCAGCATCTGAGCCTCAGTCTCAGCGCTGGCGATGCCGGCCTGTCGCGGCTCGCCTCGGGTGCCAAATCGAAGATCGGCTATGCCGGCAAGTTCGTCGCCGACCAGGCGGTGCAGCTTCACGGCGGCATGGGAATGACCGACGAGCTCAACGTCGGGCACTATTTCAAGCGAATCTCCTCCATCAACATCCAGTTCGGCGATCCCGCGTTCCATGTGCTGCGTTACGCGCAGCTGGACGCGGCCGCATAAGCAGCGAGGCAGGCATGACCACTGAAGCAGTCATCGTTTCCACCGCCCGAACGGCCGTCGGAAAAGCGTATCGCGGCGCGCTCAACAACACGGACGGCCCCACCACGGCCGGGCACGTGATGGCCGAAGCCGTGAAGCGCGCCGGCATCGCGCCCGGAGAAGTAGAAGACGTGGTCATGGGCTGCGCGATGCAGCAAGGCACCATGGTGATGAACGTGGCGCGCAAGGGCGCGATCCGCGCCGGCCTGCCCATCACGGTGGCCGGCACAACGATCGACCGGCAATGCGCGTCCGGCCTGCAGGCCATCGCGGTCGCCGCGCGCTCGGTGATGCTCGACGGGGTCGAGGTCGCGATCGGCGGAGGCATCGAGTCGATCAGCCTCGTGCAGAACGAGCACATGAACAAGTTCCACGCGGTGGACGACGAGCTGATGGCGATGAAGCCCGAAATGTACATGTCGATGCTCGATACCGCCGAGGTCGTTGCCGAGCGCTACAAGATCGGCCGCGACAAGCAGGACGAATACAGCCTCGAGTGCCAACGCCGCGTCGGCGCTGCGTTACAGGCCGGCCGCTTCAACGACGAGATCGTGCCGTTCACGACCAGGATGGCGCTGTTCAACAAGGACACCAAGGAGGTCACCTACGAGCAGGTGACGCTCACCAAGGACGAAGGCCCGCGTCCGGAAACCACCGCCGAAGGCCTCGCCAAGATCAAGCCGGTGTTCGAGGGCAAGACAATCAGCGCAGGAAATGCCAGCCAGCTCTCGGACGGTGCCTCGGCCTGCGTGATCATGAGCGACAAGATTGCGGCCAGAAAGGGTCTCAAGCCGCTTGGCATTTTTCGTGGCTTCGTCGCTGCCGGCGTCGAGCCGGACGAGATGGGTGTCGGCCCGGTCGCCGCGATCCCGCGCCTGCTCAAGCGCCATAACCTCAAGATCGACGACATCGACCTCTGGGAGCTGAACGAGGCCTATGCGGTGCAGGTGATCTATTGCCGCGACAAGCTCGGAATCGATCCGGACAAGCTCAACGTCAACGGCGGCTCGATCGCGATCGGTCATCCCTACGGCATGACCGGGTCGCGGCTCACCGGCCATCTCCTGATCGAGGGCCGGCGGCGCAAGGCGAAGTACGGCGTGGTGACCATGTGCATCGGTGGCGGCATGGGCGCAGCCGGCCTGTTCGAAATCATCCACTGAGCGGCAACGCGGGAGATCATTCGTGAAGACAGCAATTACCGAACTGTTCGGCATCGAGCACCCGATCATCCAGGGCGGAATGCACTATGTCGGCTTCGCCGAAATGGCGGCGGCCGTCTCCAACGCGGGCGGGCTCGGCTTGATTACGGGCCTGACGCAGAGAACGCCGGAGCTGCTGGCCAAGGAGATCGCTCGCTGCCGCGACATGACGGACAAGCCGTTCGGCGTGAATCTGACATTCCTGCCGACCTTCAGCGCGCCGCCCTATCCGGAGTACATCGCGGCCATCAGAGAGGGCGGCGTCAAGATCGTCGAAACCGCCGGGCGCAGCCCCGAACAGTACATGCCGGCCCTGAAGGCGGGCGGCATCAAGGTGATCCACAAATGCACCTCCGTCCGGCATTCACTGAAGGCCGAGCAGATCGGTTGCGATGCCGTCAGCGTCGACGGCTTCGAGTGCGGGGGCCATCCCGGCGAGGATGACATGCCGAACATGATCCTGTTGCCGCGCGCCGCGGAGGAACTGAAGATCCCGTTCGTTGCCTCGGGCGGCATGGCGGATGCGCGCAGCCTGGTTGCCGCCCTGGCGATGGGCGCTGCGGGCATGAACATGGGCACGCGCTTCATCGCCACCAAGGAAGCGCCGGTGCACGAGAACGTCAAGAAGGCGCTGGTCGCGGCGACGGAACTCGACACCAGGCTCGTGATGCGTGCGCTCCGGAATACAGAGCGGGTCCTGAACAACAAGGGCGTCGAGCAACTGCTCGAGATCGAGCGCGAGAAGGGCAAGAGCCTCAAGATCGAGGACATCCATGACCAGGTGGCGGGCGTCTATCCCAAGGTGATGATCGACGGCGACATGGATGCGGGCGCATGGAGCTGCGGCATGGTCGTCGGGCTCATTCACGACATTCCGTCCGTGAAGGAACTGATCGACCGCATCATGGCGGATGCGGAAAGACTCATCCGGCAGCGCCTGACTGGTTTCCTCGACGGCGCCGGACAGCGGCCGGCTGCGGCTCGGGCGATGGCTTAGCCCGGGAGGACATACCGCTTCCGGACGTTCTGACGGAGGCTATGCGCACGCATGGTCATGCGTGCGTCGATCTTTGTTGAAGCTCAACGGGTCAGATCGACGGCCTTCGGCAGCTTCGGGGGCATTTATGGACCAGGCCGACTTCCACTACTACGAGCCTTCGAAAGGCCACGGGCTCCGGCATAATCCGTTCAATGCGATAATCGCGCCGCGTCCGATTGGGTGGATCTCATCGCGCAATGCAGCCGGTCGATTGAACTTGGCCCCCTACAGCTTTTTCAACGCGTTCCTCTACGATCCTCCGATCATCGGATTTTCCTCGATCTCGTGGAAAGACACCGTCAAGAACGTCAGCGAGACGCGCGAATTTGTCTGGAATCTGGTCACCATGGATCTCGGCGAGCGCATGAACGTGACAGCGACGCCACTCGATCACGGCGTGAGCGAGTTCGAAGCAGCCGGTTTGACACCGATACCCGGACGCCACGTTGCTGTGCCGCGGGTGGGCGAGAGCAGGGCCGCCATGGAATGCAAAGTCGTCGAGGTCTCTCAGCTGGCCAACGCACGCGGAGAAAAGGTCGAAGGATGGTTCGTGCTTGGTGAGGTCGTCGCGGTCTACATCGACAAAACGTTGATCGAGGACGGCGTCTACAACACGGCACTTGCGCGTCCCATTCTGCGCGCCGGCCGGGGTGGAGATTATCTCGAGGTCAGGACCGAGAACATGTTCGAGATGAAGCGCCCAGCGGGCAGCAGCAAGCCGGAGTTCCACGGGACCTGATTGAGCTGGAAACAGGCTCAATTGTGGGGCCGACCATGCCTTGCCGCGTTTTGCCCGACAGGCCTAAGCCCGACTTCGCAAAGCCGATGAGTGACTGAACGGAAGCGCGTGCGGAGTCATACGCCCATCAAGACCCCGGGCCCCGCGCGTACAGGCCAAGAGCCAGCAGGGAGAACGCGCTCATCACGACGCCCAGCGCAAACATTGCTTCATGTGACACTGTGGCAGCAAGCCATACGCCGATTGCCGCGATCATCATCTGCAAGAAACCCAGCAGCGCCGAGGCCGCGCCGGCTTTCTCGCCGAATGGAGACAACGCGCGCGCCGTGGCCAATGGACCGACAATGCCCATGCCGAGGAGATATATGCTCATTGCGGCTAAGAACGGCAAGAAAGTCGGACTGATCAGCGAGATGAGCAGGATCGCAAGGCTGCTGGCGGTCGTCGCGCACAAACCTGCCCGGATCGGACCATCGAGCCCGTAGCGTGGTGCCAATCTTGTGGCAAGCATACCCGCGGCGAATACGATGAAGACGGTGCCGGCAAAGAAGAGCCCGAGCTGGATCGGCGTGAAGTGCAACGCTTCGATGAATAGGCGCGGCGCAGCGGAAAACATCGAGAACAAGCCGCCCATAGTGAGGCTCGAGGCGGCCGCGGGGGTAGCGAAGCGACGGTCTCGAATCAGACCGGCATAGGTCCTGCCGACGACAACTGGATTGAACGGCGTGCGGATCGAATTGTGGGTTTCGCCAAGAACGATGGCGTAGGCAACGGCGCTGACGGCGGCAAAGGCTGCGACCAGCGCGAATTCGGCGCGCCAGCCCAGGCTGTGGTCGAGGGCGCCGCCAAGCAGCGGCGAGAATCCGGGAGCAGCGGACATCACGATCATGATGAGCGCCATCGCGCGCGCCAGTGCGGCGCCACTGAACATGTCGCGGGCGATAGCGCGAGACAGCACTGACGTCGCGCAAGCACCTGTTGCCTGCACGACGCGGCCGATGAGGAGATTGGGCAGGTCGGTTGCCAGACCGCACCAAACGCTGCCGACGAAAAACACAGCAAATCCGATCAGGACCGGCCAACGTCTTCCGTAGCGATCCGAAAGCGGTCCGACCAGGAGCTGGCCTAACCCGAACACTGCAAGAAACACGGTGATGGCGGACGTGACCTCTGCAGTCGTGACATTCAATGAGATCGCAATCTGCGGCAGAGACGGCAGCAAGATGTTAGTCGCGAGCGTTCCCATCGCGGCCAGGACGGAAAGGACCGCGATAGGCAGGGCGCTGGAGGTGGGAATGTCCCGAGGCGCGGTGTTGATCAGGTCAGCCATGGGATCTTTCGCGTGACAGGGATAGGTAGATCAAGGCGGCGAGTGACGCGGTTCGCGCCGCTTGCCGATTCCGTTTTTGTCGCCTAGCCGCAATATCAGCGGACGACGCGCTCGATCGCGATGGCCGTGGCTTCGCCGCCGCCGATGCAGAGTGACGCGACCCCGCGCTTGAGGTTCCGCGTTTCGAGCGCGTGCAATAGCGTCACGATCAGCCGCGCGCCGGTGGCGCCGATGGGATGACCTAGCGCGCAGGCGCCGCCATTGACGTTCAGCTTCTCTCTGGGGATGCCGAGATCCTTCTGTGCCGCCATCGCCACGACGGCAAATGCCTCATTGATCTCGAACAGATCTACGTCGCCAACGCTCCAGCCGACCTTGTCCAACAGCTTGCGAATAGCGGGGATCGGGGCCGTGGTGAACCATTGTGGCTCCTGGCTGTGGGTGGCATGGCCCTTGATCTCGGCGAGCACCGGGAGGCCGTCGCGATCGGCGAGCGAGCGTTTCGCCAAGACGAGCGCCGCAGCGCCGTCAGCATTGGCGGATGAGGCGGCGGGCGTGATGGTGCCGTTGGCGCGGAACGCGGCTTTCAGCCCGGGGATTTTGGCGGGATCTACCTTGAGCGGATGTTCGTCATTGGAGATGATCCGGGGCCCGGCTTTCTCGGTCAGCGTGATCGGAGCTATCTCAGCCTTGAACGCGCCGCCCTCAACCGCCTTGCGGGCGCGGGTCAAGGTCTCGATCGCATACTCGTCCTGGTCCTTGCGGGTGAATTGATAGGCCTCCGCCGTGGCCTCGCCAAAGTCGCCCATCGAGCGTCCGGTCTCGTAGGCATCTTCCAGCCCGTCCATCAACATGTGGTCGATGATGCGGTCGTGGCCAGCGCGATAGCCGCCCCGCGCCTTGGCCAGCAAATAGGGCGCATTGCTCATACTCTCCATGCCGCCAGACAGAACGATCTCGGCGGAGCCCGCATTGATGATATCGTGAGCCAGCATGGTGGCCTTCATGCCGGAGCCGCAGACCTTGTTGATCGTGGTGGCGCCGGTGGCATCGGGCAATTTGGCGCCGCGCGCGGCCTGGCGTGCCGGCGCCTGGCCCTGTCCGGCCGGCAACACGTTGCCCATGAACACCTCGTCGATCCGCTCGGGCGCCAGTTTGGCTCGTTCGAGCGCAGATCCGATCACATGGGAGCCGAGCTTGTGGGCACTGAGTGGCGAGAGCTCGCCCATGAAGCGGCCGAGCGGCGTCCGGGCTGCGGAGAGGATGACGACGGGATCGGAAGCCATGGCGAATTCTCCTGTTGATCGCTGTTGTTATATGACGATAATCATATAACATGGCCGGCATTGCAATGAAATATTGCCGTCGCTTCAAAAGCGCGGTCCAGAAGCGCTGGTGGATGGGAACGGTCGTACAGCCGGTCACCGAGCAGCTTGCACGGAGGGGAGATGCGTTACGTAGGAGACCATAGGCGCCAGACCCACAGCCGGATCGTTGAAAGTGCCTCCTACGGCTTGCGTCAAAACGGTGCCGAAGGGCTTAGTGTTGTCGAATTGATGAAGCTCGCCGGTCTTACGCACGGCGGGTTCTATAACCATTTCGAGTCGCGTGCCGCGCTTGTTGGCGAGGCAATTGCGTTTGCGATGGATCAAACGGCCGAGCGGTGGAAAAAACTGGCGAACCGGAAGGCAAACGAGGATCGTTTCGAGACGTTGATCGCCGATTATCTCAGTTCCCGCCACCGCGACAATCCCAGACAAGGCTGCGCGCTTCCAGCCCTGGCCGCTGATGTCGCTCGATCGAGCCCGAGGGAGCAACGGGCGCTTGCTTCCAAGCTGGAGAAGATGATCGACATCCTGGTCGAAGTGCTTCCCGCCGAGGGTCCTCAACAGGCACGCCAAATCGCGACGAGCGCCATTGCGACGATGGTTGGATCGATCGTGCTATCGCGTGCTGTCGGCGCCGGGAAGCTTTCCGACGATATTCTCGACGCCGGACGGATGACTGTCTGCGGCCGGACTCACAAGCGACAGCGCAGAACAGCAAAGGCGATGAGCTGCGACAAACCATAATCTGGGAGGTGCCCATGACGGCCGGCAAGTGGCTCAAGACAGCCTGCAACCTGTGTTACGTAAACTGCGGCATCGAGGTCTGGGTGAATGAGGGGCGTCTCGAGAAGGTACGAGGCGACCGTTCAAACCCGAAGTCGCAAGGCTATCTGTGCAACAAGGCGGCGCGCATTCCCTACTATGCGCATCACAGGGATCGGCTCACGACCCCGCTGCGTCGTCGCGCCGATGGCGGCTTTGATGAGATCGAGTGGGACGTCGCGATCGCAGAAATCGCGGAGCGGCTTCGAGACGTCGTCGACAGGTATGGCGGCAAGAGTATTGCCCTTTATGGCGGCGGCGGGCAGGGCAACCACGCTGGCGGCGCCTACGCCAGTGGTTTGTTGCGTGCGCTGGGCTCGCGCGGCGTCTTCAACGCTCTTTCGCAGGAAAAAACCGGCGACTTCTGGGTCAATGGCCACATGTTCGGCAGCCAAACCTGCCACACCTCAGAGGACGTCCATCATTGCGATCTCTTGCTTGTCATCGGGGCAAATCCCTGGATCGCGCACGGCTTCCCCAATGCGCGCGACCATCTCAATCAGATACGCAAGGATCCCGCACGCAAGCTGGTCGTCATCGACCCCCGGCGAACCGAAACCGCAGAGATGGCGGATCTGCATCTTGCGGTTCGTCCCGGTGCGGATACGTTTCTTCTTGGCGCGCTGCTGGCCACGCTCGTCCGGTCCGACCGGATCGACCACGCGTTCATTGAGGCGCATACGATCGGCTTCGCGGAAGTGAGGCAAGCGCTATTGAATATCCCCGTTCAAGAATGGGCCGACGCCGCCGATATCTCGATCGCGCAGCTGGAGCGCTGCGCCGCGATGATCGCGGCCGCGAAGGCCATGGTGGTTCGGGTTGAACTCGGCATCCAGCAAGGCGTCAACTCGACTCTCAACTCCTATCTCGAGAAGCTCTTGATCATGCTTTCCGGCAATTTCGGCCGTGAAGGTACCAACCAATTGCATAGCTGGCTTCAGCCGCTATGGGGAAATTCTCCGAACCAGACATTCGCGCCAACCGGCGACGCCATCATTGGCGGCTTGTTGCCGCCCAACATTTTCCCCGAAGCGGTTCTCAAGGACCATCCAGACCGGTTGCGCTGCGCCTGGATCGACAGCTCCAATCCCGCCAACACCGCCGCAAACACGGAGGCGGTGGAACGCGCGCTGAAATCGCTCGAACTATGCGTCGTCGTGGACGTTGCGATGACCGAAACCGCTAGGCTCGCGCATTACGTTCTCCCGGCGTCCACACAATACGAGAAGACGGAATTCACTCTCTTTAACTACGAATTCCCGACAAACTATTTTCACGTGCGCGCTGGCGTCTTGCCGCCGCTCGCCGGCACGTTGCCAGAGCCCGAGATCTACACGCGGCTTGCCGTCGCCCTGGGGCTTCTGCCGGGTGACAATGTGCTCGCGCCGCTACGCGAAATAGCACAGCGCTCGCGACCTGAATTCGCCGCGGCCTTTCGTGCCTTCATCGCGGAAAACCCGGCGGCGGTGCCTGCCCTGGTGCTCTACCATACGCTAGGGCAGACGCTTCCGGATGACACGGCGGCCGCGGCTCCGTTGTGGAGCGCGGCATTGGCTTGCGCGAAGCGGTCGCCGCAAGCGGTACGGCGGGCGATCGGCGCATCCGACCAGGTGACGGACCAGCAGCTCGGAGACCTTCTGTTCAACACCATTGTGGCGACCCGGCAGGGCACGGCGGTCACCCGGCACAAGTATGACGAGGTCTGGTCACTGATCAGCCATTCGGATCGCAAGGTTCGGCTGGTCGTCCCGCAGATGATGGAATGGCTGGCGCGTCTCGATCCGCAGGCTGCGGGCGCGCCAAAGGAGTTTCCGTTCATGCTGGCGGCCGGTGGTCGCCGCATGTTCAATGCCAACCAGATATTTCGCGATCCCGCGTGGCGTCGCGACGACCCGGACGGCGCCCTGTTGATCAATTCGAGCGATCTGAGCGAGTTGGGCGCGAAGGATGGTGACTGGATCGCGGTCGAGTCGGCGGTCGGGCGGCTCGTCGTCCGCTGCAAGGTCGATGACGCCATGCGGAACGGCCAGTTGGCGCTGCCGCACGGCTACGGTCAGGCATACCCGACATCAGACGGAGAGCGCCTGATCAACGGACCGCGCATCAATCTGCTCACCGAGAGCGGCAACCGTGATCCCATTGCGGGCACGCCCTACCACAAGAACGTCCCGGTGCGTTTGACCCTGGTGTCCGGGCACGAAGCTGCCGCCTATCAGTCGCAATCCGAGCGAATTCATAAGAGAGCGGCCGGACAATAGCTCGAAGGGAGCGTCGAATGACCGAGAAACCAATCGCAATCGTGACCGGAGTAGGGCCAGGCACGGGAGCTGCCATCGTCAAGCGCTTCTCTGCTGGCGGGTTTCGTATCATCGCGCTTGCCCGCTCAGCGGAGCTCACCAATCGACTTGCGCAAGAGCTTCCGGACGTGCACGCGGTGACCTGCGACGTCTCCGAGGAGGCTCAGGTGCGGACCGCAGTCGCTGACGTAAAGCGCCGCTTTGGCGCGGCGGACATTCTCATCCACAACGCGGTCGGAGGGGGTTGGGGGAGTTTTCGCGAGATCGATCCGAAGATGCTGAAGGGCAACTTCGAAGTCAACGTGATGGGTCTGTTGTACCTGTCGCGAGAAGTGGCGCCTGACATGATCGCTCGGGGCAAGGGCGCAATCCTGGTGACCGGCAACACCTCTTCGATCCGAGGCAAAGCCAATTTCGCCGGCTTCGCGCCGACGAAGGCGGCGCAGCGCATTCTGGCCGAGTCGATCGCACGTGAAGTAGGACCTCTCGGCGTCCACGTCTCCTACGTTCTCATCGACGCCGTTATCGATACGCCCCGGATGCGCGCGCGGATGAGCGACAAACCGGATGAGTTCTTCATCAAGCCGGCGGCGATCGCCGACGAATTATTGCATCTCTACGGTCAGGATCGCTCGGCCTGGTCGTTTCTCACGGAACTGCGGCCATTCAACGAAAATTGGTAACGCTCGAACACGGGCACGGCGCGCTGGGTCACTTTGGAGAGCTCTCCGCGGGACTTGAAAGGTCAGGAACATGACTGATGGATCCATCGCGGTTGATGCGGGGACGGACGAACTGCTGTGCGCGATCCGGGATCGCGTCGCGGTGATTACCTTGAACCGGCCCGGAGCCCGAAATTCGTTGTCCGATCATCTTACGCCGGCGTTGCGCCGGATGATCAAACAGAATGGAGATGATCCTGAGGTCGGAGCCCTCCTGATTACCGGTGCAGGCACTGCCTTCTGTTCGGGCGGCGATGTTAAGGGAATGGGCGGCAACGCTGCCGCGCCGGCGATGTCATTCAGCGACAAGGTTGCGCGATTGCGGGAACGTCAGCGAACCCTGACCGGCGTACTTGTTTCGGTGCGGAAGCCCACCATCGCAGCTTTGCCGGGACCGGCGGCTGGCGCCGGGCTTGCGATCGCACTCGCTTGCGACCTTCGTATCGCGGCCGAATCCACGATCATGACGACAGGCTATGCCAGGATTGCGCTCACCGGCGATTACGGCATTTCGTGGTTGTTGACCCGGCTTGCCGGGACGGCACGTGCTCGCGAACTGATGTTTCTGTCTGAACGGATCAGTGCACGGCGCTGCGAAGCATTGGGCCTTATCAATCGCGTGGTGTCTGATTCCGAACTGCAAAGCGAAGCATTCGAAATGGCGAGAGCATTGGCGAATGGCCCGGCGAGCGCCTATGCCTGCATGAAGGATAATCTCGACCTTGCGCTGTCGGCCGACTTCTTGACGTCACTAGATCAAGAGGCCGAGAGGATGGTCCTCGCGGCGGGCACTGCGCAGCACGCCGAAGCTGTCCGGGCTTTTATTGAGAAGCGTCCGCCGACTTACAGGTAAAACTCTTTCAGGTCATGACTTCGAAGGCCTAGCGGGCCGTACCCGCAACCGCACAAGCTGGAGCTGCCAAGCTAGAGCGTTTCACTTTTTGACTGAAGCATAACCGGCGTTAGCGAAGTAGTTGGCGCATTCACGAGGCTGGATGTCGTGGACGAGGTGACCGATGTGTCGCCAAGTGTCCTCGATGGTGCGCTTCTGAGCTTGCCGCATCCAATGCTTGATCTTGGCGAAGGCCTGTTCGATCGGGTTGAGGTCGGGGGAGTATGGCGGCAGGTACCAGAGCCTGGCGCCAGCGGCCTGGATCATCTGCCTGACAGCTTTCGACTTGTCGCTTCCAAGATTGTCGAGAATGACGATATCGCCCTCGCGCAGGGTTGGCAGGAGAAGGTGCTCAACATAGGCGCGGAAGCATTCGCCGTTGATCGGCCCGTCGAAGACGCAGGGTGCCGTGAGTTGGTCGTGGCGGAGCGCGCCGAGGAACGTGAGGGTACGCCAGTAACCGTGCGGTGCGAAGCCACGCAGGCGTGCCACTTTGGCACCCCCAGCCCCGCAAAGGGGCCATATTGGTTTTGATCCAGGTCTCATCGATGAAGACGAGCCGGCCCGGATCGAGCCCGGCCTGCCAGGATTGCCAACGCTGACGCCTACGAGAGACGTCGGCCCGAGCCTGCTCAAGAGCGAACAGTGTTTTTTTGAACCGCAGCCCTTCCCGGCGCAGGAACAGCCAGACCGCGTTGTGCGAGACCTTGACCCCACGGGCCGTCAGTTCCGCCTTCAGGCCATGTAACGTCAGGTGGGGCGTCTGAGTGATTCGCTCGACGATGAAGGCGCGGTGCGGATCAAGTACAGGCTTGCGGTGTCCGCCCATCTTGCCAGGCACAACCGAGCCGGTCGCCCGCTGCCGCTGTGACCACTTCACAACTGACGAGACCGCAACGCCGAACCGTTCTGCCATAGACCGGCAGCTCTCGCCTGCCAAAACCGACGCCACCACTCGCTCGCGAAGATCCAGGGAAAGAGGTCGGGTCATGCGATGCTGGCCTCCAATCCAGTCAGCATCTTGAATCACAAACCGCCAGAAACCGGAATCCCCTCCGATTCAATTAAGCAATGAAACGCTCTAATTGCTCATTCGACTGCGGCGATACGAATGGGACGCGTTCCGATCGGAGCGCCGGTCGCGCGGTCGATGGTGAGGGGATCGATCTCCGTTCCGTTTTCGGCATCAAAGAACCGGGTCACCTTGCCTCCGCTGCGATGCTTGCGTCCCCACGCACCAATCGCGAATAGGACCGGCAAGAAGTCGCGCCCGGCTTCCGTCAGCACATATTCGTCCCGTGGCGGACGGTCTGAATAACGGCGCTTCTCCAGCACTCCCTCGTCAACCAGCGCCGAAAGGCGCCCCGTCAGCATCGTCGGCGCGATACCGAGACTCCTGCGAAAATCGTCGAAGCGGGTCAGTCCCGCATGGGCGTCGCGCATGATCAGCATGCTCCATGCGTTTCCGACCAGCGCCAGGCTTCGGGCGATCAGGCAAGGCTGGGCCGAAGGTTTTTTCATGTAAGTCTCATTTTAGTAGTGACTTGATACTAAATTGATAGTAACAGATCATTCGTCGGTGTTCCACACCAAATTGGGAAGACCGGAGCCGAGGACGCGGAATTGCGCTGATGCCGGGTGCTTCCGCCAGCATTGGGCTGGCGTCGGGCCAAGGCCAACATAGCGGCCTATCAACACGTGCACCTCTTCGTGCGCACAGGAAGAACCGCGTCATCCGATATCCCTCTGATCTCAGGGATTCCGGTGTCAGCCGAACTATGGAGTAAGTGATGTCAACTTATGTCAGCCACCCAGGATCGGTCGTGCGCTATGTCGATGCGCCGAATCTTTCGATCAGTGCTGCAGGAACAACTTTTGCCTATCGCGATATCGGTCCACGCACTGGCGTGCCATTGATCCTTCTCAACCATTGGGGCGCGGTTCTCGACAATTTCGATCCACCGATCGTCGACGGGCTCGCCACCAGGCATCGCGTGATCGCGATCGACTACCGCGGCATCGGCGCTTCAGGCGGGAAAGCGCCTGTTAGCGTTGGCGAAATGGCAGAAGATACGATTGCTCTGATCGCCGCGCTGGGTTTTGAAAAAGTCGATCTGCTCGGCTTTTCCCTCGGCGGCTTCGTAGCCCAGGATATCGCACTGAAGGCCCCTGGTCTCGTGCGAAAGCTGATTCTGACCGGCACGGGCCCGGCAGGCGGCAAAGGTATCGAGAAGGTCGGGCCGGTGTCCTGGCCGCTGATGATCAAGGGCTTGCTGACTTTGCGAGACCCGAAATTCTATCTGTTCTTCACCTCCACAGCCAATGGCCGCCGGGCCGCAAAGGCCTTTCTGGAAAGGCTGAAGGAGCGTAAGTCAAATCGGGACAAAGGAGCCACGCCAGTGGCCTTGTTGCGGCAGCTCAAGGCGATCAAGAGCTGGGGCCAGCAGGCGCCTCAGGATCTCGGCAGCCTCCGCATCCCGGTCCTGATCGCGAATGGCGATAACGACATCATGGTGCCGACCGCAAACAGCACCAACATGGCACGGCGTGTTCCGGGCGCCCAACTGGTCATCTACGAAGATGCCGGGCACGGCGGGATTTTCCAGTACCACGCCGATTTCGTGCCGAAGGCGCTGTCGTTCCTCGACGCCTGACGCCGCGACCATATTTTCAAATTGGAGATGACATCATGAAGGCATTCGTCGTCGACAAATATAAGAAGAAAGGGGCTCTGCGCTCGGCAACCATGCCAGAACCGGAGTTGCGGGACGATGATGTCCTGGTTCGGGTTCGCGCAACTGCTGTGAACGTCCTGGACTCCAAGCTCAGGAATGGAGAATTCAAGCTCATCCTGCCGTATCGTCCGCCCTTCATTCTGGGCCACGATGTTGCCGGGACGGTCGTCAGGGTTGGCCGCAATGTCAGGCGATTCAAGGCAGGCGACGAGGTCTATGCGCGGCCGCGCGATCATCGGATCGGAACATTCGCCGAATTCATTGCCATGAACGAAGCCGACGTGGCGCCGAAGCCCTCGAACATCAGCATGGAAGAGGCCGCTTCCATCCCGCTGGTGGGGCTGACCGCCTGGCAGGCGCTAGTCGAGGTGGGCCAGCTGAGGCCCGGCCAGAAGGTCTTCATCCAGGCGGGCTCCGGCGGGGTGGGGAGTTTCGCGATCCAACTCGCCAAGCATCTCGGTGCGGTCGTCGCGACGACGACGAGCGCGAAGAATGTCGAGCTGGTCAAGAGCCTCGGCGCGGACTTGGTCATCGACTACAAGACCCAGGATTTCGAGAAAGTCTTGTCGGGCTACGATCTGGTCCTGCACAGCCAGGACGGCAAGACGCTTGAAAAATCTCTGCGCGTGCTCAAGCCGGGCGGCCTGCTCATCTCAATCTCCGGGCCGCCCGACCCCGAATTCGCGAGGGAGCAGGGGATGAACATCTTCCTGAAACTGGTGCTGCGTTTGCTGAGCCATGGTGTGCGGAAGAAAGCCAGAAAACTTGGTGTGCGCTTCTCATTCCTGTTCATGCGAGCGCAGGGACAGCAGCTACGCGAAATCACGTCCCTGATCGAATCCGGCGTGATCCGTCCGGTCGTGGACAAGGTTTTCCCGTTCGAAAAAACCGGCGACGCGCTCGCCTATGTCGAGACCGGGCGCGCAAAGGGCAAGGTCGTGATCGCGGTGAAACAATAGTTCCGTAACGGTGCCGCCTGCGTTGCGACGCCATACGCCGGCCGGCACCAAGTGCATGAGGAAACGACATGACTGAATCCAACCGCGATACACAGCCTTTCCAGCAGGACGTCGCACTTATTGTCGGCGGTGGCCCGGGCATCAGTTCGAGTTGCGCCAGGCTGTTCGCGGAAAACGGAATGCGTGTCGCCGTCGCAGCCAGGAATCCGGAAAAAGCCGTCCTTGAGACTCTCGAAAAGGTGCACGGCGTACGTCGCTACGCCTGCGATGCAAGCGAACCGGAGGCCGTGGCACAGCTGTTCGCGAATGTCGCTCGAGAGATCGGAGCGCCGAGGCTTGTCGTGCATAACATCGATGGCCGCGTTCCCGGCATTTTCCGCAAGGACATTCTCGAAGCCGACCCGATAATGGCGCTCGAAACAATCCGAAACTCGGCATTCAGCGCGTTTCTGGTAGGTCAACAGGCAGCTCGGCTCATGCTCGGAAACGAACCCGACGTCAATGGTACGAGAGGAACGTTAATCTTTACGAACGCCAGCGCGGCGCTCAAGGGTTTTCCATCGAGTGGTGCATTTGCGATGGCGTGCCATGCCAAATCCGGACTCGCGCAAAGCATGGCGAGAGAATTGATGCCGCAGGGAATCCATGTGGCGAATGTGCCGATCGATGCCGCGATCGGTTGGACTCAGGAAGACGGGACCCGCGCGCACCGTCTGGCGGGGACGACCGTGGAAGACAACATGGCCGACCCTGTCCATATTGCGGAAACCTATCTGCAGCTGCACCGCCAGCATCGGTCGACCTGGGCTTTTGAAGTCGTGCTGCGGCCGTGGGTCGAGAAATGGTAATTACGCTCAGCTGATCCCTCCGAACAAGTGCGCGGAGATCGCCAATTCTAAATTGGAATTCGATTTCTGCACCAAGAATTCCGCCATTCTCTGGCACATTGACGTCTGCTCGTCTTGACAGTTCTATTTTAGAACGGTTTACTCCGCGGGCCGATATGAATGAAGGGTGCGGACCTCCCGGTTGAAGGAGGCCGCGCACGCTGCCGAAAACAAGGCGCGAGGGAGGATGGCATGAGGAGCGTGGACGAGCTTACCGCAGCCGAACTGCTGGACGGCCTGCCGTCCAGAGTGCACGAGGTTTACGCGCCGTTCGTGCGGGATATTCCGGATCATCCGGCCTTCGTGGAAGGCGGGCGTTCCTGGAGCTACCGGCAGTTCTCGGATGCTGTCGACGCTGCTGCAAAGAATCTCGCCGGGTTGGGCATCAGGCCCGGTGATCGCGTGATGATTGCCAGTGAGAACAGCGTGGCCCTCGGCGTGATGCTCTTCGCAGCGAGCAAGCTCGATGCCTGGGGTATTCCGGTCAATCCCCGCCTTTCGCCCCGAGAGATCGACCTGATTGGGACGCACAGCGGCGCCAGACGCGTTCTGTTCAACTCGGCTCTGTCGAAGGAAGCGGCCGATCATGCCACTCGCGTCGGAGCGAAAATCGGCGCCGTCGGACCATTTGGTGGAATCGGTGTCGGTCCTCTCAATGCGGATGCGAAAGCAGAGCCCGTCGAGAAGGATGGCGCCCGCCAGGTCGCAGGCCTTTTATACACCTCGGGCACGACCGGTGCGCCGAAGGGCGTCATGCTGAGCCACCGCAATCTGCTCTTCACCGCAAGGACGTCGGGAATCCTTCGACGAAGCAGTCCAGGCGACCGCATTTACGGCGTGCTGCCGATGTCGCACATCGTCGGGTATGCGATCCTACTGATTTCGACGCTGATGCACGGCGGCACGTTGCACGTCGTGGCCAAGGCCGATCCCGCTGCGCTGGCTCATGCCATCGCCGAGCAAGGGATTACGAGCCTATTCGGCGTGCCTGCCACATATCAGCGGCTGCTTGAGCACAAGGCGGTCAAGGGCATCCAACGGCTCGAGCGGGGCAGCCTGCGGATCATGGCGGTGGCTGGCGCTCCGCTAGACCTCGATCTCAAGAAGCGGATCGAGGACGAGTTTGGAATCCCGCTGTTGAACAACTACGGCATAACCGAATGTTCGCCCGGCCTGTCGGGTGTCCGTTCGGAACAGCCTGTCTCGGACGAGTCGGTCGGCCCTTTTCTTCCCGGCGTCGAGCACCGGATCGTGGACGGACAAGGAAAAAAGGTGGCGACCGGTGAGGTGGGCGAATTGCACGTACGAGGTCCGAACATCATGCTCGGCTACTATCGTGCGCCCGACCTGACAGCGGCGGCGATCGATGAGCAGGGATGGTTCAACACGGGAGATCTCGCGCGGGTGAACGGCAAGGGGCATCTCTACATTGCCGGCCGCACCAAGGAGCTCATCATCCGCTCCGGCTTCAACGTTTATCCCGCCGAGGTGGAAGCGGTCCTGAACGCGCACGACCAGGTCGTTCAGTCGGCCGTCGTCGGACGAAAGGTCGAGGGCAACGAGGAGGTCGTCGCGTTCGTTCAGCTTCTCCCCGGTGCGAGCATCAGCGCGGAAGACCTAAAGGCGTATACGGCCCAATTGCTCACGTCCTACAAGCGTCCAACCGAATTGATCGTGCTCGACGCTCTGCCCTCGGCCTCCACCGGCAAGATACTGAAACACAAGCTGCGAGAGATGGCGAACGAACAGGCCGCCCCGAAGGCGTCGCGTGCGGCCGCCGCTGGCTGACGGGCGTCAGGATGATTTGAACGGCAATATGCCGGTTTAAGAAAGAACGTGAGCGACGGACTTGTCGCCGAAGGGAGATGACAATGTTGAGAAGCGTCATGATTGTAGCCGCGCTCGCGGCATCCATAGCCGGGGCGCATGCGCAGACGCCGGGCGTCACTGAATCCGAGATAAAGATAGGAGCGACGTTCCCTTTCAGCGGCCCCGCTTCGCCGCTCAGCAATACCGGAAAGGGCATGATCGCCTACGTCAATTCGATCAACGAGCGCGGCGGCATCAACGGGCGGAAGATAAACCTCGTCACCTACGACGATGCCTACAGTCCCCCCAAGACGGTGGAGCAGACCAGGAAACTCGTGGAAAGTGACGAGGTGGCGTTCCTGTTCGGCCCGCTGGGGACGCCCGGCATCAGCGCTACTATCAAGTACGTCAACGCGAAGAAAGTCCCGCATCTGTTTGTTGTGAGCGGAGTCACAAAATTCACGAACTTCGCTGAATTCCCCATGACCACGACGGGATTGCCGAGCTACGACACCGAGGGACGAATCTACGCGAAATACATCACCCAGACCCGGCCGGACGCGAAGATTGCCATCCTGTATCAGAACGACGATCTGGGTAAGGACTTCGTCAATGCATTCAAGGGCTATTTGAAGGACGATTTCGACAAGAAAGTCGTCGCGTCGTCCTACGAAGTGACGGAGCCGACCATTGATTCCCATGTCGTTTCGCTGAAATCGTCTGGCGCATCGGCGTTTTTGGTGGCCGGCACGCCAAAATTCGCAGCGCAGGCCATCAAGAAGGCAGATGAGATAGCTTGGAAGCCGCTGTTCCTGATCAACTTTGTTTCGAGCTCGGTGTCTTCGACCATCGTCCCCGCAGGACCGGAAAAGGCCGTAGGCATAGTCGCCGCGACAATCACGAAGGATCCGAATGATAAGAAGTGGGCCGACGATCCCGGCATCAAATGGTACCGCGAGTTCTTTGCCAAATACCTGCCGGGCGCAGATATCGGAGACAACAATTATCTGTTCGGGACCCAGCAGGGACAGATCCTGGAGCAGGTACTCAAGCAATGTGGCAACGATCTCTCGCGGGAGAATATCGTCAGGCAATCGCGCAGCATCCGCGGGTTGTCGCTTCCCACTGTTATACCAGGTGTCATCATCAACACGGGCCCCGAAAGCAGTATGGCGTATACGCAGCTGCAGCTGCAGCGCTGGAATGGGACCACGTGGGAGCAATTTGGTAGTGTACTCAGCGCCGACGGGAAATGAATTGTATCGTCTGAACACGCTGCGCAGGTGATTTGAGCCACGCGATCAACTGAATCATGGAGCACGGATGTCCAGCGACGTTCTTTTCCGGCCTTTCAAGCTGAAAGGGCTGACCTTGCCGAACCGGGTCGTGATGGCGCCGATGACGCGCTCATTCTCTCCGGGCGGAATCCCGACCGGCGACGTCGCGCAGTATTACCGTCGGCGTGCCGAAGGAGCGGTCGGCCTCATTATCTCGGAGGGCACGGGCGTGGATCGTCCGGCATCCCTGAACGATCCGAATGTTCCCCGTTTTCACGGTGAGAAGGAGTTGGCGGGGTGGCGGCGTGTGGTCGACGAGGTGCATGCCGCCGGTGGCCTGATGGCACCGCAGCTATGGCACGTCGGAGCCGTTCGCACCCGCGCCCAGGATTGGTCTCCTCCGGGTGCTTACGACAGTCCGTCCGGTCTGTCGCGACCGGAGAAGAAATTTGGCGAGCCGATGAGCGAAGCGGACATCGCCGACGCCATTCGCGCCTTCGCCGATGCAGCGCTTGCGGCGAAGCGCCTGGGATTCGACGCCGTCGAATTGCATGGCGCGCACGGCTATCTGATCGATCAATTCTTCTGGGCGGGCACCAATCGCCGCGAGGATGCTTATGGTGGCAAGGACCTGCCGGGTCGGGCGCGGTTTGCCGCTGATATCATCCACGCGGTTCGCAAATCGGTCGGACCGGACTTTCCGATACTGCTCCGCATCAGCCAGTGGAAGCAGCAGGACTATGAAGTGAAGCTGGCCGAGACGCCTCGCGCGTTGGAAGCCTGGCTCAAACCTCTGGTCGACGCTGGAGTAGATGTTCTGCATTGCTCGCAACGGCGCTTCTGGGAGCCGGAGTTCGATGGTTCCGACTTGAACTTCGCCGGATGGGCGAAGAAGGTCACGGGTGTACCGACGATTTCGGTCGGGTCAGTCGGTCTGACCGGCGAATTCATCGCTGCATACAGCGGAGAAAGCTCGCGTCCGGCGTCCCTCGACGAGTTAATCCGCCGCCTCGATCGCGAGGAGTTCGATCTTGTCGCGGTGGGTCGGGCGCTGCTTCAGGATCCGCAGTGGCTACTGAAGATACGCGACGGCCGGACAGAGGAATTGATGGCTTTCGAACGAACTGCATTCGCAGCGCTGAGCTAATCCGAGCGATGAAGGGTGTCGGGGCAGGGTTCGTCGCTACTGAATAACGGCTATCGAAAATGTTGGGTAGCCGGTGCTGCGGCGATCGGTCCAAGCTGGCTGGCAACGAATGATCGGCTGCCCGGCAGTCGACGACGGGAGGAGCCTGCGTGTCCTTGCGCAGTCGCCTGGAAGCAATTCGGAGACTGGCAATGAACGACACGAAAACCCAGGTCGGCCAAATCCGCACCGAGGTGCACGGGCATGTGTTCAAGATCATCATCGACAACGTTGCGAAGAAGAATTCGTTCAGTCCGCAGATGATGGCGCAGATGTCGGATGCGATGACGCTTCTCGACCGCACCGACGACTACTGGGTCGGGGTACTTTGCGCCGAGGGCCCGGATTTCACGGCCGGGCTGGATATGCCGAAATTCTTCGGACCCAAGGCCGAGAATACCGAGATCAAGCCCGACAACATCGATGCGTTCGCGTTGAAGAGCCGGTGTCGCAAGCCGATCGTGACGGCAGTGCAGGGGATCTGCTTCACGATTGGCATCGAAATGATGCTCGCTGGCGACATCGTCGTGGCGGCCGACGACGCACGGTTCTGTCAGATGGAATCCAAGCGCGGGATCGCGCCTCTTGGTGGTGCCCATTTCCGATATCTGACACGGGCGGGCTGGGGAGACGCGATGTATCACCTGTTCCTATGCGACGAGTTCGATGCCGCGCGGGCTTACAAGATCGGGTTTGTTCAGGAAGTCGTCGCTCCCGGCCAGCAGATTGCGCGCGCGATGGAGATTGCGAATCTGATCGCCAAGAACGCGCCGATCGGCATTCAGGTGACGAAGGAGGCCGCGTTGAAATACATCGAGGCCGGCGAGAGAGCCGCGATCGATTACATTCCCAAGATCAAGGATCGCGTCTTCAGCAGCGAAGACATGAAAGAAGGCATCCAGTCATTCGTGGAGCGCCGCTCGGCAGTATTCCGCGGGAAATAGAGATCCCACGACCGCTTGGTAGAACTTCGCTCCGGACCAGAGGATTTGACCATGGGAAGCATCAAGAAGGCATTCGATCTCACCGGCAGGAATGCTCTTGTTACGGGAGGCTCCCGTGGCCTTGGGTTGCAGATCGCCGAGGCGCTGGGTGAGCAAGGAGCACGGATCGTGATCTCCTCTCGCAAGGCGCCAGACCTGGAAAAGGCCCAGGCGCACCTTGCCGGGCTCGGCATCAAGGCGGAATGGATCGCAGCGGATAATTCCAGGGACGAAGACGTCAAGCGCCTCGCCGACGAAACGATCAAGAAGCTCGGACGGGTGGACATTCTGGTGAACAACGCGGGCGCCACCTGGGGCGCGCCGACGGAAGATCACCCGATCGAAGCCTGGGACAAGGTGATGAACTTGAACATCCGCTCGCTGTTCCTGCTCAGCCAACAGATCGCCAAGGGTTCGATGATACCGAACAAATATGGCCGCATCGTCAACCTTGCTTCGATCGCGGGCCTGTTCGGAAGTTCCGGGGATATGCAGACGGTCGCCTACAACACAAGCAAAGGCGCTGTCGTCAACTTCACGCGGGCGTTGGCGGGGAGCTGGGGGCGTTACGGAATTACGGCCAATGCTCTGGCGCCTGGCTTTTTCCCATCGAAGATGACAAAGGGAACGATCGAAGCGGTCGGGGTCGAAAAGCTCGCCGCTGGCGCGCCGCTGCGCCGCATCGGTGATGAGGACGATCTGAAAGGTGCCGCGGTTCTGTTCGCCAGCGACGCCGGCAAGCACATTACCGGACAGATCCTTGCCGTCGATGGTGGTCTGACTTCGGTGCTATCGTCTTCCTGAACGTCTTGGTCTGGCGGCCTGCGGTTTTGTAGTGACACCGTTCGCGGCGGTGGAGGGCTAAGGGACCACCAGCGTCAGCGTCTCGGCGACCAGAGCCGGCGTTTGACTATTCTCGATCTCAAGTACCGCGTTGCCCTTGATCAGCATACGCCCGTTGTCCTTCGGTTCGACACTTGTCATGGAAAGCTGAAGGCGAACGCGGTTACCCGATCTTACGGGTGTCAGGAACCTGACTTTGTCCAGACCATAGTTGAAGACGGCAGATGCGTCGACCGGAGCGAGCCCCAGGTCCATGCCAAGTGGCGCAATCAATGACAGGCTCAGGAAGCCGTGGGCAATGGTGCCGCCTACAGGACTTTCCTTGCTCGCGCGGTCCGCATCCACGTGGATCCACTGCCTGTCCCCAGTACAGGCCGCGAACTGGTCGATCATGGGCTGGTCGATGGTGACCCAGTCGGATGTTCCGAGATTCTGGCCCACGAAATCCCTGATCGCCTCGAGCTTAATCTGTGCCATCGCTGTGTCCGTTGTTCGACCGTTTGGCATATTTCCCCAAACTGCGAGGAAGGCCATGTCGATTTTGTTGAACGGGGAACGCAATATTGAATAGCGGCCAGGCTTTGATGGCTTTTTCGCTTGTGTTTCCGGGTCCTGCGACGTCGTTCGCACTCGGCGATCAGGAACCAAAAGCGCTTGCGCAAAGGACGAGAGCATGACCGAGGCAAGCTGGGATTTGTTTCGCTTGTTTTCCGTGGTGGCGAGAACTGGAAGCGTCAACCGTGCCGCACACGAACTGGGAATGAGCCAACCGACATTGAGCAGGCGTCTGAAGGAGCTGGAGCGCTACGTGGCCGCTCCCCTGTTCTTTCGCGCCTCGTCCGGGGTGAAGCTGACGCGGGAAGGCGAGGACCTGCAACGCTCGGCCGGCGATATGATGCTCGCATTCGAGTCGTTTCATCGCGATCTGCGTTCGCGCGTCGGGCAACGATCGTCAGTGGTCAGGATATCGGCGACCGAAGGCATGACCAAGCACTGGCTTCTCCCGCGGGTTGCGGAGCTGCGACGGCGCGATAGTCGAATCTACCTGGAAATCATCTCCACGGTGAACCAGCAGAGCTTGGCAACGAGCGATCTGGACTACGTCATCAGGATGGGAGATCCCGGCGAGAACGATCTCATTGGAAAGCGGGTCGCGGACGTGCCGATGGGGATTTTTGCCTCCGAGCGGTACCTTGCCGGACGCCCCGCGCCTCGGTCATTGTCAGAGCTGAGGGATCACGACATCATCGGCCATACTGCCGATTTTGTCTCCTTCCGCAACGTTCGGCCCAATCAGAGGGATTTGTTGGAGTATTTCTCGGAAGCGGCGGGCATCCGCAGCGTTGTTCGGGTCAACCCAATTGCCAACCATTTCGCCGCCGCCGGTTGCGGTCTCGGGCTTGCGCTTCTTGCTGTACCATTCGCGCAAGCCGAGGGACTGGTTCAGGTCTTGCCGCAAGAGACAGTTACGATGAACGTATGGCTGCTGCGCCGGCGCGAGAGCGACCTGAGAAAATTGACTCGTGAAGTCAGGCGATTCCTGGAAGCAGAATTCACCGCTTCCAGGGAATGGCTCGCGGGCAACCCTCGAAATGCGAGAGTGACCAAGCGCAAGGCCTGAGGCCGTCTCACATGCTGCCTTCGCCGCATCTGGAAATATCGCGGTAAGACACGCGAAGAGGCCGTGGTCATTCTGCGCTGAATAGCGGTAGTTCAGAATTTAGATACTTGCCGGGCGCCGGGCCGGTCATCCTCCATCTCAAAAATCATAACGGGAGGGATGGATGTCCAAATCGGAAGGGGCCTTGCTGTCAACGCCGATCCAGACGATCGCGGAAATTCCGCGACGTTACGCGGCCATCACGCCCGACGCCGTCGCCGTGAGCTTCGAGGGGCGCGAGACAAGCTATCGGGTTTTGGAGGAATTATCCAATCAAGTCGCCAATGGCCTCATGGCTGGGGGTGTGCGACCGGGCAGCCGAATTGCGATACTCGACAAGAATTCGGATATCTTTTTTCAAGTGCTTCTCGGGGCAGCCAAGGCCCGCGCCGTCCTGGTTCCCATCAATGCAAGGCTGGCACCTCCCGAGATCGTTTTCGCGGTCAACGATGCCAAAACCGAGATTCTCTTCGTCGGGGAATCGTTCGAGAAACTTACCACTGAAATCCAGGATCAGCTGGAAACTGTTTACCAAATCATTGTGTTGGACTCTCGTTACCTCAAGTGGCGCGATGCCCACCCGACGACCGAGGCGAGCCTGCCAGTCAGCCCCGATGACGTTTGCTTGCAGCTCTACACCAGCGGCACGACCGGCTATCCGAAGGGCGTGCAGCTTTCTCACGCCAATTTTCCACTACACGCGCTTGACGACTGGAAGGCGTGGTCGTCCGACGATGTCATGCTGCTCGCAATGCCGTTGTTCCACATCGCAGGGGTCGGTACCGGCGTATTCGGTCTGGTCGCCGGCCTCAAGACGATCGTGCTTCGCGAGTTCGTTCCATCGGTGGCGCTTGAAACGATACAGCGCGAACGAGCTACGGTCACGTTCCTCGTTCCGGCAATGCTATTGGCGATGCTGGCCGAACGTAACGTTGAAAAAATCGATCTCTCCTCACTGAGACAGATTCTTTACGGAGCCTCCCCGATACCGCTCGAGCTTCTCAGGAAGTCGCTCCGGGTGTTCAGGCATACGGGGTTCTTCCAGGTCTACGGCCTGACCGAAACGACCGGCGTCATCACGGTTCTGGATGCTGCAGACCATTCCTCGAACAATAGGGATATCCTGAGGTCATGCGGCCGTCCGGTCGAAGGCATTGAACTGATGGTCATCGACGCGTCGGGCAAACCGCTACCAGCCCGAGAGGTGGGTGAAGTCGTGTGCCGCTCATCGCAAAATATGAAGGGATACTGGAATCGGGCAGAGGACACCGCGAGGACTCTCAGGAACGGATGGCTGCATACCGGCGATGCCGGATTCCTCGATGAAAACGGCTATTTGTACATTCATGATCGTTTGAAAGACATGATCGTTTCCGGCGGAGAGAACGTCTACCCCGCCGAGATCGAAAGTGCCTTGTATGGACACGCGGATATCGCCGACGTCGCCGTCATCGGCGTGCCTGACGACCGGTGGGGTGAAGCGGTCAAGGCCCTCGTCGTGTTGAAACCGGATCGTACGGCGGACCCGGCGGGCATACTGCATTTCGCGCGAGGAAGGCTGGCGGGGTTCAAGATCCCGAAGTCGATCGAATTCGTGCACGAACTTCCCCGCAATCCGTCCGGGAAAATCCTCAAGCGGCTGCTGCGAGAGCGCTATTGGGAAGGATACGAGCGGATGGTCAATTGAGCGTGGTTGGCCGAATTGAACGTATCGGGCCGGGAGACGCTTTTGCTAGGCGACCGCTGCGTCCTGCGACTTGAGCGACTGAAGCGTCAGCACCTCGGTCAAGCGCAGATGTTCCGTCATCAAATCGGTGGCGAGTTTCACATGCCGGCCAAGAATGGCTTGGGCCAGTGCCGAATGTTCGGCGCGCAGATCACGATCGGCGCGCGACATTCGCACATTGATGCGGCGATAGCGTTCGCCCTGGACGAAGAGTTGTTCGCGGATTCGCAGCAGCCAGGGACTATCGCAGGCCGCCACCAGGGTGGCATGGAATTTCGCGTGCGCGATCATCCAGTCGTCGCCCAGGTCGTGAATGTCGTGGGGCGTATGCGAGAGTTCATGATCGGCTGCGACAATAGCAGCCTCCCATTTGAGGCCGCCGAGTTTCATCGCGCGGTGCATGCATTTCAGTTCGATGTCGATTCTGACGGCCGTCAGATCCGAAACATCGGCGGCATTGATGGGCGCCACCCGGAAACCTCGCTGGGGCTCCGCAATGACCAGCGCCTCGGCAGAGAGACGCGACAGGGCCTCCCGTACAACGCTCGGGCTGACCCCAAGATATTGAGCCAGATCTTGAATTTTCAGCTTTCCGTCGGCCGGCAAGCGGCCGGCCAAGATGTCCGAGCGAAGTCGAGCATAGGCTGAAACGGTAAGGCTGGTCGCGTCCTGAGGCATCCCTGGCATTTTCACAAGGATTCGGAGGAATACAAGATGAATCCAATAATATCTTTTTTATGTTGACCGTATGAGTTTTTCAGATACCGTTCCATTATCGAACCGAACGACTGACTCAAAAAAATCCGGAGGAATTCAATGACCACACCAAACGAGTTGGTTACCGTCAGTCGGGAGGGCGATCTCGTTACCCTGACGATGACTTTCGCTCCCTACAATCTCGTGGCCAAGCCGCTGCTGACCGCGCTGCTGGATGCAGTCGAACAGGCTCATAAGGGAGGCGCGCGTGCCATCATCCTGCGGAGCGGATTGCGACACTTCTCCGCCGGTGCTGAAATAGAACTATTCGACAATCGCGGCGAACGGATGCCCGAAATCGATGTGTGCGCCTGCCTGGATGCGCTCGAACAGGTTCCTGTGCCGATCATCGCGAGCATGCACGGATTGGCCCTCGGTGGCGGATTCGAGCTGGCGCTGGCCTGCGACATCATCGTTGCCGCGGACTCCGCGAAGGCCGGCATGGTCGAGGTGACGCTGGGCCTGCATCCGCTGATGGGCGCCATACAACGTGTGGCATCGCGCGCCGGCGTGGCGCGCGCCAAGGAGATGGCTCTGTTCGGACGTCGCTATGATGCGGCGACGCTGGAGCGCTGGAATATCGTCAATCGCGTCGTGCCCGAAGCCCAGCTTGAAGAAACGACGCGGATCCTCGCGCTCGAGCTTGCGGTGGGCCCGACAGTGGCGCATGGCGCCACCAAACGACTGGTCCGGGAATATATGGAAGACAGCGTCGTGAAAGCCGACCGCGCAATGTCTGACGCGCAGCGTCCGATCTTACAGAGCAACGATCTCGTCGTCGGCCTGAAGGCCTTCCGCGAGTCCGGGCCTGGTCACGCCATTTTCTCGGGCCGCTGAGGGACGTTGTCATGACAAATCGTACACCCCTTGCCGGAATCAAGGTCGTCGACTTCTCGCGCGTCCTTGCTGGTCCCCACTGCACCAGGGCCCTGTCGGACCTCGGCGCCGACGTGATCAAGATCGAGCCGCCGCGCGGAGACATCTCACGGTACGCCCTGCCTGGCGACGAAACCGCGAGCATGTCCTACTACTATATCCAACAGAACGTCGGGAAACGGAACATCAGCATCGACCTGAACTTCCCCGAAGGAAGAGAAGTCGTGCGCAAGATGTGCGATAGCGCCGACATTATCGTCGAGAATTTTCGCGCCGGCACATTGAAATTCTTCGGCCTCGATTATGAATCCGTCGCCGCGCGCAACCCGAAAGTAATCTACGCCTCAATCAGCGGCTACGGCCAGGGCAGCGCGCTGTCACACCGCAGCGCCTACGCGCCGACCGTCCATGCCGAATCCGGCTTTGTCGGCGGGATGATCGACCATCTCGGCGAGGATCTCACGGTCAAGAGGCATGATGCCTACTCGCATGCCGACATTTATACGGGCCTCGAAGCGATCATCGGCATTCTGGCAGCACTGCATCACCGCGACCAGACAGGCGAGGGCCAATATGTCGATATTGCGATGGCCGCCACCATGCTTGCCGTCAATGAACGGGTGCATGCCGATCTCTCCGGCGTGGATCTCGGCGCCGAACCGGCGGCGCTCGGACCTGCTGACTCGCCGTTCTTCAAGACAAGCTACGGTGACGTCATCACAATCGCGACCAGTGTCGTCAGCAGCCTGACGTTTCCGAACTACATCGCGGCGATGCGTCGCCCCGATCTCGCTTCAGATCCCAGATTCGCCACGCCGGCGGCGCGCCGGAAGAATCTCAACGCCCTTTACCAGATCATCCAGCAGTGGATTCTTTCCTTTGCCACGGCCGGCGAACTCGATGCACAGCTCGACGAAGTGAAGCTGGCGTTCGGCGTGGTTCGCTCGGTCAAGGACTTCGCCGGTTCGGACTGGGTCAAATGGTGGGGCGCGATAGAAGAGGTTACCGACCGCCGCGGCAAGGCGGTCAGGATCCCCGGCAAGCCCTGGCACTTCTCGAAGACGCCGCTGGCCGCTGCGCGCGAAGCCGCCTTTCGCGGTGAACACAACGTCGAAGTGATGAAGGAATACGGCTACTCCGACCAGGAGATCGCAGCCCTTACCAATTCGGGCGTGCTGTTGACGAACATTCCGCCGCGACCCTCGCCGTCGATAGAAGCATCCGCGCCGCCCGATAGTGACGATGTCCTGAAGCAGGCGTCCTAGCTGCGTCGAAACCAACTGATCAAGAAATGGGGGAGGGAAATCATGTCGTTGTCGTCGGAACAAACGCGAAAAATCCTGTCTAATCCGTCTTTTCGGGAACTGACCGCCGCACGGGCAAGGTTGCGGTGGGGGCTCTCGATCGTCACGTTGTTGATGTTCTTCGGCTTCATCGGGCTGATTTCGGCGGCGTCGTCAGCGCTCGGGAAGAGCATGGCAGGCGGAGCCGTTCCGTTGGGCATGGTGATCGCGCTTGGCATGATCGCCCTGGTCGTTGCCCTGACCGGTTACTATGTACGCCGTTCCAACACCTACTTCGACGGCCTGACACAGCTCGTTCGCCGGGAGTGTGGCCGATGATCATGCGCATTCTGCTGGCCGCCATTGCGGCGACGGTGTCCTTTTCGGCCCATGCGCAGGCGACCGCTGTTGTAGCGGGCCGCGATCTGAACTGGGTTGCCATAGGCATGTTCCTGTTGATCGTCGCCGTCACGCTCCTCATCACCTATCGATCGGCTGGCAGAACCAAATCGAAGGCGGACTTCTATACCGCGGGACATGAGATCACGCCGCTCCAGAACGGCCTGGCGATTGCGGGGGATTTTCTTTCGGCCGCGGCTTTCCTCGGTATCTCGGCGCTGATCTATGCGACCGGCTTTGATGGCCTCGTCTATGCGTTGGGCTTCTTGACGGGTTGGCCGATCGTGCTGTTCATGATGTCGGAGCGCTTGCGCAACCTCGGCAGTTACACGTTCGCCGACGCAGCGTCGTTTCGCCTCGATCGGACCTCGGTCCGTCTGGTCGCCGCCACCGGCAGTCTCGTCGTCGTGCTGTTTTACCTGATCGCGCAGATGATCGGTGCCGGCAAGGTCATTCAGCTTCTGTTCGGGGTGAACTATCTGTTCGCAGTCGCCGGCGTCGGACTTCTGATGATCGTCTATGTGGCTGTCGGCGGCATGCAGGCAACCACCTGGGTTCAGATCACCAAAGCGCTGCTGCTGCTGATCGGCGGCACCTTGATGGCGCTGGTGGTGCTGTGGCGCTTCGATTTCAGTCTTGGACGCCTATTCGCCGAGGCGAGCCGGGTGCACCCCAAGGGGGCCTCAGTTCTCTCTCCAGGCGGGCTGTTCGCTGAGCCGGTTTCCGCGATCTCGCTTGGACTCGCGCTGGTGTTCGGTACCGCGGGATTGCCGCATATCCTGATGCGGTTCTTCACCGTCAGCGATTCCGCAGGCGCAAGGAAGTCGGTTTTCTATGCGACGACCTGTGTAGCTTACTTCTGCCTAGTCATCCCGCTGTTCGGCTTTGCTGCGGTGGTGGTCCTTATGCCGGATGCGAGTTTCTTCAACGTCGGCGCGGGCGGCCAGTTCAACAAGATTACCGATCTGATCGGCGGTCCCAATATGGCGGCGGTGCACCTGGCGGGCGCTCTCGGCGGACCAATCCTGCTTGGGTTTATCTCGGCCGTCGCGTTTGCCACCATTCTCGCCGTGGTCGCCGGATTGACACTCGCCGGCGCCTCGGCGGTGAGCCACGATATTTATGGGCAGGTGATTGCGAAGGGTAACGCGCCAGAGGCACGTGAGGTGATGGTTGCGAAGATTGCCGCGGTGGCGACCGGCATCGTCGCGGTGGGCCTTGCCATCACTTTCGAGAACCAGAATGTCGCGTTCATGGCGGGGTTAGCGCTTTCGGTCGCGGCAAGCTGCAATTTTCCAGTGCTGGCGATGGCGATCTTTTGGCGCGGTACCACCACGCGCGGCGCCGTTGCCGGTGGCCTGGTCGGCCTGTTCAGCTCTCTCCTTTTCGTCGTGCTGAGCAAGACAGTCTGGGTCGCGGTATTCCATTTCGCGGCGCCGTTATTTCCCTACGACAATCCGGCGCTCTTCTCGATGCCCCTGGCATTTCTGGTGATTTGGCTCGGTTCGCTGAGTGACCGAACGGCCCGCGCCGCGGCCGAGCGGCGGGCGTTTGATGCTCAGTTTGTGCAATCCGAGATCGGCATCGGACCCTCTGAGGGCAATAACGCGCTGGCGGGAGCTGCAGGATGAACGCCATGATCGACGAGACCCACGATCCGGCGCGCCGCAGTTTTGTGGCGGCCGCCAATGACCCCTCCGGCGACTTCCCCATCCAGAACCTGCCGCTCGGTGTCTTCAGCCGTGGCAAGGACGGAAAGCGATCCGCGGGGATTGGGATCGGCGACCAGATCCTCGATCTTCATGCGGCGCACAGCGCCGGTCTCCTGCCGGCAGAAATTCCCGAGTGGACCGTCGCCGACTCCTCGCTCAACTCGCTGTTTGCGTTGGGACCTCGCGCGTTGCACAACTTACGAAAGGCAGTCAGTGCCGCGCTTGACGCGGGTTCAAGCGGTGAGGCTGCGCGCCGCCGTGCGTCGGACCTGCTGGTCCCATTGAGCGCTTGCACGATGTATCGTCCGACTGCGGTGCCGAACTACACGGATTTTTATGCCGGCATACATCACGCGAAGGCGGCCGGCGCACTCCTCACGCCTGAAAATCCGCTGCCCGCCAACTACAAATGGGTGCCGATTGCCTATCACGGGCGGGCGTCTTCGGTGCAAATCGGGCAGGGAATTGTCCGCAGACCCATGGGACAGCGGACGCCGTCGGTTGACGGGGGCAGTCCTGGCTTCGGTCCGTGCGAACGACTCGATTTCGAACTGGAGATGGGGTTCTATCTCAGTGGCGGCAACGAGCTCGGAAGTCCGATCCCGGTTGCGCGCGCAAGCGAACAGATCGTCGGCTATTCACTTCTCAACGACTGGTCGGCGAGGGACGTCCAGCGCTGGGAGATGTATCCACTCGGACCATTCCTCAGCAAGAGTTTCGCAACGTCCGTCTCGCCGTGGGTTGTCACTACTGACGCGTTGGCTCCGTTCCGCATTCCGGCGATGGTTCGTCCTCACGGGGACCCCCAGCCGTTGAAATACCTGCTCGACGAGGACGATCAGAAAAGTGGCGGGCTGGACATAAGCCTGAAGGTTTTTCTCACGACCGAAAAGATGCGGGCCGCAAGGGACGTTCCTGTCGAAATTCTCAGCTCGAACGCCAAATATCTATATTGGACACCGGCGCAGATGGTTGCGCACCACACGATCAATGGATGCAACCTTCTACCGGGGGACCTGATCGGCACCGGCACGATCTCCGGACCTACCGACGCTGAATTGAGCAGCATGCTCGAATTCACTTCTGCCGGAACCCGCCCCATTACGCTTCCCAACGGAGAGCGTCGCGGCTTTCTACACGACGGTGACGAGATCCGATTTGAGGGGCGCTGCACTCGTGAGGGCTTTGCATCCATCGGCTTCGGAGTGTGCGTCGGAACGATTGCGGCATCTCATCAGACGGAGCTTGAAAGCAGGGCGGCCTGATCCGCGCGCGTTAAGCGAAGAGTCGCCCCTCGAGCGATCCGCGACGAACGGGTGGTACTGCCCGGAAGACGGCAGAACAATAGCTAGGGGAGGAACTACCATGGAGAATTGCCACATGATCGCATACGCCATGATCACGATGCCGGACATCGACATGGAAGAGGTCCAGTTTGGGCAACTTATCGTCCTTCTCGCAGCTTTGTCGGTCGCCGTGTTGGGCCGCCTTGTGGCGTTTATCTTTTGACCCTCTCACGACGCGGTTGATGTAGTCGTGGGGTCAAGCAAACTCGGCGATCGTGTGTGGGAGCCTGCCTGATGGAAGCTGCGGCGCTCCCTAAGATTGTGCGCGAACGTTGAATTTGCCAGCGCGACAGCGGGTCCCGATTTTGGTCTCTCGCCGCACTCGTTTAGGAGCTGTCAAGCCGCTGCTTCAACGGCGGCTTTTGACGAACTACCAAGGGTCTAGGTCGCGGGTTGGCTGCCCGGTTGTGATCCGCGCTGGCCGCTTTCCCATTTGGAAAAGCCTGCTAAGCAATTGATTCTCACTAGGGGCGAATTCGCACATTTTTCCAAATGCGGCTTGAAATCGTTGAACAATCAGACTGATTTTGATTCCGCCATTCTGACGTTGGTCCAAACCAAAGATTGCCAGTGAAATCTAAGATACTGCGCCCGGCTTCCGTTGTTCATTTGGAACGGGCATTTGGAAATGGCCCCGCCGTCGGCGACGAAGGATCTAACCAATCCCGCCGCGTATCCGATCCCAAGGTCCTCAGCAGCTCTCGTTCTCGTCTACGAAGGTCGCAACGAAATCGCAACGAATTGGGTGAAACGACCGTGAACAAAACGGGACGGAAATGTCTGCCATAGCTATAAAAATCAACAACTTAGAAATTGTTCACTGCGTTCGGGACGCACTGTCTCAAGAGAATGAGACCTGCTCCGGTCAGGCGACCGCCTGAAACAGCAATTTGAGATGGTTGCACGTCCCCGCAACCACCGATCCTTGCGATATCGGCGCAGGCGACCCAGAAGGATCGCCTTCAGGTGACTCAAGCAGGCGCGCCTCCCTTGATCGACATTACCTTCTTGGGATCGAGCCAGTGGTCGATCCGATCAGCCCAATGCTGCATCAGCTTTGTGCGCGAGCCGATCAGCGCGAGCGGTCCGTGCTTCTTGTAGAGACCTTCCACGGTAGAGTTATCGAGATGCGCAAGCTGCAGCTCGACGACATCGCCATCCCATGCTTTGGCGTCCTTGATCTCTTCGTGGTGAGACAGGGTCGAGAAGGTGGTCCGGAATCCGTGGGCACAGTGATCGGTCTTGGTGTCAATGCCCAGCAGCCGTAAGCGCTTGTTGAGCGTGTTGTTTGATAGCGGCGCGTCCTTCGAGCAGGAAAACGCGTACCGGCGATGGCCGGTCAGCTTCTGAACGCTGCGTAGGATAGCGAGTGCCTGCCGTGACAGAGGCACGACATGGTCCCAGCCGGTCTTCATTTTGGCGGCTGGAATAGTCCAGCGTTTGGCATCCCAATCAACCTCGTTCCACTCCATTTCATTGACCATGCCGGGGCGGGGAATGGTCAGCGCGTCGAAGCGCAAGGCAAGGCCCACAACGTCACCAAACCTCGCTCTCGTCCAAGGTGCGCTGATGAGTTTGAAGACGCGCGTCACGTCGCGCGGTTCGGTGACGCCAGGACGCGGGGTCGAAATGTTGGCAATCATCTGCCCATTCAGGTTGCGGAATGGATTGTAGCCGTCGCCTTCGACGTCGGCATAGTCGCAAATCTGCTCGCCGATGCTGCGCACGCGGTCGCGGGTTTCCAGCTTTCCCTCGGCTTCGTATGAACGCATGAAAGCGAGCACGTCCGGACGCTTAATGTCCTGCCTACACATCTTGCCGAAGCGCGCCTTGACGTAGCCGACGCGCAGCTCAAGGATCTCGATGGTCTTGGGGTCGCGCACCGCGACGATCCTACCGCGTTTGACTTTCTCAACCTTCTTCTTCGCGAGCCACTCGTCGGCCCACTGACCGAATGACCGGGCGGCCGCCTGCCTGTGCTTGTCGAGCTGTTTCTCTGTGCTCGGGTCTTTGCCCTCCTTGAGCAGGTCTTTGGCCTTGTCGCGCTCGCGCCGCGCGTCGGCGAGCGAGAACGTGCCATCCCTGCCGTTGCCATAACGGCCGATGGAGTAGGTTTTCCGACGGGTGTGGAAGCGGTAGTCAATCCGCCAGAGCTTGGAGGCAGCGTCGCCGGGCCTGCTCTGGTCCGGCGTGACGAAGAGGTAGAGGCCGCCGCCCGTGGCGTCGGAAATCTTGGCGGGGCTCCAGATGCCATTGTCGAATTTCGGTCGGGCGGCGCGGCAGTCGACGTCTGTCTTGATCTGCTTGGGGGTGGCGCGCACGCCATCATTCTTGCCGGCCATCTGCTCAAAATCCCTTCGTTCGGAATAGCGAAAGTCGCCGTGAACGCTTGTTCTCTAGATACCGACAAAAATACCGACAAATCGGGCGGCTGGGATCGGATGAGAACAAACGGTGACGAACGCGAATGTACGCGGAAGAGCCTATTTTTCAAGGGTTTCCGAGCACTGCGCGGACGGTTGCGGACGCTTTAGAACGGGCTTGAACAGCCTGGTTGGTGCCCCTGGCCGGAATCGAACCTGTGCCACTAACCGGTTGAATTGGAGCTTTCCACGAATCTGGCTAAAAATGCCAAGCGCGGACTCGTCAAACATCCACTATCAGCGAATTTCGGTATCGGTGGTTGCGAAATCGGTCTCGTCGAAACGCATCATCCGGTTGTTCGGAATGTCGGACCAGATCAAATAGCGGCCGGCTGGAAAGTAAGCTGGGCCCTCGGCCCAGGGGCAGCCGCTGGTGAGCTTTTCGAGATTGGCGTGACCGAAGACCAGGCGTTCGAAGCGCGCATCGTGCGTGACATAGGGGAGCATCGTTCCTCCTCGTTGCTGCAGGTCGTGAGGCGCCCGCATGCTGGTTTCGGCTATTCTTAGCAACTCGATCGTGTCGGCGGAACAGCTTTGCGCAGCCTATTCTTCGCGTTGACACGTAACGGCAAAGTCATACGCTGTGCGTCACCACCAATGAGACCAGCGCGCCATTGAGGCGCGGAGAAGGACTGCAATCCCCATGGTTTCACAATCAGCATTGCCGCGCCGTCCCCTTGGCCGGACCGGGCTCGAAGTCTCCATCCTCGGGTTCGGAACCGCACCGCTCGGCGATCTCTTTCTCAAGCTCGACGACCAGACTACGATTGCAGCCGCAAGCCGCGCCTTCGAACTCGGCATCAATCTGCTCGATACATCACCGCACTATGGCAATGGCCTGTCGGAGCATCGCTGCGGAACGGCGCTCAGGCGCGTGCCGCGCAAGGAGGTGGTGCTTTGCACCAAGACGGGTCGCTGGATGGATCCGTTTCACCAGCCGGAGACTCGGTCCGGATTTGTTGGCGGACAGCCGCACCGGGCCATCGTCGACTACTCCTATGATGGCACCATGCGCTCGGTCGAGCGGTCGCTCTTACGGCTTGGCACCGACCGGATCGACCTGCTGCTGATCCATGATGTCGATGTGTGGACCCACGGCAAGGACGCGATTGAGGACCGGTTTCGCGAGGCGATGTCCGGGGCCTATGTAGCGCTCGACAACTTCGTTCCGAAGGCGTGGTCGCAGGCATCGGAATCGGCGTCAACGAGGCCGAGATATGCGTGCGCTTCGCGCAGGCCGGATCCTTCGAGGTGATGCTGCTCGCCGGGCGTTATTCGCTGCTGGAACAGCCGGCACTCGAGGAGTTCATGCCGCTGGCGCTGAAGCAGGGCATCGCCGTGCTGCTCGGCGGCGTATTCAATTCGGGGATTCTGGCGACGGGCGCCACTAGGGGCGCCAAGTACAATTACCAGGACGCGCCGCCGCAAATCCTTTCGAAGGTTGTCGAAATCCAGCATATCTGCGCAGCTCATGGAGTCGCGCTGCCAACGGCCGCTCTACATTTCGCGCTCGGTCATCCCGCGGTCGCGAGCGTGGTGCTCGGGGCGCATAATGTTCAGGAGGTCGAGCGTAACGTGGCAGCGCTGAGCGCCACAGTGCCGTCCGCGCTCTGGAGCGATCTCAAAGCCGCGCGCCTGCTGGAATCGGAAGCGCCTGTTCCGGGGTAGAGGCGGTGAATATTGGTTGAATCGATACGAGCCAAGAACTCGCCTCTCTCCACTGAGGAGAGGTGGAGTGCGACGACCGGCGTACTTGATCTCAACCCTGGGTTCGCCGCTACTTCCCGGCACCCGTCGTCAAACCACTGACGATATAGCGTTCGAGGAAGATGCAGACGACGACAAGCGGTGCGATCGCGGCCGTTGACAGCGCGGCCATCGACCACCAGTTGATCCCTTGCGAGCCGGTCTGGCTTGCCACCATCACAGGCAATGTCTTGGCATCGGTGCTGGTAAGCAACGCGGCGAAGAAATATTCATTCCAGCACAGGACCAGCGAGAGGATAAAGGCGGCGACCATGCCGGGGACCGCAAGCGGCAGGATGATGCGCAGGAACGCGCCCCAGGTCGACAGGCCGTCGACAAAGGCGGCTTCATCGAGTTCGACCGGTATGGCATTGAACTGGTCGCGCATGATCCAGATGACGATTGGCAGCACCGTCAGGGTGTAGAGGAGGATCAATCCGAATGTGGTGTCAAGGAGTGCCAGTGCCTTGTAGAGCACGAGGAAGGGCAGGGCGAGCACGACCGGCGGCAGGATCAGCTGCGACATGAAGAAGAAGAGGATGTCGTCGTTGCGCATCCATGCGAATTTGTAGCGAAAGCGGCTGAGGCCGTAGGCGGCGAGCGAGCCGAGGATCAAGGCCAGCGCCGATGCGCCGACCGAGGTGATGATGCTGTTGACGAAGCGGTTAACGAACTCGGACCGCGCAGTGGAAGTTCCGAACAACGTATCCGGCGACAGCCCGAGCGAGCGCCATCCTTTCCAGTCCGGCTGAAAGTCTACCCAAGGGATCAAATGCGCCTGGGTTACGTCGACCGCGGATTTGAAGGAGGTCGTGACGGTCCAGTAGATCGGGAACAGGCAGATGAAGGTCCAAAGCAACAGCGCGGCGTAGATCAGCGCGCGACTCAGCATCCGCTTTGCGCGCGGTGCGGCGAGGGCCCTACGGGCGGGACGCGATGCCAGGGGCGTGACAGACAAGCGTGCAACTCCTTCAGGTGACCCGTTGCGTCCATCGTTTGGAGAACCGCAACATCAGCGTCAGCAGCACGATGATCAGGAGCAGATAGACCATGGCAAGTGCGGTGCCGTAGCCGACGTTCGAGCGGTCGCGGTAGACGCGATAGATGAAGCTGGACACGGTATCGGTGGCGCCGCCGGGGCCGCCTGCGGTGACGTTGATCACGATGTCGGCGAGCTTCAGCTTGAAGATGACGCGGATGATGAGCACGGTGATGCTCACCGGCAGCATGATCGGAAAGGTCACGTGCCAGAACGATTGCCAGCCGTTCGCGCCGTCGACCTTGGCGGCCTCCTGCACCTCCTTGGGCATCGCCTGTAGGCCTGCGAGCAGGATGATCATGATGAAGGGAATGGAGACCCAGGCATCCATCGCCTGGATGGTGAAGCGCGCCATCCAGGGCGATGCGAAGAAGGCCGGGTTGTCCCAGCCGAGATAGCGCGCCAGCGTCGCGGCCGGGCCGAAGCGATATTCGAGCAGCGATTTTCCGATCATCCAGCTCACGGCGACGGGGCTCAGCATCATCGGCAGCAGGAACACGATGCGAAAGAATTTTCGCGCGCGGATCTCGGCGCTGAGCAGGAGCGCGAGGCCGAACGCGATCGCGTACTCGCCGAGGACTGCGACCGCGTAGAAGATCATGTTGCCCAGCGCGTTCCAGTAATAGGTGTCGTGGAACATCCCGACGAGATTGTCGAAGCCGCCGAAACGCGGGCCTTCGACCGAGCTGAGATTCCAGTCGAGCGAAGCGATATAGATCCCAAAGATGCTCGGGAAGATCACCACCGCAATGGTGAAGAACACTGCCGGCAGCAGGAACAGCGCGCGCTGGCCGCGCTCGCCGCGGATCAGCACTTGGGCGATGGCGAAGGCGACGGACCAGATGAGATAGGCGATGACGATCGGTCGCCAATCGGAGAACCCGGCCGCGGTCGCACCGGTCGTGTGTAGAATCTGGACGAGGAGTACGAGCAGGAAACCGAGCGACGCCAGTGCGACAAGCGCGCGGCCGGCGGTCTTCCGCCGGGCCGGCGCGCGTGCTACCGCGGGCTGGTGGTGCAGGTCGCCGGTCACGGGAGCTGAATTCTGCATGGCAATCGAACTCTGCCGATCCTGAATGACCGGTCGGCCGCCGGGCAAGTTTTCGGCTGGCACCGCGAGAGCGTTGCCAGCCGAGGGTCTTCGTGAAGCTCGTGCGGCTACACGCCGAGCGAGGCCTTGTAGAGTGCGATCTGCCGCTCGCGGCCGATCTGGTTGGTCAGCTTCTCCCAGGCGGCGGCGATGTTGTTCGCGCCGGTCTGCGCGTCGACCTTGCCGGCAAAAATCTTCGTCAGCTCATCCTCCGCGATGCTGTAGTACTGGAAGATGCCGGGGATACGCGGCTCGACCGCCCGGTTCGGATGATTGTAGGAGCCAAGCTGCGAGTTGAGGTAGGAGGTGATGTATTTGCGGTCATAGCCCGCAGCCACCCATTCGTCGAACTGGAAGTGGCTGGTGCGGTGGGCTTGGAAGCCCGACGGATACATCACCATCCACAGCGACAGATCCTTGCCGCCGAGATGCGCAGCCGCGCTCCAGGCGGCCTTGTGCTTCTTCTCGTCGCCATTGACCCTGGCCATCACATAGACGCCCCAACCGAGATAGGCGCAGTTCGGCGCGTGGTTCGGACCGCTCGCGAGCTTATCCCACTGTCCAGTCTTGGAATTATAGACATCGTCCGATCCCGGCAGGATGTCGAAGCCGACAATATCGCCGATGACCGAGGTGTCGCTCGCCTTGGCGACCTGGCCGATGTCGCCCCACCAGGGGATCATTGAGCCGATGCCGGCGAGAAATTGCTGGAAGCCGGTGGTGTTCGGATCGGCGTTGAGCTGGTCGGCCGGCTCAAACGGCAGCGCGTCAATGACATCCTGGATAGCGCGCACCCAGGCCGGATTGTTGATGCGCGGCTTCATCGTGTCGATGTCGAACAGCCAAGCCTTGTCGTCGGGATGCTTGGCGTAGGCCGAGGCACGGCTACCGAGGAAATAGAAGCCGAAGCCGCCCCAGGGCTTTGGCGCATCGAGATAGCCGAACGCGTTCTGGTTCTTGATCTTCTTGCCTTTGAGGAATTTCGTCACCGCCTGGACCTGCTGCCAGGTTTTCGGCACGCCCCATTCGACCGTGTTGCCGGCGTCCTTCCAGGCCTTGGCAAGGGCTGCGTCGGAGAAGACGTCGCTGCGGTAGTTGAAGTTGTGGCAGTCGCCGTCGATGGTGACGCGATAGGTCTTGCCGTTCCAGGTTCCGACCGGCGGCTTCAGATAGTCGACATAGTCATCGATATCGATCTGCTTTTTGACCCAGTCCGGCATCTCCGATGCCAAGCCCTTGCCACAGACATCGCCCTCGAACGGCGCGCCCATCTCGAGGATGTCAAAATCGATCGTGCTCGTCGCAATTGCCTGCTGTAGCCGTGGGTTGTAGTCGGCTTGAGCGAGATCGATCCAGGAGATTTTCGCGCCCGTATAAGCTTCCCACGGCTTGAGGAAACCGCGGAACAGGAGATTGTGCAGGTTCTGATTGTTGAGCCCCATGAACGAGAGCTCGACGCCCTTGAATTCGCCTTCCTTGATGCTCGCTTTGGTCGGGCCGAGGCAGAGTTCGCCGACCTTCTGCCAGTCGGCGTCCGTCGGTGCGCCCTTGCCGACACCAGGAATTTGCGTGATCTCGGCGCGTAGGTTGGTTTGCGCCAATGCGAGCTCCGAGAACGTGCCGAGTGCGCCGCTGGAGCCAAGTGCTGCGGCGCTCGCCGCGCCTCTTAGCACCGTTCGCCGGTTCGGCTGGAATGCGGAATGCTGATCGTGCTGTTTCACCGCGATACCCTCCCGTTTTTGACTTTCTTTGCGTGACCTTCTTTTTTAAAGTCCGCTTCGCTCGAGCACCTCGATGACGTGACACTCGGCGGACTTCCGCGTCGTGGCGATGGCGGCAGAGGCCGTTTCGAGTATGCAGCGGCGCATATCAAAGTCAACGAATGCGCATGAGATTGAGGTCGCGCGTGCCGTCGATGCGCGAACGATGAGCAGGGTCCTCGCAATGCCGCGCTGCAAGATGATTGATGCCGTGCAGCGCCGATCACCGTCGCGGTGATCGTGAATGAGCAGGGTTCCGCGAGCGCGGCATCATCTCGACGTCGTATTTATGTCAGACGCCGGTGCAGCCGTGCCGTCAAGATGTTCACCTCAAGCAGCATCAGGCGGAATGACGCCCTTTTTGAAGATGAAGCAGCCATAGAAGCGCCGCTCTCCGGTCTGGATCACACAATAGGATCTCTTCGCAAGCTCGTAGAATGCAAAGCGCTCGACTGAGGCCATCGGAAAAGAGCGGCCCTGCGCCGCATCGAGTTCGGCCTGGACCTCGCTCTGCACAGGTGGAATTTCGTTGGGCTGGCCGACGATCTCCATGCGGGATGCCGGCTTGTCCACGAAGCTGTCGAGCGGCAGCACTGACAGGATCGCGCGCGAGGCGCGGCTTGCGGTGACGTTGTCGATGCGCAACAGCCGCCCCAGCACAGTCTGGCGCGCGACCGCGTCGGCCGGAAAGTTCGTGTCGCAGAGCACGAGATCGTCGCCGTGCCCCATGGATCGCAGCGCGTAGAGAACATCGGCATTCAAAAGCGGATCGATCGATTTCAGCATGCGACGTCTCCCTTGACGAGATCAGGCTTCTTGGATTGATTGACTATCCGACGTTGCGAAGCCGTCGTCCATATCGACGTCCACGATTTGCAAGGATCATGTATCTCGGCGCATCGGCGGTCAAGATCGTCCTCGTCGATCACGCCCAACGCGTGATCGCGAAGGGCGAGTCGGCAGTCGAGGACGGCCTCGCGGCGTTCCCGGTCTTGCTGTAAACGTGCCGGCGACGTTGCACCGAGTGTCGTGACCAGGCGACAATGATGTCCCGCACCGCGTGCCGGCCACCACCGTGAATCGCTCGTCACCGCTCAGCAAAGACGATGTCGAGGCTATCAATCCGCGCGACAAGCCAATGGCCAGCCCTCAGCCGAGATCATGCAGATCCTTGTCGAGCGGCGGTGTTAGGCGAAACGCCGGGAAAACGACCTTCAATCCGGCCCGCTCGGGTGTGCAGGCCATCGGCCCCACGAGGTACGACTTTGCCTTGGCGAATGGCGCCAATCGCACAAGCGGCCAGAGCTTGCCATCGGCCGAGACCTGCAGGCGAAGGACACCATTCGTCACGGTTGCGCGCATCCAGAAGTCGCCGGCGTCGTGCTCATAGGGCGCTGTCGCCCAGTCCGATTGCCGGTCGGTCAGAACGCTGCCAAGCATGGCGCGGCCGTCGGAGAATTCGATTCCGGCCTTGACCCAATGTTGCGCGTCGATACGGACCATGATGCCCGCTTGGTCGTAGAGCGCCCGAAAGTCACCTTGGACGCGCAATTCGGCGGTGAATGCCTCGGCGGTGCGGAAGCCCAGGAAATGCCCGCTGTCCCGGCTGAAGCCGTAATGGGTTTCGCGCCAGAAATCGGTGGCTTGATCAGTGACCATCTCAAGACTGTCGCTGCGCGCGGTCCATCGTTCCGGTTCATTCAGCCACACACCGTCGCTTCTGCCGAAGATCGGATCGCTCATGTCAAACCTCGATTAGCATTGGCAGTCCAACGCCATCACGCAAGTAGAGAGACAGCCCAAACGAATGCAGAGTCTGGTTCGACCAGGTCGAACCAGACTCGGTCAGCTCCCGCGTCGGCCTGAAGATCCGGAGGTCAAAGCAGCCCGTTCTTCTTCAGGATCTCCGATGCATTGTCCCGCGTAATCAGCATCGTGGGCAAGGTGATGACCGGCTCCAGCTTCTCGCCCTTCAAGAGCTTGACAGCTTGCCGTAGCCCTTCAGCTCCGGGCGTTGCATAGAGGAATGTCGCCGTGAGCTGCCCCTTGCTGACCCAGGTCACGCCTTCATCCGGCAGGCCATCGATGCCAAGAATGAACTTGATATCCTTGTCGCGGCCGGCGTCCTTGGCCGCGAGATAGGCGCCATAGGCCATCGGATCGTTATGGCCATAGACCAAGTCGATCTTCTCGTTGTTGCGCAGCGCGGTCGTCATGATGTTGTAGGCCTTGTCCTGCTTCCAGTCGCCCGACTGATTGTTGAGCAGGTTCTTGATGCTCGGTTCCTTGTCGGTGAAAGCATGGAAGCCGTCGTGCCGGTCGTGGGCGGGCTGCGTGCCCATGCCGCCCCAGATTTCGACGACGTTGCCGGTCGCCTTGCCGGGACCGCCGAGCAGCTTCACAGCATATTCGCCGGCGGCCTTGCCGATGGCGACATTGTCGCCGCCGATGAACTGTGTGATCCGCTTGGTGTCGACGTTGCGATCCAGCACGATGACTGGAATCTTGGCGTCGATCGCCTTCTCGACGACGCCGGTCAGGCCCGCCGATTCCTTGGGTGAGATCAGCAGGACGTTGACCTGCTGGACAATGAGGTTCTCGCAATCGGCGACCTGCTTCTCGGTCTTGTCCTGGCCGTCGGTGATGACGAGCTCGACGTCGGGCTGGTTCTTGGCCTCGGCCTGGATGTCCTTGTTGAACTGCACGCGCCACGGCTCGAGCGTGGTGCATTGGCTGAAGCCGACCTTCCACTTCGCGGCGGCCTTGGCGGGACTCCAGCCGGCCGGCACGTAGATCGTCATTGCGGCGCCGGCCATGGTGGTCGACAGTTTTAGGAATTCACGACGCTTCATCGAGATCCTCCGTTGCAAATCGCGCCTTGGCGGCGCTTGGCAGCCGACAGGACTCGGCTGTTTTCGGATCGACGCTGGCTTCCGGCGATCGGCTGAACCGCCATCGCGCGATGAGCTGGCCGAGATTCTGCTCCTGCACCAACACGGTGCAGACGATGATCAACCCCTTCATCAGCAGCTGGACGTTGGAGTCGATGTTCCGAAGCTGGAGGATGTCGGACAGCAAACCGAAGATCAGGACGCCGACGAAGGTGCCGGCGAGACCGCCTCGGCCGCCCATCAGGCTGGTGCCGCCGATCACGACCGCGGCGATGGCGTCGAGCTCGAGCCCGGCGCCGGCATCGGGCTTGCCTTGGCGGTACTGCGCGACGAACAGGACCCCTGCAATTCCCGCCAAGAATCCGGACAGCAGATAGGCCGTGAGCTGGACCCGGGCGACGTTAATGCCCGAAAGCTTGGCGGCCTCGATGTTGCCGCCGATGGCGTAGGCGTAGCGGCCGAAGGTCGTGAAGCGCAGGATCGCGCCGAACAGGATGATCGCTGCGAGGAAGAAAACACTCGGCATCGGCAGCACGCCCCACAGCATCGAGCGGAGCAGCTCAAATGCTTCGGTGGCATTGGTACCGGTGTAGACCGGTACGACGGCATTGTCCTGGCCGGCGGTGAGACGGGCGATGCCGAGTGCGCTGACCATCATGGCCAGCGTCGCGATGAAGGGTTGCAAGCGCCCGGCGACGACCAAGAGCCCGTTGATGGCGCCAAGCAGCAGTGCGAGGCACGGTGCCACGAGGAGAACGCCGAGAACGCCGAATCTGGCCGTCGCCTGGCTTGCCGTCCACCACGCAACGGCGGCGGCGCCGAGAAGGCCGAGCAGCGCGGGAATCCACAAGCCGCGCCAGGGCGACACTGCGAATTCGCGGCGCCGCCCCGCGCCGACGTCACGGCCCCGCGCCAGGCCGCGGACAATGAAGCGCACAACGAGAGCAATGGCTGCGCCACTCACGAACGTCGCCGCCGGAACGCCCATCACAGCGGCCGCGGTCCAGCCGGGCTTGGTGAGCAGCATCGCGCAGATCACCGTCGCGAAGCCCATGACCGAGCCGACCGACAAATCGATGCCGCCGAGCAGAATGACCATCGTCATGCCGGTGGCGACCAGGCCCGTAATCGAGACCTGCCGCAGGACATCGGTCAGGTTACCGTAGGACAGGAAGATATTGTTACCGGATGACGTATGCGGCGAGGTGAGGGCACCGACCAGGCAGATGAGCAGCAGCCCCCAGTAAAGCTTGGTCCGGGACAAGAGCCGAAGAAACGCCTTCATGACGATGTTTCCCGCGACCACGCTGCCATGCCTGGCGCTGCAAGACGCATCACCGTCTCTTGCGTCGCGCTCTCGCGCCGCAGGACTCCGGTCTGCCGTCCCTCGCACATCACCAGGATGCGGTCGGACAACAGAAGAAGCTCAGGCATCTCGGAGGTGACCACGACGATGCCGAGGCCTTGCGCGGCGAGATCGAAGATCAGCCGGTAGATGTCCTGCTTGGCGCCGATATCGATGCCGCGGGTCGGCTCGTCGAGCAGAAGAATCCGCGGTTCGGTGGCGAGCCACTTGCCGATCACGATCTTCTGCTGATTGCCGCCTGAGAGCGCTGCTGCCGTCTGATCGATGCCGGTGCAGCGGACCGAGAGCCGGCCGACCATGTCGGCCGCCAGGGCGCGTTCAAGCGCGACAGCGCGCAGGCCGAAGCGCGACAGCGCGCCGATCGACGGCAGGGCGATATTGTCGCAGATCGAGGCCGCGAGGTGCAGGCCGCGCTCTTTGCGATCCTCGCTCACGAGCGCGACACCGAGGCGGCAGGCCTCCGCTGGCGAGCTGATATCGACGGTCGTGCCATCGATCGCGATGGCGCCGCCCCGCCAACCGTTCGCGACACCAAAGATAGACTCCAGGATCTCCGTCCTGCCGGAACCGAGCAGGCCGCCGATGCCCAGGATCTCGCCGCGTCCGAGCTGAAAGCTGACGCCGTGCAACATCCGGCGCCAGCCGTGCGGACCAAGCGTGTCCAGCGTCAGGTCATCCACCGAAAGCACGTTCGCACCGTCTTGCGCGGCCGCACCGCGATCGCTTGTGACCATGTCGCGGCCGACCATCGCCGAGATGATCGCGCCCCGCGACAAGTCGCCGATCGGAGCCGTGACAACGCGCCTGCCGTCGCGCAGCACCGTCACCCGGTCGGCGAGATCGAGCACCTCCTCGATACGATGCGAGGTGTAGATGATCGCGACACCTTCGCTCGCGAGTTGTCGCACGATCTTGAACAGCGTCTCGCATTCCGACGACGACAATGCAGAAGTTGGCTCGTCCATGATAAGGATGCGCGCGTCGAGCGACAGCGCCTTGGCGATTTCCACCAATTGCTGCTCGCCGACGCGCAAGTCGGCGAGTCGACTTTCCGGAGCGATTGAGACGCCGAGGCGGTGCAGCAGGCGCTCCGCCGCCTTGACTATGCGGCGGCGATCGATCAGCACGCCGCCGATCAGCGGCTCGCGACCAAGAAAGATATTGTCGGCGATGCTCAGCTCGGGAACGAGATTGAGCTCCTGATGGATGATCGCGACGCCGGCCTCTTCAGCATCGCGCACTCCGGCAAATGCGGCGGCCCGGCCACCGACCTGAATCGTCCCTTGATAATTCGTTTGCACGCCCGCGAGAATTTTCATCAAGGTGCTTTTGCCGGCACCGTTCTCGCCCATCAGCGCGTGCACCTCGCCGCAGCGCAGATCGAAGTCGACGTTGTTGAGCGCCTTTACGCCAGCAAAAGATTTCGAGACGCGCTCCGCAGAAAGCACAATTTGCCCGGTCGGCGCGCAGGCTGGGCTGCTAAGCTCGACCATACGGGAGGAGCGGTCCGCGGCCCGATCATCCTCTCCTCCGAGGGCGCCGAAGCGTGTCTCCATCGGGCTGCTCTCCTCCCGGCGCGCCCAAAGTCTTTGGAGACGTCGAGCGGCAGGTATTCGTTGGTTATTTTTCTGATATGCTAGTTATATCAGTTGCCGCTCGTCAAGCCTCCTGGTGTCCATGATTGGCTCTCGCGCCACTGGAAATGTGAACATCAGATACAGGACCACAGCATGCATTCAGTCGGCGGATTCAGCGGAGGAGCGGCCGCCGCACGTCGGGCGGGCGGATCGAAAGTCGACCATGCCTATTTGGCGCTCAAGCGTGCCATCGTTTCGGGTGCGCTCGCGCCGGACGCCCCAATCGACAAGAACGAGTGGTGTGCAATTTTCGACGTGTCTCGACTCTCCATAACGACCGCGATCAATCGGCTCGCTTTCGAGGGGCTTGTAGTGGTTGAGCCGCAGCGCGGCTCTTACGTGGCCAAGATCCACCTTGAGGATGTGCGGCAATGGATGTTGATGAGGCGTGCACTGGAGATAGAGGTTGTCGGGGTCTGCGCGACCGACATGCCGGACGATGCGATTGCAGCGCTTGGCCAGAACCTCGCCTACCAAATGGCCGCCATCACCAGCGGTGATCTCCAGGGTTTCCACGAACTCGACACCCGATTTCATCGCCAGCTGACTGAGGGCCTGCGTCTTGGGCGGGTTGGCGAGGTCCTCGATCCGATCCGGACTCATCTTGAGCGAGTTCGCCGGACGCTTCTGCCGGAGCCGGGACGGCCCGAGGGAACCTTCCGCGAGCACGAAGCGATATTTCGCGCGATTGCTGCGCGTCAGCCTGATCAGGCAAAAAGCCAAATGGCGAACCATCTCGATCGCGTATCGCGCGAGCTACAGTCTTTTGTCGCGAAACACCCCGGCTTCTTTGAAGACTAGTTTCTTAGGTGCCCGCAACAGCGAGCCCGTTGGAACTGAACTAGGTATGCACGCGTTGCCGCAACGATGTCATGGTGGGCCCTTAGCCCGTGTTCCTGACCGCCTCAGCTAGCATGGCGTAAAGTTGGCGCTTGTTGAATTCATTAGACTGCTGCCTCGCTAGCGGTTTCGATAGCTTCTTTTCCACCGGGCTGACACAGGCGGCCGACAACGCTGGCCTTCGCTTCGGGACTGGTCTTATTCTGGGCTTTGCTGCTGGCGGCTTGTGACCACGCTTAAGGCGCAAACGAGTCAGCCTCCCGCAAACCGCGTTACGGCTACACCCGAGTGCGCGCGCGATCTGTGCGGCGCTGTGCCCCAATGCCCAGAGTTCTTTGAGCAGCGTTACGTCTTTCTCGTCCCAGCTCATGGAACATAATATAACGCCGGCTGCCAACGACCGACTAGTCTAATCTTCGTCTGGTTCGCGCACGACCGGCGGTTCGTCGGCGCGGTCGTCCTCTTCTTCCTGATCGTCATCTTCGTCGTCTTCAGGATCGCGGGGTGGCATCGCGTTGCCAATGATCACGAGCGCGCTCCAGTCAATTAACCCAGGAGAAAAGACCTCGGGAATGTGTTGCTTCATGTTGTTCGTCCTCAAAAAATGCCAATGACCGGATGCGAAATCTTAGTGCGGCTCGTCAGGCGACGAGTTTCAGCTTTTGCCGCTTTCTTTCGGGCGACTGCTCGCCCGACGTCTTCTTGCGCGGCTTGATGAAGTCCGCCCACGCCTGCAGCGCATCGCGGCGTCGCTTGATCATCTCGCTGTCCCAATACGACAGTTCAGCCTCATCGCCGATACGGTGTGACAGACAGAACTCGAGCACTTCCCGACGGAAATTGTGCTCCTTATTGTCAGCGCCCCAATTTCGGAAGCTCGTGCGGCAGCCATGCATGGTGGATTTAACGGCAGTGCGCTCGATGGCCGCAACAAGCGCGTTCGCCCGGAACGGCTGATGTTCCTCCGCGTGGTCGGAGGGGAATACGTACTTATTCGTGCTCGGCATCGATTGGATGATCTCGATTGCCTGATCTGACAACGGGACGAGATGCGGCTTCGGTTCTAGCTCGCCTTTAATCTTCATCTTCTCAGCCGGAACCACCCACGTCCGTGCTTCGAAGTCGAGCTCCGTCCACTCCATTAGCCGGATTTCTTGGCTCCGCGACACTGTGAGGATGCCGACTTCTGTGCAGCGGGCGGCGTTGCCGGGATCATAGCGCAGCCCTTTCATCATTCCCGGCATCTTCGTATAAGGCGCCGACCGATGTCCCTTCTTGCGATTCAGCTTGCGGGGCGACGGCAGCAGGTGTTTGAGGTTGCCGCGCCATGCAGCCGGGTTCTCGCCCGTGCGCAGTCTCAACGCCTTGGCAGCGTCCATCAGCCGCTCGATCCGCTGGCGTGTCCGCGACGCTGTAACCGGCTTCACGGTCCAGATCGCCTTGAGCGCTTCCAACACGTGCTCGGTAGTGATCTCCTGGAGCTTCTTTTCGTGCAGGCTCGCAACGTCCCGGATGGAGCGCTGCCACTGCTTCAATTCCTCTTCGGACAGCCCTTGGCACCAACCGGGATACTGTTCCTCGGCAAACTCCTTAAACATCTTGCCGCCCTGAGCGGTGGCACGCTTCTTGACGCGCGGATCGATGCCCTCGCGCTTCAAAGCGACCTTATAGTCGCGCGCCTTCTCGCGCGCGCTGCTTAAGGTCAGAACGTCACCGCTTGCGCCGTCGCGATCGCCAGCCCTGGCGAATTCCATCTGCGCCCGCTTTCCCTCGAGGTCGGTGAAGCGGAAGGCCCACACCCGATAACCGCTTTCGCGCACCACCAGATAAAGACCCCCTCCGTCCGCATGAACGCCAGCTTGCAGGGATTTAACTTGGTTCGAATTGAGTGCCACTTTAACGTTCCCCTCCCGCTTACCACTTACCGTCGCGGATGCTCGGTCGTGATAGTCAGTTGTTCCAAAATCGACCTGCTTCAGATATATGACCGTCACGGATACTTTGGAGGCGAGAGGTGCGTCAACTTACCAGTTTTTCGCCAAAGCCGGCCGACGGTTGACGATTTTCAACGGAGTCAGACGGCAGTAGATTCCGGTAATACATTGAAAATAAATGGGAATGCGAGTTGAGACGATGACTGGTGATAGCAGGCGCAGCGCTCAGATTGGGTACATGATCCGTGACGGCATTCGGTAAACTCGTCCGCACCACGGCATTCCGGCTGACGCTGGTCTATTTGCTGCTGTTCGCGATGTTCGCGGCCTCGCTGCTTGCCTATTTCGCCTGGAATACACGGCGGCTGATCACCGAGGAGATCACGCAGACGGTCAATGCCGAGACGTCGGAGATCAACGAGATCTACGGCCGCCGCGGCTTGCGCGGTCTCGTCCTTGCCATTGAGTACCGGGCGTTGCGGCCGGGCGCCAACCTCTATTTGGTGACGACGCCGACCGGCCAGTCGATCGCCGGCAATGTCGGCTCGCTCGCGCCCGGCGTGATGGCGACGCGCGGCTGGTCCGAGACCGCCTACCGGCGGATCGAGGACACCGATGATCGCGACCATCTTGCGCTGGTTCGCGTCACCGAATTGGAAAACGGCTTCCGGCTTCTGATCGGACGCGATCTCGCGGAGCGGCGACGGCTGTTCGGCATCGTGGCGAAGGCCGCGCAATGGTCGATCCTGATCGTCGTGGTGCTTGGCCTTGGCGGCGGCATCTTCGTGGCGCGCCGAGTGCTCACGCGCATCGATGCGATGAGCGGCACCGCCCATCGCATCATGACCGGTGATCTCAGCGAACGCCTGCCGGTGGGACGCAGCGGTGACGAACTCGACCGCCTCGCCGAAAACCTCAACGCCATGCTGGAGCGGATCGAGGCGCTGATGGCGGGACTGAAGGAGGTTTCCGACAACATCGCCCACGATCTCAAGACGCCGCTGACGCGCTTGCGCAACCGTGCCGAGGAGGCGCTGGCGAAATCGGGCGGCGAGGCCGATTACCGCGCCGCGCTGGAACGGACCATCGAGGAATCCGACGGCCTGATCCGCACTTTCAACGCGCTGCTGATGATCGCGCGTGCCGAGTCCGGACAGGCGCGCGGCAACATGGATGATTTCGACGCCGCCGACGTCGCGGGCGGCATCCACGAGCTCTACGAGCCGCTGGCCGAAGACGACGGCATGATCTTGAAGGTCAGCTGCGAGCCGACGCCGGTTCACGCCAACCGCGAATTGATCAGCCAGGCGCTCGCCAATCTTGTCGAGAATGCGATCAAATACGGCAAACCGATCGCGCACTCGGCTGGAACCGTGGTCAGCATGGACAGCCGGCAGATCACGATCGAGTCCAGGCGCGAGGGCGATCAGGTGCTGCTCAGCGTCACCGATCGCGGTCCCGGCATCCCCGAAGCCGACCGCAAGCACGTCGTGGAACGATTTGTGCGGCTGGAAGCGAGCCGTACGCTGCCCGGATCCGGGCTCGGCCTCAGTCTCGCCTCGGCGGTTGCGACATTGCATGGCGGCGAGTTGAGGTTGGGTGACGCCCAGCCCGGGCTTGTCGCCACGCTGGTGCTGCCGGCGCGCGCGGGGGCCGGCGACAGGGTTGCTCCGTCAATGCAGGATGTGCCACAGAAGGTGGCATGAACCATTCCGCGCCGGGAAACGCGGACAAGCATGGTGAGAGCCTGGCCGCACGCTTCGCGGAGGCTCCCCATATTGCCGCTTCCGTCACCGACCAAGGACGTTTTGAAAGCTGGCTGGCCGGGCTCGAGCCCGCGCAATCCGCCCGTCTTGAAGCGCTGCTGGCTCATCCCTTCGCGCGGGACATCCTGTCCGGCATCACGGAATTCTCGCCTTATCTGTTCGAACTGGCGCGTTCCGATCCCTTGCGCCTGATCCGGCTGCTGGAATGCGATCCGGATGCGCATCTCGCCACGCTGATCGCGGAGGCGAGCGGTGCGGTGCTCTCGGCATCCGACGAGGCCGAGGTGATGCGGCTGCTTCGCCGCATGAAGGCGGAGGCCGCGCTCCTGACCGCGCTGTGCGACATCGGCGGCGTCTGGCCGGTGATGCGGGTGACCGCAGCTCTCACCGATGTCGCGGTGTCCTCGGTGCAGGCGGCGCTTCAGTACCTGCTGCGGCAGGAAGCCGCACGCGGCAAGCTCTTGCCGCCCAATCCCGAGGCGCCCGAGGAAGGCTGCGGGCTGATCGTGCTTGCGATGGGCAAGATGGGCGCTGGCGAGCTGAACTATTCCAGCGACATCGATCTGATCGTGTTCTTCGATCCCGACAATACGACGCTGGCAGCGGATATCGAACCCCAGCCATTCTTCGTGAGGGTGACGCAGGGGATGGCACGCATTCTCCAGCAGCGCACCTATGACGGCTATGTCTTCCGCGTCGATCTGCGCCTGCGTCCCGATCCATCCTCGACGCAGGTGGCGATTTCGCGCGACGCCGCGCTGAACTATTACGAGCGGGAAGGGCGCACCTGGGAGCGCGCCGCGATGATCAAGGCGCGAGCCTGCGCCGGCGATCCCAAAGCGGGCGAAGCGCTGCTCGCGGAGATCGCGCCCTTCGTCTGGCGCAAGCATCTCGATTTCGCCGCGCTTGCCGACGTTCACGACATGAAGCGGCAGATGCAGACCTATCGCGGTCAGAGCGAGGTCGCGGTCGAAGGGCATAACGTGAAGGTCGGGCGCGGTGGCATCCGCGAGATCGAGTTCTTCGCCCAGACCCAGCAATTGATCGCCGGCGGCCGCCATCCCGAGCTGCGCGTGCGGCCGACGCTCGCCGCGCTCAATATTCTCGCTTCCAGCAACTGGATCACCTTCGCAGCGCGCGACGAACTGGCCACTGCGTACGAATTCCTTCGCCGGGTCGAGCATCGGCTCCAGATGATCGCCGACGAGCAGACCCATACGCTGCCCGAGGACAAGGAGGCGGTCGAGCATTTCGCCTGGTTCTTCGGTTATCCGGATCGCGAGGCCTTTGCCGGCGACCTCTTGCGCCAGCTCGAGATCGTCCAGGGGCACTACGAAAAGCTGTTCGAGGGCGACGATCCGACCGGCACGGCCAGGCTGCCGGCACTCGACTACAGTGTGGGTCCCGACGATCCGCGGCTGCTTCAGCAGCTGGCGGCGCTCGGCTTCAAGAAGCCCGCCGCGGTCGCGCAGACCGTGCGTGACTGGATCACCGGCGACTACCGCGTGTTTCGCAATGAGGCGACGCGAAGCGCCTTCGTCGAATTCGTGCCGGCCCTGATCGACGGTCTCGCTCATGCCGAGGAGCCGGACCGGGCGGTCGTGGCGTTCGATCAATTCCTTGGGGCGCTTCAGCGCGGCGGCCGGCTGATCACGCTGCTCGGCCAGAACCGCGATCTCGTCGCGCTGGTGGCGCTGGTGCTGGGTGCAGCACCGCGGCTCGGCGAGATGCTGGCACGGCAGCCGCAGCTCATGGACGGCCTGATCGATCCGCGCTTCTTCGGCGCCATGCCCGACAGGCAGGAATTGTCGGGGCGGCTCGCGACGACGGTGCAGGATGCCGGCTCATACGAAGAGTTCCTCGACCGCCTGCGCCTGTTCGGGCAGGAGAGCCTGTTCCTGATCGGCACGCGCATCCTGTCCGGCACGGTCTCGGCGCAGCAGGCGAGCACGGCCTTTGCCGACGTCGCCGAGGGCATCGTCCATACCGTGCACGGCCTCGTTGCCGACCGCTTCGCCGCCCAGCACGGCCGGATCAAGGGACAAGAGACCGCGATGATCGCGATGGGCCGGCTCGGCAGCCGAGAGATGACGGCGTCGTCCGATCTCGACCTGATCCTGCTCTACGATTTCGACAGCGACAACCCGGACTCCGACGGTGCGAAGTCACTGCAAGGTGCACACTACTTCGCCCGCTTCACCCAGCGCCTGATCAGCGCCTTCACGACGCGTACCAATTACGGCGTGCTCTACGAGATCGACATGCGGCTGCGTCCCTCGGGGCGTGCCGGCCCCGTGGCGTCGAGCCTCGTCTCCTTCGCGGACTACCAGACCAACGAGGCCTGGACCTGGGAGCACATGGCGCTGACGCGCGCGCGCGTGGTGTCGGCTTCGCCCGCATTTCGGGAACGGATCGAGCACGTCATCCGCGATGTCCTGACCCGCCGCCGTGATCCCGGAATCACCGCCAACGACGTCGCGGACATGCGGCGCGCGATCGCGCAGGAGAAGGGCGAGACCGACCATTGGGATCTCAAATACGCCGCCGGCGGCATGGTCGACATCGATTTCATCGCGCAATATCTCCAGCTCGTACATGCTCACGAGAAGCCGGGGATTCTCGACGTCGGCACCATGCAGGTGCTGGAAAATGCATGTCGGCTCGGCGTGCTCGCACAATCGGAGACCGAGATATTGCGCGCCGCAGCGCGGCTCTATCACGACCTGACGCAGATCCTGCGGCTCTGCGTCAGCGACCGCTTCAAGCCGGAAACAGCCGGCACCGACCTGCTGCGCGTGATGGCACGCGCCGGCGACGCACCGGATTTCTCCTCGCTGGAGGCGCGCGTGAAGGAGACGCAGAGCGAGGTGCGCCGTGTCTTCAGGGCGCTGCTGGAAGGGACGTCGCCGGCTTCAGCGAGGTGAGCGCCTCGCGCACGTTCGGCTCCAGGCCAACGCCGCCGGCATCGAGATGGGCGAAGATCACGCGCTTCATCCGCGGATCCCAGAACTTCTTGATATGATCGGCGATCCCCGGCACGGCCTTGTCGTGGCCCTGGCTCCGGAAGAACGTGCCGATCTGGTTGGCCATGTAGATCAGGCGGTCAGGCGACATCGGCAATCTCCGTGGCATGACGCGCGACAACCCGGCCGGCATGCGAAAACACTTCGAACCCGTCCTGGCGGGCAATGGCAATCAGCGTGATGCCGGCGGCCTCAGCGGTGCGCACCGCGAGCGCGGTCGGCGCAGAGACGGCGACCATCACCGGTGCGCCGATGGCGGCGGTCTTCTGCACCATCTCGACCGAGACGCGGCTGGTCAGCAGCACGATACCGCCGCTTGCAACCGTGCGGCTGCGCGCCAGCGAGCCGGCGAGCTTGTCGAGCGCATTATGGCGGCCGACATCCTCGCGCAGCGTGACGATACCGCCGGCAGGCGACCAGAACGCGGCGGCGTGAACGGCGCGGGTTTGCAAATTGATCGATTGCAGCGGTGCGATGGTCTGCATCGCCGCCATGACCTGTTCGGGCGTAAACGTCTGTCCCTGCGGCACGACTGCCGCAGGCCGCACGGCTTCGGCGATTGAATCGATGCCGCAAAGGCCGCAGCCGGTCGGGCCAGCGATGTGGCGGCGCCGCTCGCCGATGCGCGCGGCATCTTCCGAGGCCAGCCACATGCGCAGCTCGATGCCGTCGTCGAGGCGGACCATTTCGAGCGACTTGATGTCGTCGACCGATTTGATGATGCCTTCATCGAGGCTGAAGCCGACCGCAAAATCTTCCAGGTTCTGCGGCGTCCCCATCATGACGGCATAGGTGCCGCCATTGTAGGTCAGCGCCAGCGGCGCCTCCTCCGGAATCAGCCGTGTCCCCTCGGACGCGATACCGTCGCGCCAGATCTCGCGGTCGATGGCCTGGACCGGCACGTGCATGCCGCTACTCCGCCGCCTCGGCCGGCGCGATACGGCGGGAGTGCCGTGCCTGCGCGTCGTAGGCCTTCTGCCAGTCGGACGGGCCGTTCGACGGCGAGATCTGCACCGCCGTGACCTTGTATTCGGGGCAGTTGGTCGCCCAGTCCGAATAGTCGGTCGTGATGACGTTGGCCTGCGTGTCCGGATGGTGGAACGTGGTGTAGACGACGCCCGGCGCGACGCGATCGGTGATCTCCGCACGCAGCGTGGTCTCGCCGGCACGGCTCTTCAGCCGCACCCAGTCGCCGTCGCGCACGCCGCGCTGCTCGGCATCGTGCGGATGGATCTCCAGCCGGTCCTCGGCATGCCAGACCACGTTCTCGGTGCGCCGGGTCTGCGCGCCGACATTGTACTGGCTGAGGATGCGGCCCGTGGTGAGCAGCAGCGGATAGCGCGGGCCGGTGCGCTCGTCGGTCGCGATATACTCGGTGACGACGAACTTGCCCTTGCCGCGGACGAAGCCGTCGATATGCATCACCGGCGTGCCCTCGGGCGCCTCCTCGTTGCAGGGCCACTGCACCGAGCCGAGCTCGTCGAGCTTGGCGTAGGAGACGCCGGCGAAGGTCGGGGTCAGCGCGGCGATCTCGTCCATGATCTCGGATGGGTGGCTGTAGTTCATCTCGAAGCCCATGGCCTTGGCAAGGCCGATGGTGACCTCCCAGTCGGCGAAGCCGTTCTTCGGCGTCATCACCTTGCGAACGCGCTGGATGCGGCGCTCGGCGTTGGTGAAGGTGCCGTCCTTTTCGAGGAAGCTCGAGCCGGGCAGGAACACATGGGCGTAGTTCGCGGTCTCGTTCAGGAAGAGGTCGTGGACGATGACGCATTCCATCGCCGACAGTGCGGCCACCACGTGCTTGGTGTTGGGATCGGATTGCAGGATGTCTTCGCCCTGCACGTAGATGCCCATGAACGTGCCTTCGACCGCGGCGTCGAACATGTTGGGGATGCGCAGGCCGGGCTCGGGGTTGAGCTTGACGTTCCACAGCGCCTCGAACTGCTCGCGCACGGCATCGCCCGCGATGTGACGATAGCCCGGCAGCTCGTGCGGAAACGAGCCCATGTCGCAGGAGCCCTGCACGTTGTTCTGGCCGCGCAGCGGGTTCACGCCGACGCCGGAGCGGCCGATATTGCCCGTGACCATCGCGAGGTTGGCGATCGCGATCACAGTCGTGGAGCCCTGGCTGTGCTCGGTGACGCCGAGACCGTAATAGATCGCGCCGTTGCAGCCGGTGGCGTAGATGCGAGCCGCTTCGCGCAGATCCTTCGGATGGACGCCGGTGAGGATCGCGCTGGCCTCCGGACTGTTGTTCGGCTGGGAGACGAACGCCGCCCACTCCTCGAACTCGCTCCAGTCGCAACGCTCGCGCACGAAGGCTTCGTTGGCGAGGCCTTCGGTCACGATCACATGCGCCAGCGCCGTCATCACGGCAACGTTGGTGCCGGGCATCAGCGGCAGGTGCAGCGCCTTCACATGCGGCGATTCCACCATCTCGGTGCGGCGCGGATCGATCACGATCAGCTTGGCGCCCTGGCGCAGCCGTTTCTTCAGGCGAGAGGCGAAGACGGGGTGGGCCGAAGCGGGGTTGGCACCGATGATGACGACGACGTCGGTGTCCTCGACCGAGTCGAAATCCTGTGTGCCGGCGGACGTACCGAACGTGGTCGACAGGCCATAGCCGGTCGGGGAGTGGCAGACACGGGCACAGGTGTCGACATTGTTGTTGCCGAAGCCGGCGCGGATCAGCTTCTGCACTAGATAGGTTTCTTCATTGGTGCAGCGGGACGAGGTGATGCCGCCGATGGCGTCGCGACCGTAGGTCTTCTGGATGCCGCGCAGCCTGTCGGCGGCAAACGAGAATGCCTCGTCCCACGACACTTCGCGCCAGGGGTCCTCGATCCGCTCGCGAATCATCGGCTTGAGGATGCGTTCCTTGTGGTTGGTGTAACCCCAGGCGAAGCGGCCCTTGACGCAGGAATGGCCGCGATTGGCCTTGCCGTCCTTGTACGGCACCATGCGGACGACTTCCTCGCCGCGCATTTCGGCCTTGAAGGTGCAGCCCACGCCGCAATAGGCGCAGGTGGTGACGACGGAGTGTTCGGGCTGGCCGATCTCGATCACCGATTTCTCGGTCAGCGTCGCGGTCGGGCAGGCCTGCACGCAGGCGCCGCAGGAGACGCATTCGGAGCCGAGGAAGCTCTCGCTCATGCCGGGCGAGACGCGGCTGTCGAAGCCGCGGCCGGAGATCGTCAGCGCGAAGGTGCCCTGGACTTCCTCGCAGGCGCGGACGCAGCGCGAGCAGACGATGCACTTGGAGGGATCATAGGTGAAGTACGGATTCGACTCGTCCTTCGGCATCCAGGCGGCGTTGATCTCGCCATTGGATTTGGCAAAGACGTGGTTCTCGCCCTCATAGCCGTAACGCACGTCGCGCAGGCCGACGGCACCGGCCATGTCCTGCAACTCGCAGTCGCCGTTGGCGCCGCAGGTGAGGCAATCGAGCGGATGGTCGGAGATGTAGAGCTCCATCACGCCCTTGCGTAGCTTCTTCAGCCGTTCGCTCTGGGTGTGCACGACGAGGCCGGGCATGACGGGCGTGGTGCAGGAGGCCGGCGTGCCGGCGCGGCCCTCGATCTCGACGACGCAAAGGCGGCACGAGCCGAACGCATCGACCATGTCGGTCGCGCAGAGTTTTGGGATCTGGTGGCCGGCGTCCATCGCCGCCCGCATGATCGAGGTGCCCTCGGGCACCGTGACCTGGTTGCCGTCGATGGTCAGCGTCACCATCGTTTCCGATTTCGAGCGCGGCGTGCCGAAGTCGATTTCTTCGATCAGAGACATTGTCGTTCTCCTATTCCGCGGCCTGAAGCGTGGTCGGGGCCGGGACGAAATCTTCCCGGAAGTGCTTCAATGCGCTGAGCACGGGGTAGGGCGTGAAGCCGCCGAGCGCGCAGAGCGAGCCGAATTTCATCGTGTTGCAGAGGTCTTCTACGAGCGCCAGATTTTCGCTCACGCGCTCGCCGCGCATGATCTTCTCGATGGTCTCGACGCCGCGGGTCGAACCGATCCGGCACGGTGTGCATTTGCCGCAGGATTCGACGGCGCAGAATTCCATCGCGAAGCGCGCCTGCTTGCGCATGTCGACGCTGTCGTCGAACACGACGATGCCGCCATGGCCGATCAGGCCGTCCCGCGCGGCAAAGGCCTCGTAGTCGAAGGGGGTGTCGAACAGCGCGCGCGGGAAGTAGGCGCCGAGCGGGCCGCCGACCTGAACCGCGCGAACGGGACGGCCCGTGAACGTGCCGGCGCCGATGTCGTCGACGAGCTCTCCGAGCGTAACGCCGAATGCGGTCTCGAACAGCCCGCCCTGGTGGATGTTGCCGGCGAGCTGGATCGGCATCGTGCCGCGCGAGCGACCCATGCCGAAATCGGCATAAGCCTTGGCGCCTTCGGCCAGGATGAAGGGGATGGCGGCGAACGACAGCACGTTATTGATGACGGTCGGTCTGCCGAACAGGCCGTGATGCGCGGGCAGCGGCGGCTTTGCACGCACGAGGCCGCGGCGGCCTTCGAGGCTTTCCAGCAGCGAGGTCTCTTCGCCGCAAACGTAAGCGCCGGCGCCGACGCGTATTTCGAGATCGAAGCTGTATGTGGAGCCGCCGATCTTGTCGCCGAGATAGCCGCCGCGTCTACCCGCGGTGATGGCCGCGTTCATCGCTTCGACGGCATGCGGATATTCGCTGCGGATGTAGATGTAGCCCTTGGTCGCGCCGACGGTGATGCCGGCGGTCGTCATGCCCTCGATCACGACGAAGGGGTCGCCTTCCATGATCATGCGGTCGGCGAAGGTGCCACTGTCGCCTTCGTCGGCGTTGCAGACGATGAATTTACGATCCGCTTTCGCCTGCGCGACCGTCTTCCATTTGATGCCTGTCGGGAAGCCCGCGCCGCCGCGGCCGCGCAAGCCGGATGCGGTGACTTCGTTCAGGATCGCATCCGAGCCGAGCGAGAGCGCACGCTCAAGGCCCTTGTAGCCGCCATGGGCGCGGTAGTCGTCGAGCGAGCGCGGGTCGATCACGCCGCAGCGCGCGAAGGTGAGGCGGGTCTGGCGCTTCAGCCAGGGGATTTCATCCGCGGCGCCGAGCCGCAGGGGATGAGATCCATTGCTCGCCATCGAATCGAACACGGAGGCAACATCCTCCGGGCCGACCGGTCCGTAGGCGACGCGGCCCCCGGGGGTTGCCACCTCGATCATCGGCTCCAGCCAGCAGAGCCCGCGCGAGCCGGTCCTGACGATCTCAATCGGCAGGCCGCGCTGTGCCGCGGCCTGTTCGAGCGCCGTGGCCACGTCATCGGCGCCGACGGCGACTGCAGCCGCATCGCGGGGGACGAATATCCGCATCTTCATCGCTGCGCCTCCGCAACAAGCGCATCGATACGCTTTTCATCGAGCCGGCCAATGAGCCGGCCGTCGAGCATCGCGGACGGTGCGGTCGCGCACAGGCCGAGGCAGTAGATCGGCTCCAGCGTGACGCGGTCGTCGGCCGTCGTGTTGCCGAGCGAGACGCCAAGCTTCGCCTCGGCACGCGCAGCCAGCGCATCGCCGCCCGCCGCCTGACAGGCCTCCGCGCGGCAGAGTTTCAGCACATGGCGGCCGGCCGGCTTGTGGCGGAAATCATGATAGAACGTGAACACGCCATGCACTTCGGCGCGCGACAGATTGAGCGCTTGCGCCACCATCGGAATGGCTGCTTCCGGCACGTAGCCGAACGCCCCCTGCAGCGCGTGCAGGATCACCAGCGTCGCGCCTTCCTGCTTGCCGTGTTCGGCGATGATATCGGCGCCGCGCGTTTCGTCCCAAGGCTCAAAAGCCGCTGTCATTCTTCGTTCTCAACCAGAGCGTCTGCTCATCGCAAACTATTTGGAATCATTCGAAGATCAATAAAGCTGTCTCATGCTGCGATTGCGAATTCCGATCGATTTGCGTTGGCGATCAGTCGATTTGAAATTGCAATCGGAGCTGTCCGCCGGGCGGTTTTTACGTGTTGGTCGGGGTACGGCATGCTAGCTTGTATGCCACCACACAATCCGAGGGGATGACGGTTGCTCGACAAGCTTGAATTGCTGCTGGCGCTGGCGAAAGAGCGGCATTTCGGCCGGGCCGCAGAGGTGTGCGGCGTGACGCAACCGACAATGTCGACCGGGCTCAAGCAGCTCGAGGAGATTCTCGGCGTGATGCTGGTCCAGCGCGGCTCTCGCTTCCAGGGTTTTACGCCGGAAGGCGAGCGGGCGCTGGATTGGGCCCGTCGGATCGTGGGCGATGCACGCGCGATGCGTGACGAGATCAATGGGTTGAAGCATCAGCTCTCCGGCGAGATACGTATTGCCGCGATCCCGACCGTGCTCGGCATGGTCGCCGCGCTGACGACGCCGTTCCGCGCCAGGCATCCCGAGGTGCGCTTCAGCATCCGGTCCACCACCTCATCCGAGGTGCTGGGGCTGCTCGAGAATCTCGAGGTGGATGCGGGGCTGACCTATATCGAGAACGAGCCGATCGGCAAGGTGCGCACCATTCCGCTCTACAACGAGAGCTATCGCCTGCTCACCGCGCCGGATGGAATGTTCGGCGATCGCGAGACGGTAACGTGGACGGAGGTCGGGCAGGTGCCGCTGTGCCTGCTGACGCCCGACATGCAGAACCGCCGCATCATAGACCGTGCGCTGCGTTCGGTCGGCGCGGAGGCGACGCCGACCTTGACGTCGAACTCGCTCCTGGTGTTGTTCACGCATGTGAAGACGGGACGCTGGGCCAGCGTGATGCCGGCCAAGCTCGCCGAGACGCTCGGCCTGTCCGACACGGTGCGCTCGATCCCGATCACCGATCCGGATGTCAATTACAGCATCGGCATGGTGATCCCGCAGCGCGATCCGATGACGCCGCTGATTGCGGCGCTGGTCAATGTCGCGCGCGAAGTCGCGCCGTCGCTGCAATCGTAGGATTCAGGCCGCGGCCGATATTCCGGACGCCGCCTTGATCGCGTCGCGCGGCAGGGTCACGCGCACGACGGTGCCGACTTCGAGCTTGGAGCGCAGCCGCATCGAGCCGCCATGGAGCTGTGCCAGCGAGCGGGCGATCGCAAGCCCCAGTCCCGAGCCGTGATAGGTCTTGGTGAGCTGGCTCTCGACCTGCTCGAAGGGGCGGCCGAGCCGCGCCAGTGAATGCGGCGCGATGCCGATGCCGGTGTCGGCGATCATCAGCACGATCCTGTCGTCGAACTGCCGGCTGCGCACCACGATGCGTCCGCCGTCGGGCGTGAACTTCACGGCGTTGGAGAGCAAATTGACGATGATCTGCTTGGTGGCGCGGCGATCGGCGACGACGGAGAGGGATTTTTCGATGTCGGCGTCGAGCGTCAGGTGCTTGTCCTGCGCCCGGCCGGTGACGACCCGCAAGGATTCCGCCAGCGTCTGCGCCAGGTCGAGCTCTTCCATGTCGAGCTTCATGCGGCCGGCCTCGATCTTGGACATGTCGAGGACGTCGTTGATGACTTCGAGCAGATAATGCCCGCTGGTCAGGATGTCGTGGCAGTATTCCTGGTACTTTTCCGAACCGAGTTCGCCGAACATGCCCGAGCCCATGATCTCGGAGAAGCCGATGATTGCGTTCAGCGGCGTGCGCAGCTCGTGGCTCATATTGGCGAGGAATTTCGACTTGGTCTGGTTGGCTTCCTCGGCGCGGGTCTTCTCGCGCTGGTATTTTTCGGCGAGATCGGCGAGCTCGCCTGCCTGTCGTTCCAGAGCTGCCTGCGAGCGCTTCAGGTCGATGACGGTGGCGCGCAGGCGCAGATCGTTGTCGACCAGCTTCTGCTCGTGCTCCTTGATGCGGGTGATGTCGGTGCCGACCGAGACGTAGCCGCCGTCCTTGGTGCGGCGCTCGCTGATGTGCAGCCAGCTGCCGTCGTCGAGCTGCGCCTCGAAGGTGCGCGCGCCGGGGCCCTGGCTGGCGGTCTCGTTATGGCGGGTTCGCACCTCCGGCATGCGGCCGACCTCGAGCACGGTCTCGTAAGAGGTACCGGAGATGACGGCACTGTCGGGCAGCTTGTGCAGGCGCTGGAAGTGCGAGTTGCAGAGCACCAGGCGGTCGCTGGCGTCCCACAGCACGAAGGCTTCGGGAATGGTCTCGATCGCGTCGCGCAGGCGCAGATCGGCTTCCACGGTCCGCTCGGCGAGGCTCTTCTGCTCGGTGATGTCGACGGCGATCCCGATCAGGTGCACGCTGGAATCGGTCGCACCGTGGGTCTTTTCGCAGCGGACGCGGAGCCAGATCCAATGGCCGTCGACATGCTGCATGCGAAAGGTCTGGTCGATGTGGTCGATCTTCTCGGAGATAAGCTGGTCGGCGATCTCGAACAGGTCGATGTCGTCGGACTTCACCAGTGCGTTGACCTCGCCGAAGGTGAGGAGCTCGTTGCGGCCGTCGAGGCCGAGCATCGAAAACATCGACTGCGACCAGAAGATGCGGCCGCGCGACAGGTCCCAGTCCCACAGCCCGCAGCGGCCGCGGTTGAGCGCGGTGTCGATCCGGCCGCGCACGGCGTCGTTGATCAAGTCGCCCTCGCGGGCACGGGTGGATTGCCAGTGGAAGGCGAAGCCGAGGATCAGGACGACGAAGCCGGTGGTGGCCGACAGCGTCACCGACAGCGCGGCGTCCGAGCCCCAGATCGGCTCGTTGCGCTCCTGGATCACGGTGACGAAGCCGGGCAGCGACTTGATCTGCCGCGAGGTCGCCATCGCGGCGTTGCCGTTCGGCAGCGTCATGTCGGAGATGTTGCCGTCGCGCGGCGGCGCCGCCAGCAGTTGCGCCGTCGTGATTGCGTCGAGCAGACGATCGTTGCCCGAGGGATCGCTGTCGACCGGGATGCGGGCGAGGATGCGGCGATCGAGGCCGGCCGAGGTGACGATGACGTGGCGGCCCGAGGCGGTGCCCCAGGACGGAATGAGATCGGACAGCAGCGTCGGCAGGTTCTCGATGTTCTTCAGCCGCTCCTGTCGCGCCGAGGTGAGGCGGTCGATGCGCTCGGCGAGCAGGTCAACGAGCGCCGACATGTCGTGGCGGATCACCAGCCGCTTCTGGCGCGTCTGATCGACGACCTGCACGAACGCGCCGAGGCAGATCGTGATCAGGAACGCGATGATGAGCGTCGGCACCGCGCGGCGCAGCGCCGGCTCCGCGATCAGCAGCCGATGGTAGGCAGGTTTCGCGATCGATTGCGCCAATCCTTTGATCGAATCGGATTGCACGCACGCGTTCGCGGCGTCTGCACGCGCCATGCCCTAGGCCCCCTGGAAACTCTGCTGCGACTGATTTCGAAAGCAGCCCCACATCGCTTTCGAATCACAGCGATTTGAATCCAGTTTTCGCGGCCTGTCGAGAGTCAATGAATCGTTAATGCCGAATAATTCTTATCCAATGGAGAGTTCGCGCCTCTCGCGTCCGTAAATTGACGTGCGTTACGAGTCCGAAACGGGAACGTGTGACTCCTCGCACATTCTGCATCATGCGCGCGGCGGTTCGGCGTGACTGATCACGCGCTTCACGCTCGGGAACGCGCGCCGCAGCGCACGCTCGATCGCGTCGACGTGCTCGTGCACTTTGATCACGCTCATCGACGGCTCGGCGCGGCAGTGGAAGTTGACGATCTCGCCGGCGTCGGTGTTGCGGACGCGGACATTGTGGATGTCGTGAATCTCGCCGCCGGCGGCGTATTCCGTCAGAGCGGCGGCGATGGCCTGCACCCGTTCCGGTGCGGCATCGACCCCGAACGGCAGTTCAGGTTCCAACGGCTCGATGTGGACGTCGACCTCGACGTCCGCGCCGAACTCCTCCTGGATGTTGCGCTCCAGCGTGTTGGCGACGTCATGGGCAGCGTCGAGCTGCATTCCGGCGTCGACCTCGAGGTCGATGCTGACGATCAGCTTGCCGCCGAGGTCGTGCACCGTGACGTGGTGGACGGCGAGTCCCGAATTATGCGCGATCACCATGATGCGGTCGCGGACGGTCTCGTTGTCGCGGGCGACGGGGACCGCGGTGAAGGTGAGGTCGGTATCGCCGAATGCTTTGTCGACGGCCGCTTGCGCCTTGCGCTTGATCTCCTCGACGCGGTCGATCGGATAGGTCCGCGGCACCTTTGCGATGGTGTCGATGAAGGTGGTCGCCCCGACCATGCGCACGCGCAGCCGTTTGACGTCGATCACGCCGGACACGCCCCGGATCGCGGCCGTGGCCTTCTCCTGCGCGCCCTCCGGGGCGCGGTCGAGCAGCGTCTGCACGGTCGAGCCGGCCATGCGCAAGCCGAGCAGGGCGATCATCACGGCGACCGCGGCGGCCGCGGCGGCATCGCCCCACCAGAAGCCGAGGGCGGCGAGGACCAAGCCCACGATCACGGCGAAAGAGCCCATCACGTCGGAGGCGAAATGCAGCGCGTCGGCGGCGAGCGCCTGGCTCCGCGTCTCCCGCGCGGCGCGGTGCAGGGCGCGGGCGCGCCAGAGATTGACGACGATGTCGATCACCAGCACCACGAACGGCACGGCCGAAATGGTCGGTGGCGGGGTTCCCTCGCGCAGCCGGCTGTAGGATTCGACCAGGATGCCGCCGGCGAGCACGTAGAGCAGGGCCGTGACGCCCAGCGCCGAGATGCTTTCGAGCTTGCCGTGGCCGTAATGATGCTCCTCGTCCGCCGGCTTGTCGGACACCCGTACCACCGCCCAGGTGATGATGGTGGCGACCAGGTCGACCGAGGAGTGCAGGGCCTCGGAGATCAGCGCCAGCGAGCCGATCGCGATCCCGACTGCGAACTTGGCCGCCGCCATGCCGCCGCTGGCGAAGATCGAGATCGCCGCGACCGAGGTCTTGTTGTGTTGGGAGCTCATGGCGTGGGATTTAGCAGGCCACGGGTGAACATCAAGCTGCAGTCCACAGACGTAGTCGCAAGTGAGTTGCAGGAGCACCTTTTCGTAGGGTGGACAGAGGCGCCATGGCGCCGTGCCTACCAACAGGCGTCTCCTGATCAACCGCTTGTGGTGGGCACGCTTCGCTTTGCCCACCCCGCAAGACTGGGACCGCTACGGCACCGTCACCACGATCTTGCCGAGGTGCTTGTTCGCCTCCATGTGCTCGAATGCCTTGTCGATGTCGTCGAAGGCAAACACCTTGTCGATTGGCAGCTGCAGTTTTCGCGACTCGACCGCGCCCCAGATGTCTTTGCGAACCTCCTCAAAAATCTCGCGGACCTCCTCGATGGTGCGGGTGCGGAAGGTGACGCCGACATAGTCGATGCGGCGCGCCGCATGCAGGTCGAAGTTGAAATCGGCATGGGTGCCGCCGAGCCGGCCGACATTGACGATGCGGCCTTTTACCTTGGTCGCGGCGAGGTTCCGGGTGGCGACTTGGCCTGAGACCTGGTCGACGATGAGGTCGACGCCTTCGCCGTTCGTCGCCTTCAGCACCTCGTCGACCCATGTGGGATCGGAGGAATCGACGGCAAGGTCGGCGCCATATTCCTTCAGCCGGCCGCGGCGAGTGGCATCGGTCGACGAGCCGATCACGAGTTTGGCGCCCTTGAGCCTGGCGATCTGCATCGCCATCAGGCCGACGCCGGAGCTTGCGCCCTGGATCAGCACGGCTTGCCCGGGCTGCACGCCGCCGACGGTGACGACGGCGTTGTGCATGGTCGCGAGCGCGACGGGGAGGGTGGCGGCTTCCTCGAAATTCATGTTCGAGGGCGCGCGGAACAGCCGGCCGTGATCGGCCAGCGTGTATTCGGCGAACGCCGCGCCGCCCGAGCCCATAATGCGGTCGCCGACCTTCACGCCCTTGGCATCCGGTCCGAGCTCGGCGACTTCGCCGGCCCATTCCATACCGAGCACGGTGCCGGCGCCGCCGGCCGCGCCATGGGCGTGGCCCTTGCGCATGCCGGTGTCGGCGCGATTCAGTCCGCAGGCGCGGACGCGGACCAGCACCTGCGTGCCTTTAGGTTTTGGTTGAGCGACGTCGGAAATCGTAGCGCCACCAGGGCCGTAGACATAAGCCTTCATAAATTGCTCTCGCTTCTTACAGTGACTATTCAGCAGCTTGCGCTGTCGGATGAACGATCATGCCTTCGAGCCGGCCGCGGATGATGGCCTCGGCTTCGCGCACGATCCGGGAGACGAGTTCGGCGCAGCTCGGGATGTCCTGGATCAGGCCCTGCACCTGGCCCGCCGACCAGATGCCTTCGTCCGAGTTGCCGGTCGCATAGACCATCTTGCCACGGGCGCCGGCGACGAGCTCGCGGATGTCCTCGAACTTGGCGCCTTCCTTCTCCATCGCAACGACCTTGGTCGAGATCTCGTTCCTGGCGACGCGGGAGGTGTTGCGCATGGTGCGGAAGATCAGCTCGGTCTCGCGCTCGTCATTGGCGACGATCTTCTCCTTGATGAGCTGGTGGATCGGGCTTTCCCTGGTGGCCATGAAACGCGTGCCCATGTTGATGCCTTCGGCGCCCAGCGCCAGCGCGGCGACGAGGCCGCGGGCGTCGGCAAAGCCGCCTGAAGCGATCATCGGGATCTTGATCTTGTTGGCGGCGGCCGGGATCAGGATCAGCCCGGGGGTGTCGTCCTCGCCGGGGTGGCCGGCGCATTCGAACCCGTCGATCGAGATGGCGTCCACGCCCATGCGCTCAGCCGAGAGCCCGTGACGGACGCTGGTGCATTTGTGCACGACCTTGACGCCGTGCTTCTTGAACTCGTCGACATGCTCCTGCGGCTTGTTGCCGGCGGTTTCGACCACCGTGATGCCGCTCTCGATGATGGCGGCGCGGTATTCGGCATAAGGCGGCGGCTTGATCGCGGGCAGGATGGTGAGGTTGACGCCAAACGGCTTGTCGGTGAGGTCGCGGCAGCGCGCGATCTCCTTCCTGAGGTCCTCCGGCGTCGGCTGGGTCAGCGCCGTGATGAATCCGAGCGCCCCGGCATTGGCGACGGCAGCGACCAGCTCGGCACGGCCGACCCATTGCATGCCGCCCTGGACGATCGGGTGCTCGACACCGACGAGCTTCGTGAACCGCGTCTGCAACATGATCTGTTTCCCCCGCCTGCGTGGCGCTCTGTTATCGGTTGATGGCGGCAGGATGCCGCCCGGGTCGGGAAAAGTCTATTGCGAGGTCGGACAGGGCGATCATGCGGGGGAGTGGGGGATTCCGTGGGGCGGATAATTGGGGCGCGATGAGTGTGGGCGACAGCGTCGTTCCGTCTCGTGTCCCGGACGCGCTGCAACGTCCTTCACGTTGCGGCGCAGAGCCGGGACCCATGCCCCGCGAGCACTCTGAAAGATGGGCCCCGGCTCTGCAGGGCACCGTCGAGGGGACGCTGCGCTGCATCCGGGGCACGGACGAACCGTCTGCGGATCAATCCCGACCCAACTTTCAAACAGTGGACACACCTTCGCCTCCTCGCGGCGCATTTCGCCCGAGCTTTGCCTGATCGCATCGCCCTCGTCGTGACAAGGGCGCAGGGAAGGCCGGGCGCCGGCTGGCACCCAGGTCCGTGCGCAGGAAGATGCACACGGGGTGGACCACAGGTCAGCCAATCGCCCGGCCTTCCCTGCGCAATGGTTTACGGCTTACTTCGTGCTCTCCTCGGGGAGCGATGCACTATTGCCCCCGTCGCCGAGCGGATCGCTGATGCGCACGCCCGGTCGGGCAGCAACATCACCGCTGGACTTGACGCACAGACCCCGGGCGTCAGGACCACACGACTTGACCGTCCGCGCACATCCTCGCTGGGACTTCGAGAGCTGGCGTGTGCTCACGCCCGAAGCCATGCGAAAACGCTGTCGGCATCGTGTCGTACGCGCGGTGGTGACTGCTCACGGCAAGGCCGCCCTGCAATTCCGATCGCGCCCGACGCCGTCGCGTCCATCGCTACCCTGCCCGCCGTTCGTGACGATCGCGATCCGTCCCTTGTCTCGGACAGGGTGGTTCGTGTGTACGGTAAATCAGAATTTCGGTAAAGTGGAATATTTTTGGCGCGGAGGATTGACAAGCGAGGTGGGGGAATTGCGCGGAGTGTTTTGCCCGACGGGTGACAAGGCTGCGGCTACTCCGCCGACAGCCGCACCATCTGGCGGCCGCCGTTTATTTCCTTGAGGCTGTTGACGAAGTTTTCCGGCCGCTGCCAGCGGTAGGGGACCTTCAATCCCATGTACTCGGCGATGTCGCCGATGAAGCCGGTGCAGTTGGTGGTCTCGGCGTTCCAGACCGGCGAGCTCGCCTGCAATCTCTTGATATAGGCAAACACGCGCTTGGCGTCGGCTTCGTTCAAATAGACGCGGTAGTTCGCGGTCAGATAGTCCGGGTCGAGATCGCCGTAACTCGCGCCGGTCTCCGCCGGCACCCAGGTGACGTGACCGAGCACATAGGCCCAGGTGTCGCCGGCGGGCGTGAGCCCTGCCACCTCGACGGCGCGCTCGCTGGTCTTGCCGTACCAGACGAAGGCGTGGCCCCAGCTCGCGGCCGTGCGGGCGCGGAAATCGACGTAGTACGGACCTTTCTCCGCGCGCCGCGTCGATGGCGGCGCCGGCCGCGATACGGTGTCGGTGGTGGCAAGCGCGTTTGCGTCAGCAACGCGCTTGTTCGCTTCGTGGGCCGAGGCCGAGGGTGTCGTACACGCGATCATGGCCGCGAGCGCAAATCCCGCAAGGATGCAGGGTCCCGATCGATCAGGTTTGTTCGTCACGCTGTGCCCCTCGACTGTCGGCCGCTTACGCCAAGTCTGCGCTTGCTTCTTCTGCGCGTACTTCGCTAACGCGTCAGTAGCGCGCCGCGACCGGGCCGGGCGCCTTGCCGATCGGGGCCTTTCCAACCGGGCTCTTGCCAATCGGCATCTTGCCGATCGGCGCCTGCTCCGAATAGACGGGAACGGGCTGGCGGCGCGGCAGATCCGCAGCATTCGCAACCGTCACCAGAGCAAGCGTAGCACCCAAGACAAATACAATCTTCTTCACAGTCATACCCCTAGAAGGTTTGGTCCAAACACGGCACCGCCGTGCCCCCAGACACGCCTCACAGAAGGGCGGCCGAATACGTCCACAGTGCGGCATCCGCGCGACATGTTGGCGGCATCTGCCGGGCGCGTGGAGATGTGATGTGTCTGAACGTTTCGGAGCACGCGGCTCGCAGGATGAGTTGAACGCAGCGAAACCATCCTACGCAGCTCGGCCTCACCCGATCCGGTTCAGGCTACTCCGAATCGTCGAGAAAATCCCGCCGATGTCTTTCCGCAATCCGTCGAGCGCGTTGAAATTGTCGAAGATGCGGGCTAGGCGGTCTTCGACCTCGCGCTTGCTCTTGGTCAGCGCATCGACGCGCGAGGCGAGGGTGACGTCGCCGCTCGCCTCGATCTCGCCGACGGTTTTGGCGAGGAGGTCGCGGGTGGTGCCGACGTCCGTAATCAGAGCCTCGATGCCGAACACCGGGGCCTCCAGCGGGACGAGATCGGCCTGCGACTTCGACAGCTCCGTCTTGAAGGCGTTCAGCGTCGCCAGCGTCTCCTGCAACGCGCCGAGGCGCTGGCGCGAAAGGGTCGCGGGGCTTGCCCGGACGTTTCCGGTAGCGCGATCCACGGCTGGTTGCGTCAGCCGATCGGCGGAGGGCGGTGGAGAGTACCGGATTTTACCGAATTGGGAGCGGGCGACGTCAGGTCCCCTCGGCCGTCATTCCGGGGCGGCGCGTAGCGCCGAGCCCGGAATCCATCGAACGACAGAGATTGCGCTACAGCCGAAACTCGTTGGTGAGCTCGCCGATGCCGTCGATCGCGACGGTGACCATGTTCACCGGCTCTTTCATCACGCCGACGCCGACCGAGGTGCCGACGGCAATGAGGTCGCCGGGGAGCAGGGTCATGTCGTGGGAGATCTTGCTGACCAGTTCCTGCGCGGTGAAGATCATGTCCGATATCGGATAGTTCTGCCGCTCCGCGCCGTTGAGGATGGTGCGGACCACCAGCTTGGCCGGATCGAGACCGGTGGCGATGACGGGGCCGAACGGGCCGTAATCGTCGATGCCCTTGGCGCGAGCCCATTGCGGGAACGTGGGATCGCTGGTCAGGATGTCGTTGGCGGTGATGTCGTTGACGCAGGTGTAGCCGAAGATGAAGCTGTCTGCTTCCGCCGGCGAGACGCGGGCGCAGGTCTTGCCGATGATGATGCCGAGCTCGCCCTCATATGTTGTCTTGCCGTCGTAATACGAGGGACGGCGGATCACGGCGCCAGGTGTCGTGATGCTGGTGGTGGCCTTCAGCAGATAGAGCGGCTCCGGTGGCTCAGGCTGGTTGAGCTTGGCCGCGAGCGCGTGAAAATTATTCCAGAGCGCGACGATCTTGCTGGGCGCGCAGGGCGCGAGCAGCTCGACCTCCGACAGTGCCAGCGTCTTGCCGGTGGCTGCATGGCGGCCGAACATCTCGCCCTCGTGCACGCTGATGCCTGACGAATTCAACGTGCCGAAGCCGGTCGCACCGCTGTTGCGGAAGCGGAGCCATTGTTTCATCTCGCCGGCCATCATGCCACCGCCAGTGCGCGCGGATCTGATGGCGTCGTGATACCGTCATAGAGACCGGCGATGCGGGCGCGCTGGGTCACCATCGCCAGCACCGAGTCGAGCGCGGGGGTGGGGACGCCGGTGAGGCGGCCCATCTCCTGCACAACGGTGACGAGCGGGTCGATCTCCATCGGACGGCCGCGCTCGAGATCCTGGAGCATCGAGGTCTTGTGCGCGCCGACTTTGCGCGCGCCCTCGATGCGGCGCTCGACGTCGACGCGGAATTTGACGCCGAACGTCTCGGCGATGCCTTGCGTCTCCATCATGATCGCGCGGGACAGCGCGCGGGTGGCCGGATCGGTGCAGATCACGTCGAGCGTTGCGTGGGTCAACGCGCTGATCGGGTTGAAGCAGACATTGCCCCACAGCTTCAGCCAGATCTCGTCGCGGATGCGGTCGAGCACGGGCGCTTTCAGCCCGGCGGCGACGAAGAGATCGGCGAGGCGTTGCACGTCCGGGGTGATTTCACCGGAGGGCTCGCCGAGCGGGAAATTGTTGCCGTAGACGTGGCGGATCACGCCGGGCGCCTCGATCTCGGTGGCGGGATAGACGATGCAGCCGATGGCGCGCCCGGCGCCGATTTCGCGCCACTGCCGTCCGCCGGGGTCGATGCTCTCCAGCGTCGCGTTCTCGTATTGGCCGCCGTGCTTGTAGAAGTACCAATAGGGGATGCCGTTGACGGCGGTGACGATGCGGGTGTGGGGTCCGAGCAGCGGCTGCATCTTCTCGATCACGCCGGTGATCGAGTGCGCCTTCAGCGTGATGATGATGTAGTCCTGCACGCCGAGCTCGGCGGGATCGTCGGTGCAGCGCGGATGCACGGTGTGCTTCTCCTCGCCCGCGAGCAGCGTCAAGCCGCGCTCGCGCATCGCGGCGAGGTGGGCGCCGCGTGCGATGAGGCTGACGTCGGCGCCAGCGCGCGCGAGCTGAACCCCGAGATATCCGCCGATCGCGCCGGCGCCGTAGATGCAGATCTTCATGGAATCCTCGCGGGACCAAAATTGGTCGTTCGTTCGATCGTTCACGCCACAGGCTCTCTGCACCTCTCCCGCTTGCGGGAGAGGTCGACGCGCTCGCGCGGCGGGTGAGGGCTCTATCCTCTTGGGGAGTCTTCCTAGCGGAGAGACCCTCTCCCCAACCCTCTCCCGCAAGCGGGAGGGGCGCCCTTTTTCCGTGGCTGCAGTTCCAGGAAGTGCGGCGACGCCTTCAGGCTGCTGCTTGCGGCGTGCGGTTGAGCGCTTCGTCCATGGCAGCGGCGATGTCGCGCATGCTGACGACCGAGACCAGACTGTAATCGTCGATGACAGGCAGGTGGCGGATGTGATTCTGGTTCATCAGATGGCGGATGTGCTCGATCGTGTCGCTCGACGTGCAGGACACGAGCTGCTGCACCGAGACCAGCTGCGAGACCTTGACGTTGACGGCATTGGCGCCGTGCTCGGCGACGGCGCGCACGACGTCGCGCTCGGTGAACATGCCGACCGCGGTGTTACCCTCGGAGCGGACCACGTCCTTCACCACCAGTGCGCTGATATTGTTGGCGCGCATCAGCTTGGCGGCGATACCCACCGTTTCGTTCATTCGCACCGTGACAACGCGCGGTGTCTTGTTGCGCAGAATGTCTCCGACCAGCATTGCAACCTCCCTGGGTGAATGTTGGAGCAAGTGTGGTATACATAATGCCAATGGTCAAGCGTTGGATTTGGCTGATCCGAAAAATCTTGCGGCAGCACTGCTGACGTTTGCCGTTCCCCAAAAGCAAAAAAGAAAGGGGCGCATCGCTGCGCCCCTTTCTCAACCGAGCAAGGTGCGTGGCCGTTACGCCGTCTCGGTCTTGGCGTTAGCCGTCGCGGCGTTGACGCTCTCGGCTTCCTTGCCGAGGATGAAGGAGCGGCGCATCGGCTTGATCACGAACAGCGCCATCAGCGCCGCCGTCGCGTTCAGCGCCACCGCGACCACGAACACGGCTTTCCACCCGTACGTCGCCGAGATTACGCTGGCGAGCGGAACGAGCAGGGATGCCGTGCCCTTCGCGGTGTAGAGCATGCCGTTGTTTGTGGTTGCGAACTTCGAGCCGAAGGTGTCGCCGCAGGTGGCGGGGAACAGCGAGTAGATCTCGCCGAACACGCCGAAATAGACAGCGGTCGCGAGCACGAAGACGACCGGCACGTGGCCATAGGACGACAGCGTCAGCAACATCAGCGCGGCGGTGCCGAAGGCGATGAACATGGTGTTCTCGCGGCCGATCGTGTCGGAGACGAAGCCGAAGAAGGGGCGTCCGAAACCGTCGAAGATGCGGTCGAGCGAGATCGCGAACGTCAGTGCCGCCATCTGGAAGCCTGCAAGCGTCACCGGCGTGTCGGCGATCTTGAAGTCGTGCGCGATCGGGGCGATCTGCGCCGCGGTCATCAGGCCGCCGGAGGCGACCATGACGAAGACGAGATACATCATCCAGAAAATAGGGGCGCGCAGCACCTGCGGCGGGGTGAAGTCGATCTTGGTCTGCGGCAGATTGAGCTGCCTCTTCTTCGGCGGGATCGAAATCCGCGGCGGCTGGATGAAGAAGGCGAGCACGAAGACGATCACGCCCTGGCCTATGCCGAAGGTGAAGAACGCGTGCTGATAGCCGCTCGTTGCGATCATGGTCGCGATCGGCACGATGGTGAGCGCGGCGCCTGCGCCGAAGCCGGCGGCAGTTGCGCCGGCGGCAAGGCCGCGGCGGTCGGGAAACCACTTCAGCGCGTTGCCGACGCAGGTGCCGTACACCGCGCCCGCGCCCATGCCGCCGATGATCGCGGCCGTATAGAGCAAAGTGAGGCTATCGGCGTAGGAGTTGAGAATCCATGACAGCGTGATCATGACGCCGCCGAACATGATGACGAGGCGCGGGCCGTATTTGTCGACGAACCAGGCCTCGATCGGCACCAGCCAGGTTTCGGTGACAACGAAGATGGTGAAAGCGAGCTGGATCGCGGCGCGGCCCCAGTGGTGCGTGTGATCGATCGGATCGACGAACAGCGTCCAGCCGTATTGCAGATTGGCGATCATCGCCATGCAGACGATGCCCATGACGAGCTGGAGCCAACGGAAACCTGTGCGAAGAGGCGCGGCCGTGACGGCGCCGTCGGTGCCGGAAATCATCAAGAACCTCCCAAGCGCCTGTCTGTTCGACACCGGTTGCAAGATGACCTGATGTCGCAATATTGTGGCTTATCGTCGCAAGCGCGGCGGGGACCTTGGTATACCATATTCCAGATTGCAAGCCCTAACTTGGCGCCCTGGTGACAAAAGGCGGGTTCCATTGGGAAAAATTGGGCTCGCGAAAGCTTCGCGCAAAACGAAAACGCCCGGCCTGAGGCCGGGCGTTTTGCGCAAGAAGCGCTTTTGGAGCGTGTGTCAGATAGTCGATTGCGCGACCACGACCTTGCGCCAGGGCTTGAGCACCGCGATCGCCAGCGCCGAGGCCAGGATGTTGGCGCCGGCCGCGATGATGAACACGTGGTCCCAACTGCCCGACGACTGCTGCATGTAGTTGCCGATCGGGACCAGCAGCGAGGCCGTACCCTTCGCCGTGTAGAGCAGGCCCGCATTGGTGGTCGCGAACTTGGCGCCGAACGTGTCGGTGCAGGTCGAGGGGAACAGCGAGTAGATCTCACCCCAGGCGAAGAACACGAAGCCCGAGAGCAGCACGAACCAGAGCGGATCGTGGCCCCAGAGGTAGAGCATCCAGATGCCGATGCCTTCCATACCGAAGGCGATGAACATCGTGTTCTCGCGTCCGATCATGTCGGAGATCCAGCCGAAGAACGGACGCGTCAGGCCGTTGAGCACGCGGTCGATCGTGGCCGCGAAAGTCACCGCGGTCATGGTCACCGCCATCAGCGTGACCGGCACGTTGTCGACCTTCCAGTCGAGCGCGATCGGCTTCAGGTTCGCCGTCACCATCAGGCCGCCGGCGCCGACGATCACGAACATGAAGTACATCAGCCAGAAGATCGGCTGGCGCAGGACCTCGGTCGGCTGGTAGTTGCGGCGCGTCTGCACCAGCGCGGCGTTCGCGACCACGCTCGGCACCTGACCTGCTTTCGGCGCGAGCAGGAAGAAGGCGAGGATGCAAATGACGATGCCCTGGCCGAGACCGAAATAGAGGAAGGTGGTCTGGAACCCGCTATCCTTGATCATCGCCTGGATCGGCGCGACCGTGAGCGCGGAGCCCGCGCCGAAGCCGGCAGCCGTGATGCCGGCGGCAAGGCCGCGCTTGTCAGGAAACCATTTCAGCGCGTTGCCAACGCAGGTGCCATAGACGCCGCCCGCGCCGATGCCCGCGATGATCATGCCGAGATAGAAGCCGTTGAGCGTGGTGGCCTGGGCATTGATCGCCCAGCCGATGGCGCACAGCACGCCGCAGATGAGCACGACGAGGCGCGGGCCGTATTTGTCGACGAACCAGCCTTCGACCGGCACGAGCCAGGTCTCGAACAGCACGAACAGTGTGAAGGCCCATTGGATTGACGCGCGATCCCAGCCGAATTTCTTCTGGATGTCGGGGACGAAGAACGTCCAGCCGTATTGATAGTTGGCGATCATCACCATCGCCCCGACCCCGACCGCCAGTTGCGTCCAGCGATACGTGTCGCTAACGCGCGCAGCTGTAGGGGCGGTTGCTTGCACCATGTCCGTCATAAAGCCTCCCGTGGCGCCTCTCATTTTTCTGCGAGCGCTGGGACGGCATTCTTGTATGCATTATGCCAAGCTTCAAGCGCTGGTCCGGTCACCGTGCGCAAATGCCGCAGTACCTTGACCCGTTGCGGCTGTGACTCAGGCCAGCACAAGTAGAAATGGCCCCGTCCTACGGGGCCATTCATCAAAAGTAGTATGCGAACCGGTCTGAAACCGTCGCGCTCCTGGCAGCGCGGGCTTACAGGCCGAAACGGGGGAGGTCGCCGTTGTGATTCGAAATCTCGGCGCTCGCCATCAGGAGGCGGTCGATCGTGGCCATCAGGCGGGCGAACAGCGAGGAGGACGGTGCGAGAGCGACGGCAGCGGACTTGGACATTGGAGATCCCTTCTTGAGACGGTCAGTATTGCTGTCTCATTTCGAAGGGCAATCTATGTATACCAGATGCCACTGTCTACGCATGCCATTGCATAGCAGCATGCGATATCCCGCATTGCAACATAGCACGGGGTTAACGGGGCCGTTTCGCGCTTAAAGTCCTCCTGGACAGCCGAAACGCGGTGTTTGGCGGTCCGGCAGGGTCTTGGCAGGGCAAGGTCTTGGCAGGGCAAGGCAAAGCCGTTAGTGGTCTGCCCCCTTCCAATCATCTGTCAGAGTGGTTCATGTCGAGCGCCTCGCCCGCCGTCTCGATCGGCATCGATTTTGGGACCAGCAACACGGTCGTAGCGATTGCAGCGGACGACCGCCGGGTCGAGGCCATCCGCTTCGACCATGGCGGACAGCGCCACAGCGTCTTTGTCTCGGCACTGTGCTTCTGGGAGGACCGGCCGGGAGCCGGGGCCCAGGCCGAAGGCGGCCCCTGGGCGATCGAGCAGTTCCTCGAAGGGCGCCACGTCTACCGCTTCCTCCAGTCGTTCAAGACCTTCGCGGCGAGCTCGAGCTTCAACACCACCCAGGTGTTCCGGCAGCGCTACAAGTTCGAGGATATTCTGGCGGCGTTCCTGCGGACGCTGGCGCGCCATGGCGGCGACAAATTCGGCTTCGAGACGTCGACCATCACGGTCGGCCGCCCGGTGCGCTTCGCCGGCGGCAATCCCGACGAAGCGCTGGCGATGCAGCGCTACCGGGCCGCGTTCGAGCGCCTTGGCGCCGGTCACGCGCGCTATGTCTACGAGCCGGTCGGCGCCGCGTTCTCCTTCGCCCGCCGGCTGGAGCGCGACGCCACCGTGCTGGTCGCGGATTTTGGCGGCGGCACCAGCGATTTCTCCGTGATGCGTTTCTCGCGCAAAGGCGGCAGCTTGCGTGCCGAGCCGCTCGGCCATGCCGGCATCGGCATTGCGGGCGACACCTTCGATTACCGCATCGTCGACCATGTCGTTTCGCCGCGCCTCGGCAAAGGCTCCAGCTTCCGCTCGTTCGACAAGGTGCTGCCGATCCCCACCGGCCACTACACCAATCTCGCGCGCTGGCATCAGCTCGCAATGATGAAGAGCAACGGCGACCTGCGCGAGCTCCGGGACCTTGCGCGCACCGCGGTGAAGCCGGCTCTGCTCGAGGACTTCATCACCATCGTCGATCTCGACCTCGGCTTTTCTCTGTACCGCGCGGTGTCCGATGCCAAGGTCGCGTTGTCGGCGCAGGACCAGGTCGAGTTCCGCTTCAAGGGCGGCGGGGTCGACATTGGCTCGACCATTACGCGGAAGAATTTTGAAGCCTGGATTGCCGACGATATCGCGAGGCTCGGGGCCACCGTCGACAAGGTGTTGGGCGAAGCCGGCATCACCGCGCGCGAAATTGAGAAGGTGTTTTTGACCGGCGGCACGTCCTTCGTGCCCGCTGTCCGAAAACTGTTCGCCGAGCGGTTCGGCAACGAACGGCTGATGTCGGGCGACCAGTTCGAGTCGATTGCCTACGGCCTGGCCTTGATCGGACACAGCCCCGACCCGGAGCGCTGGACCGCAAGCGGCGGGCTGGAGTCGAGGGTGGGCGCGTAAGCGCTGTGAGACTGGGCTCGATCGCTTGCCCCGCTTCCGGACAGGACTATCGCATTCAAGGCTGTTCTCTGCCGCCCATCCTTCGAGACGCCCGCCTTTGGCGGGCCCTCGGCTCCGCGTGGGACGCTACTGGTTGATCTCGGGCTCGACGAGCTTCGCCAGATTCCGCAGCGACTCCTGCCAGCCGAGATAACAAGCCTCCGGCGGGATGACGTCGGGAATGCCGGCCTGCGTGATATCCACCTCGGTGCCGACGGATACTTTCTTCAGCAACACCGTCACCTGGATCTCACCCGGCAGATTGGGGTCGTCGAACTTGTCGGTGTAGCGGAGACGTTCGCCGGGGATGAGCTCGAGATATTCGCCGCCGAAGGCGTGGCTGTTGCCCGTCGTGAAGTTACGGAACGACATCTTGAACGTGCCCCCGACCTTCGGTTCGAAATGATGCACGGTGCAGGTAAAGCCATTCGGCGGAAGCCATTTCGCCAGCGCATCCGCCTCCAGAAAAGCGCGATAGACTTTCTCGGGGCTGGTCGAGAGAACGCGGTGCAGGCGGACAGTGCTGGGCATGATCGTTCTTCCTCATGAATCGTTGGGCTCGACCTCAGCGTCTATTGCCCATTCATGTCTAGATGACGAACGGGATACTTCCGATCCGACAGGGCGTCTCGAATTTCTATAGGGGATGCCTGGCGAGAGCTGGCATACTGGCGCCATCCTGCGGCATCGTGCCTACTCCGTCCGTCCTGACGCGGGCGTATCTCGCCGTCGAGTTCCTGAGGCATAGGGTCCGGCCAATCCTTGAATCCGGCCAAGCCTTGAAGGCTGGCCAAGCCATGAAGGCTGGCCAAGCGCCTTGGAATCCGCCCAAGCCTTGCAAATGAGGCAGATGTGGTATACGTTAGAGCTGTTCGTTCAGCCGCTGTGCCTTGTTGAATGTGCCCGCGGGCTCCTTTTCCATAGACATCGACGAATTGACTTGGTTCTGCGTGACTATCGCGCGGGGCGCGCGCGTATGCGCTTTGGAGAAGAAAATGACAACAGGTACTGTGAAGTGGTTTAACGGCCAGAAGGGCTTTGGATTCATTCAGCCGAACGACGGTGGTAGTGATGTGTTCGTTCACATCAGCGCGGTCGAACGGGCTGGTCTTGCGGGTCTCGCAGAGGGCCAAAAGGTCAACTTCGAGCTCAAGACCGACAAGATGCGGGGCAAGGTCAGCGCAGAGAATCTCTCGCTGGCTTAAAGCCCTGGTGCCGTTTCACGGATGTACTGAAACGGCCACGCCACCCGCTCGATCCCAGGATTGAGCGGGTTTTGTCTGTTGCAGAGCAGGGTGAATAATGAGCGCCAGGAAATCGGCCGAACCATCACCTGAAGCCATAGCGCGCACCAATCGTCAGCGTTTGGCTGCCGAAGAAGGCGTGCGAGCCATGGCGGATGCCGAAAAGCAAGCCGTCGATGTTCGCAAGAACATGGCGCGGCTTCGAGAGCTGCGCCGGGCCAAGGAAGCGGCCGACGCGACCCTTCAAGCGTCGTTGCCGGCGCCTGCCCCCGCGAAGCGCAAGAAGAAGCTGCCGCCATAGCCGGCACTAAAAGCGCCGACGAAAATCTGGAGAGGGCCGGTCACATGCCAAAGAGTGCGGGTCGTGCCTAGAATAAAGTCGGACAGCGGTGGCACAATCACTTTCTTTCTCGCGCTTGGCGCGGGCCGGCAAATGTGTCGACTTGCCACCACGTTCCTGACGCAGAAGCAGGCCTTCAGCTATCTTCAAAAGAACCGAACGGAATTAGAGCGCGTCGCGCGGACTCGGCTGGCCTTAGGCGAGCTTGAAGACGGGATCGTCGTGCTCTCGATGCTTTAGATCGGGGTCGATTTCGATGCCAGGCTTCCAGCGCGTTTGCGAACGGAAGCTGGTTCAGAGCGGCTCCTAATCGGAATCTTTTCCCGGCTTGGCTTCGCGGGCCAATCGCTCGGCTTTCAGCCGCTCCCGGTTCTCGTTGAAGGAGTTCTGGTCCTTCGCATAGTCATTCACCGGCTTTTGCGTTGTGGTTGGTTTAAACGCCTTGTTGGCTTCACGCTTGGCGCGATCAGGGGATTGATCTTTCAACATTTCGACCTCACTTTCATCAACGTTCGTGGTTCGACCAGAACGCGACGCTTTCCTCTCGCATCCTGCATGTTTAGGCCTCGCCTTCCAGGGAGAAGGCGGCAAGTTCTTCAGCGGTATGCAGGTCTTTTGCGAGGCGTTCAGTCACTCGCTATGGCCGCGGCACGCCCGCATTTGAGAGCACACCGGTCGAGATAACAACGGCCGGCTGCCGCATCGGTTCCCCAAGATTAGTCCTTATTCGCTTTGGCGGGTCAACCCAGGAAACGTGCCGATTGCGCGACATGGTTCATCTCGGCGCCAGCAAAAAGGCCGCCGAAACCGGCGGCCTTCTGTTTTCTCGGGTAGCTCCGCTTACTCCGCGGCCTGCTTCTGCGGCGGATCGAGCGCGCCGGACTTGTGAATGTCGGCGACCTGGTGGTCCGAGAAGCCGAGTACGCTGCGCAGGATCTCGTCGGTGTGCTCGCCGAGCAGCGGGGAGCGCTCCACGTCGCTTGGGGAGTCCGACAGCTTGATCGGGTTGCCGACCGAGATGTACTTGCCGCGGGTAGGGTGGTCGACCTCGACCACGGTGCCGGTCGCGCGCAACGACTGGTCCTCGGCGATCTCCTTCATCGACAGGATCGGGCCGCAGGGGATGTCGTCCTTGTTGAGGATTTCCATCGCCTCGAACTTCGTCTTGGTCATCGTCCACTGTTCGATGCGGCCGAAGATCTCGTTCAGGCGCGGCAGGCGGACGGCCGGCTTGGCGTAGTTCGGATCAGTCTTCCAGGTCGGTTCGCCGATCACGTCGCAGATCTTCTCCCAGACCGGGGCCTGGGTGATGAAGTAGATGTAGGCGTTGGGATCGGTCTCCCAGCCCTTGCACTTCAGGATGCGGCCGGGCTGGCCACCGCCGGAATCGTTGCCGGCGCGCGGCACGGCATCGCCGAACGGAATGCCTTCGCCGAACTGGCTGTATTCCTTCAGTGGGCCATGGGCGAGGCGCTGCTGGTCGCGCAGCTTGACGCGCGCGAGGTTGAGCACGCCGTCCTGCATCGCGGCAGTGACCTTCTGGCCCTTGCCGGAATGGGTGCGCTGATAGAGTGCGGTGACGATGCCGAGCGCCAGATGCAGACCGGTGCCGCTGTCGCCGATCTGTGCGCCGGTGACCAGCGGAAGACCGTCGCGGAAGCCGGTGGTGGAGGCGGCACCGCCGGTGCACTGCGCGACGTTCTCATAGACCTTGCAGTCTTCGTACGGTCCGGGACCAAAACCCTTGATCGAGGCGACGATCATCTTCGGGTTGATCGCCTGGATCTTCTCCCACGGGAAGCCCATGCGGTCGAGCACGCCGGGGCCGAAGTTCTCGACCAGCACGTCGCACTTCTTGATCAGCTCGGTGAGGACTTCCTTGCCCTTGGGGTTCTTGGTGTCGAGCGTGATCGAGCGCTTGTTGTGGTTGAGCATGGTGAAATACAGGCTGTCCACGTTCGGGATGTCCTGCAGCTGGCCACGGGTGATGTCACCCACGCCCGGACGTTCCACCTTGATCACGTCGGCGCCGAACCAGGCCAGCAGCTGCGTGCAGGTCGGTCCGGACTGGACGTGGGTGAAGTCGAGAATGCGAACGCCCTCAAGCGCCTTGGTCATCGTGTTGCTCCGTACTCTGTCTGCCCCTGCCAACCGCAGGGAATAAAGGGTTGAAGGGGAGGACTTACTTTTTCTTCTGCAGAACGCTCTGCGGATTGAGGTTGCCGATGCGGCCGCTCTCGGAACCTGCAGCCGGATCGATCACCGCGTTGATGAGCGTCGGCTTGCCCGAGGCCATCGCCTCGTTGACGGCGCGCTTGAGCTCGTCCGGCGAGGTCGCGTTCACGCCGACGCCACCGAAGGCTTCCATCATCTTGTCGTAGCGCGCACCCTTGACGAAGACCGTCGTCGCCGGATCGGAATTAGCGCCGTTGACGTCGGTGCCGCGATAGATGCCGTCATTGTTGAAGATGACGATGCAGATCGGCAAATTGTAGCGGCAGATGGTCTCGACCTCCATGCCGGAGAAGCCGAACGCGCTGTCGCCTTCCACCGCGAGCACGGGGTGGCCGGTCTCAAGCGTTGCCGCGATCGCCTGGCCCATGCCGATGCCCATCACGCCCCAGGTGCCGACGTCGAGACGCTTGCGCGGCTTGTACATGTCGATGACGCCGCGGGCGAGATCGAGCGTGTTGGCGCCCTCGTTGACGAGGATCGCCTCGGGATGATCCTTGATCACGTTCTTCAGCACGCCGAGCGCGCCGTGATAGTCCATCGGCGATTTGTTGTTCATGAGCTTCGGCGCCATCTTGGCGACGTTCTCTTCACGCTTGGTCGAAATCGCCTTGGTCCATTCGGTCGGCGGGGCGGTCCAGCCCGAAGCCATCGCCTGGTTGAAGGCGGAGACGACCGAGCCGATGTCGCCGACGACCGGTGCGACGATCTCGACGTTGGAGTCCATTTCCCTGGGCTCGATGTCGACCTGGATGAACTTCTTGGGCGCTTCGCCCCAGTTCTTGCCCTTGCCGTGCGAGAGCAGCCAGTTCAGCCGGGCGCCAATCAGCAGCACGACGTCGGATTCTTTCAGCACCGTCGAGCGAGCAGCACCTGCGCATTGCGGATGGGTGTCGGAGAGGAGGCCCTTGGCCATGCTCATCGGCAGGAAGGGGACGCCGCTCTTCTCGACGAAGGTTTTGATCTCCTCGTCGGCCTGCGCGTAGGCCGCGCCCTTGCCGAGGATGATGAGCGGACGTTTTGCGTTCTTCAACACATCAAGCGCGCGCTTGATGGAAGCGGGCGAGGGGATCTGCGCGGGAGCCGCGTCGATCACCTTGACCAGCGACTTCCGGCCGGCATCGGCGTTCATCACCTGGCCGAATAGCTTTGCCGGCAAATCGAGATAGACGCCGCCGGGACGGCCGGAGACGGCGGCACGGATGGCGCGGGCCAGGCCGATGCCGATGTCCTGGGCGTGCAGCACGCGATAAGCCGCCTTGCACAGCGGCTTGGCAATCGCGAGCTGGTCCATCTCTTCGTAGTCGCCCTGCTGGAGGTCGACGATCTCGCGCTCGGAGGAGCCCGAGATCAGGATCATCGGGTAGCAGTTGGTGGTGGCGTGCGCGAGCGCGGTGAGACCGTTGAGGAAGCCTGGCGCGGAGACGGTGAGGCAGATCCCGGGCTTCTTGGTGAGGTAGCCGGCGATCCCCGCCGCATAACCGGCGTTCTGCTCGTGGCGGAACGAGATCATGCGAATACCGGCCGCCTGCGCCATGCGGCCCAAATCCGTAATCGGGATGCCCGGCACATTATAGATCGTGTTGATGCCGTTCAGCTTGAGCGCGTCGATAACGAGATGAAAACCATCCGTCAATTCCTGCTCGGTGCCCGGTGCTTCGGACTTGGTCGCGGTATTCAGCATGGGCGTTGTCTCCCTGGTCTCAGCTACTGGGGCGAGTGCTTCGCCCTTCTGGTGAACGTTGCTAGTTGAATAATTCCTGGCCGTGCGCTTCGACGTAAGCAGCAAGGCCGAGGGTGTGGTCGCGGGCGCGCTTCTCGGCGAGCTCGGTGTCGCGCGCTTCCAGTGCTTCGATCATGCCGAGATGCTCGGGCAGCGAAGTCGCTGTGCGGTCCTTGCGTCCGATAGTCAGCTGGCGATAGCCGCGCACGTGCAGCAGGAGGTCGTTGGTGAGATCGACCAGCACCGACGATTCCGACAGCGAGATCAGCGCCTGGTGGAAGGCGATGTTGGCGCGCGAATATTCCTCGACGTGATCCTCGGGCAGGCGGTCCTTGCCAAAGTCCTTGAAGTAGTCGCGCAGCGCCGTGATGTCTTTCTTGCGCGCGGTGGTGGTGATGAGGCGGGCCGCCATGCTTTCCAGCGCCGCCCAGGCGCGGATCATGTCCACTATCTCGGTCTTGGTCCTTCGCACCACCATGATGCCGCGGCGCGGAACCGTTTTCACGAGACCGTCCTGCTCGAGCATCGCGATGGCTTCGCGGATCGGCGTGCGGCTCACACCCAGGCGTTCTGACAGCGCGCGCTCGTCGAGCATCACCGGCTCGGGCGTCGAGTAGATGTCCATCTTGAGGATAGCTTGCTTCAAGGCGTCATACGCCTTGTTCTTGAAGCTGCTCTCCGGGGCAATACGAACGATTGCGATATCTGCCTCGGCCATGTTCGGCAACGCCTTGGTTGGTTTCCGCAGTGACACGACGAATCTCCTCCAGTGGGAGTCGTCTTTTACAGGAATATTGACCGGAAAGTTTTTGGCATACCAAATACCAGAATGTCAAGCTGCCTATTTTTCGCAGCATTCTAAGGTGCGCTGCAGCTTGACAAGTTGGCTTCTGGCATACCAAATGCCATCGCCAGCCATTTTTGATCCAAAGCTGCGGAGTAGTCTCAGGCTTACGCCACTCCGCTCCGCGACATGGAACAGAGCGCGGCGATTGGCAAGCATCACGGGCAGCCGCAACACGCGCGCGCTTTGAGAAAGAACTAAGGTCCAGGGAGAAGCCACATGTCCAATTCCAAAGATGCCGTCCGCAAGGTGCTTGACCAGGTCAAGGCGGACAACCGCACCAGCCTGACCGCGCCGGAAGGCAAGCTGGTCTGCGACGCCTACGGCATTCCGGTGCCGAAGGAGGGCGTGGCGAAGTCGGCCGGCGAGGCTGGCAAGATGGCCTCGTCCATGGGCTTCCCGGTGGTGATGAAGATCGTCTCGCCGGACATTCTCCACAAGACCGAAGCCGGCGGCGTCATCGTCGGCCTCAAGACGGCCGAAGACGCCGAGAAGGCCTACGACACCATTCTCGGCAACGCCAAGAAGTACAAATCCGATGCCAAGATCGAGGGCGTCCAGGTGCAGCAGATGCTGGCCGGCGGCACCGAAGTGATCGTCGGGTCGATCACCGACGCTTCGTTCGGCAAGCTGGTTGCCTTCGGCCTTGGCGGCGTGCTGGTCGAGGTCCTGAAGGACATCACCTTCCGCCTGGCGCCCGCGACCAAGCAAGACGCGCTGTCGATGCTCGACGGCATCCAGGCGCATGAGATTTTGAAGGGCGTTCGCGGCGGCGAGCCGGTGAACCGCACGGCGCTTGCGGATATCATCGTCAAGGTCTCGCAGCTCGTCACTGATTTCCCCGAGATGGTCGAGCTCGATCTCAACCCGGTGTTCGCGACGGCAAAGGACGCGATCGCCGCCGACGTCCGCATCGTCGTCGATTTCGCTTACGTGCCCAAGCCGAAGCCGCGCCCGACCGAAGAGATCGTCGCGGCCATGAGCCGCATCATGCAGCCGAAGGCGGTTGCCGTGGTCGGTGCCTCGGCCGAAGACGGCAAGATCGGCAATTCCGTGATGAAGAACCTCATCAACGGCGGCTACAAGGGCGACATCTACCCGATCCATCCCAAGGCCGCCGAAATCCTCGGCTACAAGGCGTATAAGAGCGTCAAGGACGTGCCGGGCGTGATCGACACCGCGGTGTTCGCGATTCCCGCGAAGTTCGTGGCCGCGGCGCTGACCGAATGCGGCGAGAAGAAAATTCCCGGCGCGGTTCTGATTCCGTCGGGCTTCGCGGAAGCCGGCGCGCCGGAGCTCCAGGCCGAGATCGTCGAGGTCGGCAAGAAGTACGACATCCGCCTGATGGGGCCGAACATCTACGGCTTCTACTATACGCCGGCCAATCTCTGCGCGACCTTCTGCACCGCCTACGACGTCAAGGGCCACGCGGCGCTGTCATCGCAGTCGGGTGGCATCGGCATGGCCATCATCGGTTTTTCGCGCTCGGCAAAAATGGGTGTGTCGGCCATCGTCGGTCTCGGCAACAAGTCCGATATCGACGAGGACGATCTGCTCGCCTTCTTCGAGCAGGATCCGAACACCAACCTGATTGCGCAGCACTGCGAGGATCTCAAGGACGGCCGCGCCTTTGCCGAAGCCGCAAAACGCGTCTCCAAGAAGAAGCCTGTCATCGTGCTCAAGGCCGGCCGCACCTCCGCCGGTGCGAAGGCAGCCTCGTCGCACACCGGCGCGCTCGCCGGCAACGACAAGATCTACGAGGACGTCCTGGCGCAGTCCGGCGTGATCCGCGCCCGCTCGCTGCGGCAGCTGCTCGAGTTCGCGCGCGGCGTGCCGGTGCTGCCGACGCCCAAGGGCGAGAACGTCCTGATCATCACCGGCGCAGGCGGCTCGGGCGTGCTGCTGTCGGACTCCTGCGTCGACAACGGCCTGTCGCTGATGTCGATGCCGCCGGATCTCGATGCGGCCTTCCGCAAGTTCATCCCGCCGTTCGGCGCGGCCGGAAATCCTGTGGACATCACCGGCGGCGAGCCGCCGATCACCTACGTCAACACGGTCAAGCTCGGCCTGACGGACGAGCGCATCCATTCGCTGATCCTCGGCTACTGGCACACTATCGTCACGCCGCCGATGGTGTTCGCCCGCAACATGATCGAGGTGAAGAAGGAGATGGAGGCGAAGGGTTTTGTGAAGCCGATCGTCGCCTCGCTCGCCGGCGACGTCGAGGTCGAGGAAGCCGCCGAATATCTCTACCAGAACGGCATCCCGGCCTATGCCTATTCGACCGAACTGCCGGTCGAGGTTCTGGGCGCCAAGTACAAATGGGCGCGCGGGGCAGGGCTGCTCTGACACGAGGACTTTCACCTCTCTCCGCACGCGGAGAGAGGTGACAATTGTCAGGTCGCGATGGGCAAGAACGTGATCCGGCGCAAATCGCTCGAGCCTCGATCGTCATCGGAGGCTGACCACGACGCGCGCGACGGCGGTGTGCAGTCCGTCGGCCGCGCGCTGTCGATCCTCGAGACACTGGCCGAGGACGACGAAGGCTATCGCCTCAGCGATCTCGCCGTCCGCACCGGCCTGTCGGCCTCAACCGTGCACCGCCTGCTGGCGACGCTGGAAAGCCGCCGCTTCGTGCAATTCGACCGCGCCGAATCCAAATGGCATGTCGGCGTGCGCAGCTTCACGGTCGGCGCGAGCTTTGCCCGACGGCGCAATTTCAGCGCCCAGGCCATTCCCTATTTGCGCAAGCTGCGCGATCTCACCCGCGAGACCGCCAATCTCGCCGTCGTCGACGACGAGTTCATCATCGTGCTGACCCGGATGGAGAGCCGCGAGATCATGCGCTCGCTGACCAAGGTCGGCGGTCGCGTCGCCATGGTGACATCGGGTGTCGGCAAGGCGGTGCTTGCGACCTACTCCGACGAGGACGTCGGTGCCGTCATCCGCCATCACGGCATGCCACGCCTGACCGAGAAATCCATCGTGCGACCGAGCGATCTGTTCAGGGAGCTCGCGACCATCCGCAAGCAGGGTTTTGCGGTGGATGATGAAGAGGCCGAGATGGGTCTGCGCTGCGTCGCAGCCGTGGTCTACAGCCCCAGCGCCGAGCCGCTCGCCGCGATCTCAGTGTCCGGCTTGACCAGCCGCGTCACCGACGCCCGGCTGCCCGAGATCGGCCGCGTGGTGCGGGACGTCGCGGCGGAACTGACGGCAGCGCTTGGCGGCGTGATGCCGGCGGCAAAGCCGGGTTGAGCCAGGCCTGCGCTCCATCGCCACCTTGCGGGAGAAATCAGCTCTGGCGGCAAGAGCCCCGACATCGGTATATCCGTCCACCGTTGTCGCGTCCTTTTGGGGAAAGTCATGCCGTCAGAGCTCCGTTCGCCCCGTCTCGCCGTCCTGATTGATGCCGACAATGCTTCGGCCAAGATCGCGGATGGACTGTTCGAGGAGATCGCCAAGATCGGCGAGGCCAGCGTCCGCCGCATCTACGGCGATTTCTCCAATGCCAGGTCCAGGGGCTGGGCCGACATCCTGTCGAAACACGCCATCATCCCGCAGCAGCAATTCGCCTATACGACGGGAAAGAATGCATCCGACATAACGCTGGTCATCGACGCGATGGACCTGCTGCACAGCGGCCGGTTCGATGGCTTCTGCCTGGTGTCGTCCGACAGCGACTTTACCCGTCTTGCCGCCCGTATCCGCGAGCAGGGCGTCGATGTCTTTGGGTTCGGCGAGCAGAAGACGCCGGAAAGCTTCCGGCAGGCCTGCCGAAGGTTCGTCTATACGGAGAACCTGCTTCCCGCCCCCGCGAACACGCAGGATGCGGCGGCGAGGTCAGCGCCACTTCAGCCGCCCGATGGGGCAACCCCCATCATCAAGAGGGTCATCACCCAGATGGAGAGCGAAGACGGCTGGGTCACGCTCGGGGAGGTCGGGCGGCAGCTTGCCAATCTGGCGTCCGATTTCGATCCGAGGACGTTCGGTTTCCGCAAGCTGAGTGACCTCGTGCGGAAGACAAACTCCTTCGAGATCGATGAGCCGAAGGGGCGGTCGATGCGGATTCGGGTCAAGCCCGCTGCCGCACCACCGTCGAAAACGCGGAACCCGCGCAGAAGGTCAGGGACGGCAGGCGTTCCACCCAAGGCGTAAGCAGGCGTGCTGTTACATTTGAGCTTGCCCGGTCTGGCTCAGGGCGTAACCATCGCGGGCCGTAACATCCCGCGAGAGCGCTCATGACAAAACTCACCCGCTTTGCCGTCGCACCGCTGCACGCGATGACGCGGCGTCTGGCCGATGTCGCCTCCGCGCGCGTCGCGCCCGATCTCGTCATATCAGGTGCGCGGGTGCTCTCGACCTATTCCGAGCGTATCCACGCGAACCGCGAGGTCTGGATTACCGGGGGGCGCATTGCGGCGGTGAAGCCGGCGGGGGCTGCGAAGCGATTCTTCGGCAACGTGCCGCTGTACGACGCCGCCGGCGGCATCATCGCGCCGGGCCTGGTCGATCCGCACATCCACATCGAATCCTCGATGGTGACGGCCTGCGCCTATGCCGAGGCGGCACTGCTCAACGGCACCACCACGATCTTCTGCGACAGCCACGAGATCGGCAACGTCATGGACGTCGCCGGCGTTGAAGCCATGTTGGAGGACGCGCGCGAAGCCCCGCTTTCGATCTTCCTGACGGTGCCGAGCACGGTACCGGCCACCTCGGCCGCACTGGAGACTGCGGGCGGCGACCTCACGCCGGACAAGATCGCCGGCCTGTTCGACCGCTGGCCGGAAGCAGTCGGGCTCGGCGAGAAGATGGATTTTGTGCCTGTCACCATGGGCGATGAACGCAGCCACGCCATCCTCGCCGCCGCCCTGAAGCGCGGGCGACCGGTGTCCGGCCATGTCTATGGCCGCGAATTCGTTGCGGCCTATGCGGCATCCGGCGTCACCGACACCCATGAGGCGATCGACCGCGACATCGCCGACGATTTGCTCGATGCCGGCGTCTGGGTGTTTTTGCGCGGCGGCCCGCCGACCACGCCATGGCACTCGCTGCCGCAGGCGATCCGCACCATCACCGAGCTCGGCGCCTCGCACAAGCGCACCGCCGTGTGCACCGATGACCGCGACGCCGATGATCTGCTGCTGTTCGGCCTCGACTGGGTGGTGCGGGAGGCGGTGAAGGCGGGAATGTCGCCCGAGCAGGCCTGGTCGATGGGGTCGCTGCATGGTGCGACGCGTTTTGGCGTCGATGGCGATATCGGCGGGCTCGGCGGCGGCCGCCGCGCCGATCTGGTGCTGATGGACGACAATCTCAGGCCGCAATGCACCTGGTACGGCGGCGAACTCGTGGTCGAGCACCGTAAGATCACGCCGAAGCTCGATCAGGCGCTGTCGCAGCGTTATCAATATCCGAGGGCGGCCTATGCGACCGTGAAGCTGCCCGAGAAGGTCAAGTTGACGCCGGAGTTGCCGGCGAAAGCCTGTACCGTCAACGCGATCAAAACCGCGCTGCCCGGCATCACGCTCATCCATGAGAAGATCGCAATCGAGCCCGCAGAAGACTGGCCGTCGCTGTTTGCGCGCTACGGCCTGTGCTTCGTTACGGTGGTCGAGCGCCACGGCAAATCGGCCGGCAACGTCGCCTATGGCTTGCTGAAGGATTTTGGCCTGAAGCGCGGGGCGGTGGCCTCCAGCGTCGGGCACGACAGCCACAACATCATCGTTGCCGGAACCAACGAGGCCGATATGCAGGCAGCGATATCGGCCATCAAGGCACAGCAGGGCGCCGTCTGTGTCGTCGCCGACGGCAAGGTGAGGGCGCTGGTGCCGCTGCCAATCGCCGGGCTCTTGTCCGACAAGCGCGTCACGGAGGTGGCCGAGGAGGTCAAGGCTCTGAAGAAGGAATGGGCGGAGGCCGGCTGCACCATCCCCTACATGGGCTTCAATTTGATTCCGCTATCGGTCATTCCGGAAATTCGCATCACCGACAAGGGTCTCGTGCTGGTGCCGCAGATGGAGCTGGCGCCGCTGTTCGAGTGAGCGCTTTCACGCGTTTCTCGACCTAACCGATTGAGACCGCCGCGTTTTTTCCGCGGCTGCCGCATCGTGGAAAATAAAATCGATCTCGTTGAGATCGTATCCTGCGCGCCCGATGATCTCGCTCAGCCAATGCAACCGAGCGAGGTCCGATATGGCGAAAATACGAGCCATCGATGCTGCCGTGCGAATTCTGGAGAAGGAAGGCATCTCGACTGCCTTCGGCGTTCCCGGGGCCGCGATCAATCCGCTCTACTCGGCGCTGAAGAAGCGCGGTTCGATCCGCCATATCCTGGCGCGGCATGTCGAGGGTGCCTCGCACATGGCCGAGGGCTACACGCGGGCCAAGGCCGGCAACATCGGCGTCTGCATCGGAACCTCGGGGCCAGCGGGCACCGACATGATCACCGGGCTTTATTCGGCGATCGCCGATTCCATCCCGATTCTCTGCATTACGGGGCAGGCGCCACGGGCGCGGCTCTACAAGGAAGATTTCCAGGCCGTCGACATCGAGTCGATCGCAAAGCCCGTGACCAAATGGGCGGTGACCGTGCGCGAGCCCGCGCTGGTGCCCCGCGTGTTCAGCCAGGCTTTTCACGTGATGCGCTCCGGCCGCCCGGGGCCGGTGCTGATCGACATGCCGCTCGACGTGCAACTCGCCGAGATCGAGTTCGACGACGAGACCTACGAGCCACTGCCGGTCTACAAGCCCACCGCGACGCGCAAGCAGGTCGAGAAGGCGCTGGAGATGCTCAACGCCGCCGAGCGGCCGCTGATCGTGGCGGGCGGTGGCGTCATCAATGCGGACGCCTCGGACCTGCTGGTCGAGTTTGCCGAGATCGCGAATGTTCCGGTGGTGCCGACGTTGATGGGGTGGGGCGCCATCCCCGACGACCACGTGCTGATGGCCGGCATGGTCGGTCTCCAGACCAGCCATCGTTACGGCAACGCCACGATGCTCGAATCCGATTTCGTGCTCGGTATCGGCAACCGCTGGGCCAACCGTCACACCGGCTCGGTCGAGACCTACACCAAAGGTCGCACCTTCGTGCATGTCGATATCGAGCCGACCCAGATCGGGCGCGTGTTCAATCCCGATCTCGGCATCGTCTCGGACGCGAAGGCCGCGCTCGAACTGTTCGTCGCCGTCGCCAGGGAGTGGCGCCGGTCAGGCAGGTTACGCGAGCGCCAGGCGTGGCCCGCGGCCTGCCGCGATCGCAAGAAGACGATGCTGCGCAAGAGCCATTTCGACAACGTCCCGATCAAGCCCCAGCGCGTCTACGAGGAGATGACCAAGGCGTTTGGCCGTGACACCTGCTACGTCTCGGTGATCGGCCTGTCGCAAATCGCCGGCGCGCAGTTCCTCGGCGTTTACAAGCCGCGTAACTGGATCAATGCCGGGCAGGCGGGGCCGCTCGGCTGGACGCTGCCCGCCGCCCTCGGCGTGCGCGCGGCGTGCCCGGATCGCGACATCGTCGCGCTCTCCGGCGACTACGATTTTCAGTTCCTGATCGAGGAGCTCGCAGTCGGCGCGCAGTTCAATCTGCCCTACATCCACGTCGTCGTGAACAATTCCTATCTCGGGCTGATCCGTCAGGCCCAGCGTGGCTTCGACATGGACTATCACGTCCAGCTCTCCTTCGATAACATCAACGCGCCCGAGCTCGGTGGCTATGGCGTCGATCACGTCGCGGTTGCCGAAGGCCTCGGTTGCAAGGCGATCCGCGTCACCGATCCCAAGGATTCGCAGGCCGCGTTCGCCACAGCGCGCGAATGGATGGCGAAGTACCGCGTGCCCGTGATGGTCGAGTTCATCCTCGAACGCGTCACCAACATCGCGATGGGCACGGAGATCGACAACATCGTCGAGTTCGAGGAGGTGCTGGATCTGCCGCTCGACGAGGTCGCGAGCGCGCGGCCCGGCGTGCTGCAGCCGGCGGAATAGGGAACAGCATCATGCCGAAATTCGCCGCCAACCTCACCATGCTCTTCAACGAGATGCCGTTCGTGGACCGCTTCGCCGCGGCCAAGGCGGCGGGCTTCTCCGGGGTCGAATATCTCTTTCCCTATGATTTCGACAAGGCGCTTTTGCGCGAGCAGCTCGACAGCCATGGGCTGACGCAGGTGCTGCACAATCTGCCGGCCGGCAACTGGGCCGCAGGCGAGCGCGGCATCGCGATCCTGCCCGATCGCGTCGCCGAATTCCGCGACGGCGTGTTTCGCGCCATCGACTATGCCAAGGCGCTCGATTGCGAGCAGCTCAACTGCCTCGTCGGCATCGCGCCAGTGGACGCCGATCCGCGCGAGCTGAACGAGACGCTGGTCGGGAATTTGCGCTTCGCGGCCTCGACGCTGGCGCGGGAGAACATCAAGCTGCTGGTCGAGCCGATCAACACGCTCGACATTCCCGGCTTCTTCCTCAACGGCACCGAGCAGGCCGTGCAGCTCATCTCGGAGGTGCGGTCGAACAACCTGTTCGTCCAGTACGACATCTATCACATGCAGATCATGGAGGGTGACCTCGCCCGTACCATGCAGGAATATCTCCCCCAGATCGCCCACATCCAGCTCGCCGACAATCCCGGCCGCCACGAACCGGGCACCGGCGAGATCAACTATCCCTTCCTGTTCCGCCATCTCGACGCGATCGGTTATCGCGGCTGGGTCGGCTGTGAGTACAAGCCGCGCACCACGACGCTGGAAGGCCTGTCCTGGCATGCGGCGCGGACATTCGAGACCTGAGGAAATTTGGACATGATCGACATCGGCTTCATCGGACTTGGCACCATGGGACGGCCGATGGCCGGCCATCTTCTGGCCGCAGGACATCGCGTTCTCCTGCATGACGTCGCGCCTGTCGCGCCGGAGCTGATCGCGGCTGGCGGCGTTGCCTGCAAGTCGAGCAAGGAGGTCGCAGAGGAGGCGGATGCCGTCATCATCATGGTGCCCGATACGCCGCATGTGGAAGCAGTGCTGTTCGGCACGGACGGCGTCGCGAGCGGCATCTCCAAGGGCAAGATCGTGGTCGACATGAGCTCGATCTCGCCGTTGGCGACCAAAGAGTTCGCAAAGAAGATCGAGGCGCTCGGCGCGGATTATCTCGACGCACCGGTTTCGGGCGGGGAGGTCGGTGCCAGGGCGGCAAGCCTCACCTTCATGGTCGGCGGGCCCGAGCGTGCCTTCAGCACCATGAAGCCGATCTTCGACCGCATGGGAAAGAACGTCACCCGGGTCGGCGCCAATGGCGACGGCCAGACAACGAAGGTCGCCAACCAGATCATCGTCGCGTTGACGATCGAGGCGGTGAGCGAAGCGCTGCTGTTCGCGTCGAAAGCCGGCGCCGATCCGGCACTGGTGCGGCAGGCCCTGATGGGCGGCTTTGCCTCGTCGCGGATACTCGAAGTGCATGGCGAGCGCATGGTGAAGCGCAATTTCGATCCCGGTTTCCGCATCGAGCTGCACCAGAAGGATCTCAACCTCGCGCTTGAAGGCGCTCGCGCGCTCGGCCTGTCGTTGCCGAGCACGGCGGTGGCGCAGCAATTGTTCTCGTCCTGCACCGCGCATGGCGGCAAGGGCTGGGATCATTCGGCGATGGTGCGGGCGCTGGAACTGATGGCTGGCCACGAGATCGCCGCGGCCTGAACTGTTACGCGGTAACCGTCTCCGGATCTGGCGCGTCTTTCGCCATGGGGAACCGGAACAATGCTCCGGCCCCGCGGTTGAAGGCGCACAACAATCACTGGAGACATCAGGACATGAAAACCCGTCTTGCGATTTCGTTGGCTGCCGCGTCGCTGCTGGTGTCAAGCGCAGCCTTTGCTCAGTCGACGACCGCCGAGGGCGCCGCGAACGGTGCACGTGCGGGCGGCGACATCGGCGGCCCGGTTGGCGCGATGGTCGGCGGCACCGTCGGTGCAGCGGTCGGCGCCGGCCTGGAAATTCCGAATGCGATCCTGGGCGGAATCCCGCGTAGCGATTCCGTCGTCGTCGAGGATCGCGTCGTTGTCGGCGAGCCGCTGCCGCCGACCGTTGTGCTGCGCCCCGTTCCGAACTACACCGAGTATCGCTATGCAGTCGTCAATGATCGCCGCGTGATCGTCGAGCCGCGCACACGCCGCGTCGTCAAGATCATCGACTGATCGATCAGAGTCTAGGCTTGAACAATTGGGCCCTGCGGAGCGTCACTCCGCGGGGCCTTCGCTCGTCAGGGCCGAATTTGCGCGGAAGCGTGTCATGACCCAATCGACGGCGGTCGCGAACGCAAAGCCGATGCAGGCCGTGCCGGCATCGACCAAAAAATCCTCCAGCCGCGCATGCCGACCCGGCGCCCAGAATTGCATCAGTTCGAGCATGCCGATCAGAATTACCGCCACGGCAGCCACGGCCCAGCGACGGTTCCGGTAAGCCAGGCCGAAGGCCAATCCGACCAGAACAAAGGCGAGGGCATGCTCGCCGTCCTGGCCGAGGTCGGAGCGGGGCCGCAGGCCGGGCGGGCCGAGTGTTGCGAAAGTGACGGCGGCTGCGAGCAGCCAGGCAAAAAAGCGGATGAAAATGGACATACGCACCGCTTAGCACGGATTTGCCGCGCCTGCAGTGAGGCGGGGATCAGATCGCCGTGTAGTTAATGACAAAAAGTTAAAGTGCCTCGCGCACGCCAAGGCCGTGCATGAAGCGTTCCCGGATCTGCACGGGATCGCGTCGGGTGGCGCCGACGCCCGGCTTGTCGTCGATGCGGACGGCGATCAGGCTCGGCCCGGAGGCCGACATGGCTTCCTCGACCAGCCGCTCGAAATCTTCTTCGTCCGCGGCCCAGGCGCTGTTGGCAAGCCCCGAGCCGGCGGCGATGGCGACGATGTCAGCCACGTTCGCGGCGGGTGTCGGCTGCGCGCCGGTGATCTGGTAGATGCCGTTGTCCATCACGATCATGATGAGGTTCTCAGGCTTCAGCGCCGCAATCGTCGAGAGCGCGCCAAGCTGCATCAGCAGCGAGCCGTCGCCTTCGAGCGCAAAGACGCGCCGGTCCGGCTGCGCCAGCGCCACGCCCAGCGCGATCGGAAAGGCGAGCCCCATGCTGCCGAGCATGTAGAAATTCTGCGGACGGTGGCCGGCGGCCCAGAGATCGAAATTGGTGTTGCCGATGCCACCGATCACGGCTTCCTCGTGCTTGAGTTTCGCGATCAGGCGCGAGGTGACGTCGAAGCGGTTCATCACTTTGGTGTTGCGCGCGTCTGTATTCATTTGGGCCGGCCTCACTTGTCGAAAGTCTTGCCGCCCGTGAGCAGCGGGTTGAGGATCAGCGCCACGGGCGCCTGTGTCGTGACGGCCTGCTTGATCGAACGGTCGGTGATGAATTCGAGCTCGTCGAGCCGGGTGATGGTGTGATGCTCGAGCGCCAGCGAATCCAGGACCGGACGCATGGTGCGGCAGACCAGCGACTGGCCGTAGTTGAACTCGCCGAGCGTGCCGCGCTCGGACACGAACATGATCAGCGGGATCTGGTAGGGCACCGCGAGCGAGGCCAGCACGTTGGCGAGCGTGGCAAAGCCGGAGGTCTGCATCAGCACCGCAGCCCGCCGTCCGCCCATCCATGCGCCCGAGACGATGCCGACGGCTTCCTCCTCACGGGCGGTGGCAAAGGTGGTGAAGAAGGGATCGGCGTGCAGGTTCCTGATCAGCGGCGTCAGCACGCGGTCGGGCACGTAAGGGATGAGGCTGATCTCGTTCCGCTTCAGGGTTTGCAGGACGATGCCGTGCCAGCTCTTGTCACTGGAGGTCTGCGCCGCCTCGGACGAGGTATGTTGCTCCGCAATCGCCATTGCATTCTCCCTTCAGCCGCGCATGCGTCTTGGTCTTGGCCATTGCCTTAGGCGTTGTCTTGGCCGTCGCGGCGGTCTGCCGAACTTGACGCGGCGGGCGGGATTGTCAACATGTCCGGACTGCACCGTGATCTGCGCCAGACGGCCTGCCGCGACCGGTACCGACGTGTCATAAGCGGGCATAACAAGAGAACGGAGGAACGCATGACAGGAGCGCGCGCTGCGCTGGCCCTGCGGATCTCCTGGAGAGAGCCGGAAGGGTCCTGATGTCCGTCAACAGCAAGCGTGTCTTCTACGTCAAATATCTGGCCAATCCGATTTATATCGACATCCTGAAGGCGCGGCCCGACGTCCGGCTCGATCGCATCGAGAACGAAAGCCCTGAGGATTTCTACGCGCCGATCCTGAGCGCGGCCCATGTCTACCAGATCGGGGCTGCTCGCGATGAACTCGCGCCGCATTTCCATGTTGACGCCGCCTTCCTGAAGCGTACGCCCAACCTCCTGCTCGTTTCCAGCAACGGCGCGGGCTTCGATCCCGTCGACGCCGAAGCGTGCACCGATGCGGGCGTGCTCGTCGTCAACCAGTCCGGCGGCAACGCGCATTCGGTCGCCGAGCATGCGCTGGCGATGATGCTGACGCTGTCCAAGCGTATCATCCAGTCCGACCGCAAGCTTCGCAGGGAGGCCAACGTCAATCGCAACGAACTCGTCGGCAACGAGGTCGAGCACAAGACCGTCGGCATCGTCGGGCTCGGCAATGTCGGCCGCCGCATCGCCGCGCTGTGCAAGGGCCTGCTCGGCATGAAGGTGCTGGCCTATGATCCGTATCTCACGGCCGAGGTGATGTCCGAGCGAGGCGGGGAGAAGGTCGAACTCGACGAGCTGCTGCGCCGCGCCGATTTCGTCTCGATCTCCTGTCCCCTCAACAAGGGCAGCCGCAACTTGATCAGCGTGCGCGAGTTCGCGCTGATGCAGCCGCATGCGTATTTTGTCACCACGGCCCGGGGCTTCATTCACGACGAGGACGCGCTGCTCCAGGCGTTGCGCGACAAGCGCATCGCGGGTGCCGGCCTCGACGTCTGGTCCAAGGAGCCGCCGCCGCCGGAGCATCCGCTGCTGCAGTTCGACAACGTGCTGGCGAGCCCGCATACCGCAGGCGTCACGATCGAGGCGCGCCAGAACATGGGCCGCATCGCCGCCGAGCAGGTGCTGGACACGCTCGACGGCAAACGCCCGCCGCGCATCATCAATCCCGAGGTTTGGCCGCGCTATGCCGAGCGCTTCAAGCAGGCGTTCGGGGTAACGCCGGGGTAGGGTTAGGAGCTTGCCATTCCGGGGCAGCGTGGAACCGCCTACCGGCCTTGATGCGCGTCAAATTCTCCCTCCCTCATTCAGGCTAAATGGTATTAGAGTGTCGCCGGGGCTGGCCGTGGCAGCAGGAGGTCCCATGTCAACTTATGTCGTCAGATTCATGAAGGACGTGCTCGGCCAGTACGGCCGGCAGATCGAGGTGTGCCAGGGCTCGCTCGAGATCGACGCCACCGACGAGAACGAGGCCAGGGAGCGGGCGAAGGCGAGGTTTTGCAAGGACCAGGCCTTGCACCACTGGTCGCTGCATGCCGACCGCATCCAGGTCAGGCCGGCTGACTTTCCGTCGTGAGGTCTAGCGGCCGGCTCCGAGCGACCGCTGCAACGTCTCAGTCGAGCACTTTGTCCAATGTAATCGGGAAGCGGCGGATGCGTTTGCCGGTGGCGTGATAGACGGCGTTCGCGATCGCGGCGGGGACGCCGACGATGCCGATCTCGCCCAGTCCCTTGATGCCGAGCGCGTTGATGTGCGCGTCCGGCTCGTCGACGAAGATCACGTCGATGTCCTGAACATCCGCATTCACCGGGATGTGGTACTCGGCGATGTTCGCGTTCATGATCCGGCCGAAGCGGTGGTCCATCACCGTCTCCTCGTGCAGGGCCATCCCGATCCCCCAGACCACGCCGCCCATGATCTGGCTGCGGCCGGTCTTGGTGTTGAGGATCCGCCCGGCCGCGATTGCGCTCACGACCCGCGTGACGCGGATGACGCCAAGCAATTCGTCCACCTTGACCTCGGCAAAGACGGCCGAATGGGTATTGCGTGCGTGCTTCTTGTCCTCACCGAACTGGTTGAGCTTTTCCTTCTCGATACGTTCGACGCCGCCATGGCGCATCGCGTCGGCGATCGAGACCGCACGGCGGTTGTCGCTGGCCCTGGCAATGCTGCCGTCGGTCAGCACCGTATCGGCCAACTCGGCGCCGGCGAGCGGCGAGCCATGAATTTTCCCGGCCAAGCGCAACAGCTCCTTGCGCACCTCTTCAGCGGCTGCGAGCACCGCATGCGCGCTCGATGCGGCCATCCAGGAGCCGCCCTCGACCGGCGCCTGCGGCAGAGTGGAATCGGCAAGCCGGACGCTGATGTTCTCGATCGGCAGGCCGAGCGCATCGGCCGCGACCTGCGCCACGATGGTGTAGGTACCGGTGCCGATGTCGGATGCGGCGCAGGACACTTCGGCATGTCCGTTCGACGTCAGCACGATGCGCACCGCGACCGGCATCTGCAACGCTTCCCACACGCCCGTCGCCATGCCCCAGCCGACCAGCTCTTTGCCATCGCGCATCGAGCGCGGCGCAGGATTGCGTCTGCTCCAGCCGAAGGCGTCCGCGCCGCGCGCATAGCATTCGCGCAACTGCTTGCTCGTGTAGGGGAGGTTTTCGCTCTGGTCGCGATCCGAATAGCACTTCAGCCGCAGTTCGATCGGGTCGAGCTTGAGCGCGACGGAGAGCTCGTCCATGGCGCATTCGAGGGCGCAGACGCCCGACGCCGCGCCCGGTGCGCGCATGTCGCAGGGAGTGGAGACGTCGAGGTGGACGAGCTTGTGGGAGAAACGGCTGTTCGGGCTGCTGTAGAGCTGTTCGGCCCAGCCGGTGTCATTGCGTGCGAAATCCTCGTAGCGGGAGGTGACGGCAATCGCCTCGTGCGTGACCGCATCGAGCGTACCGTCGGATTTTGCGCCGAGGCCGACGCGCTCGATCGTCATCGGCCGGTAGCCGAGCCCGTACATCTGCTGCCGCGTCAGCACGACGCGAACAGACCGCTTCAGTGCGAGCGCGCCAAGCGTTGCCAGCACCACCTGGTATTGCGGCCGCAAGCCGGAGCCGAAGGCGCCGCCGACGTAATGCGAGGCCACGCGAATGTCATCCGGCTTCTTGTCGAACACGCCGCAGAGAAATTTGTGGACGTTTTGAACGCCCTGCGTCTTGTCGTAGATCGTGAGCTTGCCATTGCTGTCCCAGATCGCCGTGGTCGCATAGAGCTCCATCGGGTTGTGATGCTCTGTTGGAATCACGTACTCCGCCTCGTGGCGCACGCGGGCTTGGGCAAGAGTTGCTGCGGCGTCGCCGCGCGGCTTATGCGGCTTGTCCATCTCGGCAGCCTTGCCGCGCTCGCCCTCGAGGTCGGTCGCAAAGCCGCGCTGCTCATACTCGACCCGCACCAGTGTGGCCGCGAATTTCGCGGTTTCCCAGTCCTCCGCCACGACCAACGCAATCGGCTGGCCGTTGAACTTGACCGTGTCGTCGTAGAGTGGACGGAAAGGCGAACCCTCCGGTGCAACCTCGTCCCTCCACGCCTCGTCCTTGTCGGCGAGCGGCGGACGGTTCGCATGCGTAAGCACGTCGAGCACGCCCTTGACCTGCAGCGCCGCACTGGTGTCGAGGCGGGCAATGCGCCCGCATGGAATGGTGGCCTCGACGACGAAGCCATGGAGGAGTCCGTCGGCCGGGAATTCGCCGGCGTATTTGGCGGCGCCGGTGACTTTGGCACGGCCGTCGACACGCGACGTTGGCGTTCCGATATAGGCGTTCATCGGTCCCTCACGCGATCTTCTTGTGGGCCTGGGATTGCGGCGTGGCATTCGCCGCCTGTGTCAGCGTCCGCACGATGGCGCGGCGCGCGAGCTCGACCTTGAAGCCATTATGTGAGCGGGTCGTTGCTCCCTGGAGCAGGAGATCCGCGGCGTGCGAGAAGTGGTCGGGCGTCGCGGCCTGGCCGCGCAACGCGGCTTCGGCTTCGAGGCTGCGCCAGGGCTTGTGAGCCACGCCGCCGAGCGCCATCCGTGCCCCGCTGATCGCGTTGCCTTCCAGTTCGAGCGCGGCGGCGACCGAGACCAGAGCAAAAGCATAGGACATCCGATCGCGAACTTTGAGATAGCTGTAGTTTTGAGCAAAGCCGCAGGCCGGGAGCTCGATCGCCGTGATGATCTCGCTGGTGCCGAGATTGGTATCGACATGAGGCGTGTCGCCGGGAAGCCGGTGGAAATCGGTCAGCGCGATGATGCGCTCGCCGGAGCGGCCTGCGATGTGCACCAGCGCCCCAAGCGCAGCCAGCGCCACGCTCATGTCGGACGGGTTGGTCGCGATGCAGGCGGCGCTCGTACCGAGGATCGCATGGTTGCGGTTGAGGCCGTCCATTGCCGAGCAGCCGCTGCTGGGACGTCGCTTGTTGCAGGGCGTGGCCGTGTCATAGAAATAGGCGCAGCGCGTTCGCTGCATCAGATTGCCTCCGACCGACGCCATGTTGCGCAGTTGCGCCGAGGCACCGGCCAGGATGGCGCTGGCGAGCAGAGGATAGCGCTGCTCGATCAGCGGGTGGTAGGCGAGGTCCGAGTTCGGCACCAGGGCGCCAATGCGCAAGGACCCGTCCGCCGTCTCCTCGACCTTGCGGAGCGGCAGCCGGGAAATGTCAATCAGCCCGGAGGGGCGCTCGACATTCTCTTTCATCAGGTCGATCAGATTGGTGCCGCCGGCAATCAGTTTGGCGCCGGGATCGGCGGCGAGCAGGCGGATCGCGTCGGTAACGTCCGTGGCTCGGGCATACTGGAAGTTGTTCATGGCTGGCCCATTGCCTGCTGGATGGCGGCGAGGATGTTCGGATAGGCGCCGCAGCGGCAGAGATTTCCGCTCATCAGCTCCCGGATCTCGTCAGCATCCCGGGCATGGCCTTCGACGAGCAGTCCGGCCGCCGAACAGATCTGTCCCGGCGTGCAATAGCCGCACTGGAAGGCGTCATGGTCGATGAAAGCCTGTTGCAGGGGATGCAGCGTACCGTCCTTGGCAAGACCTTCGACGGTCGTGATCTCAGCGCCGTCATTCATGACGGCGAGCGTGAGGCAGGAATTGACGCGCCGGCCGTCCACCAGCACCGTGCAGGCGCCGCACTGACCATGGTCGCACCCCTTCTTGGTGCCGCTCAACGCAAGATGGTCTCGCAAGGCGTCCAGCAACGTGGTCCAGGGCACGAGATCAAGCTTGTGACTGACGCCGTTGACAACAAGATGGATCGGAATGCGTTCGGGAATCTGATGCGTGAGATCGCCCATGTCCTGCTCCCTGCGACGGCGACGATGCCGGACGTCAGTCGTGTTGACGCGGGGGGACGCCTCCGCCGGCCAATAGCGCCCAACGGACCACCGGCCGGTTGGTTCCTTGGCGGCAGTTCGCCTTTCCGAGAGGCCGCAGTCAGCGCTTTGCTTCCCCGAACACCACATTCGGCACCGCGCGGTTGACGACCTCGCGGAGCGCAAAGCTCGATTGTACCCGTGCTACGCGCGGCAGGCGCGACAACTCGGTGCGGTGGATACGTTCGAAATCCTGGATGTCGCGGGCGAGCACGATCAGGATGTAGTCGTCGGTCCCCGACATCAGGAAGCAGCGCACCACGGAGGGGCATTTCACCACCTCCGCCTCGAACGCCTTCAACGCCTCGTCGCTCTGGCTTTCCAGCGCGATACGGACCAGCACCGTGGTGGTGAGGCCGAATTGCGCGAGGTCGAGCGCGGCCTGATAGGCCTGGATGTAGCCGTCGTCCTCCAGCGCCTTCTGCCGCCGTGCCAGCGCGGTGCTGGACATGCCGACTTTGTTGGCGAGCTCGGTGTGGCTGGCCCGCGCATTGGTGGTGAGTTCCGCGAGGATGGCGAGATCTTTCCGGTCGAGGGCCAAGGTTTCGTTTCCAGCGTGAAAGGGCGTTTGCGCGCCGGAAACCGGCGCGGAGAAGCCAAAGCTAGCGGATATTTGCACGAAACCAAACCGGCCCCGTCGCTACGATCAGGAGGTGAATCAAAAGGAGCCCAGGATGCGTGTCGGTGTGCCCAAGGAGATCAAGGTGCAGGAATATCGCGTCGGGCTCACCCCGGGCGTGGTCCGCGAATATATCGCCGCCGGGCACCAGGTGACGGTCGAGACCGGCGCGGGCGGCGGCATCGGCGCCTCCGACGAGGTTTATCGGCGGGCAGGGGCCATCATTGCCGAGAACGCGCGCGACATCTTCGCCAAGTCCGACATGATCGTGAAGGTGAAGGAGCCGCAGAAGAGCGAATGGGCCCAGCTTCGCGAAAGCCAGATCCTGTTTGCTTACCTCCATCTCGCGCCGGATCCCGAACAAGCCAAAGGTTTGCTCGCCTCCGGCTGTACTGCGATCGCCTATGAAACCGTCACCGACGCGGCCGGTCACCTCCCCCTGCTTGCGCCGATGAGCGAAGTCGCCGGCCGCCTTGCCATAGAGGCTGCCGGCGCCGCGCTCAAAAGCTCGGCCGGCGGCCGCGGGCTGCTGCTGGGCGGTGTTCCCGGCGTGCAGCCGGCAAGGGTCGTCGTGCTCGGCGGCGGGGTGGTGGGAACGCAGGCTGCGCGCATGGCCGCAGGGCTCGGTGCCGAGGTCACGGTGATCGACCGCTCGATTCCACGGTTGCGCGAACTTGACGATCTCTTTGCCGGCCGCGTGCGCACCCGGTTCTCGACCATCGAGTCGGTCGAGGAGGAGGTGTTCGCCGCCGACGTCGTGATCGGCGCGGTGCTGCTGCCGGGCGCCAGCGCACCAAAGCTCGTCACGCGTGCGATGCTGACATCGATGCGGCCGGGCGCCGTGCTGGTCGACGTCGCGATCGATCAGGGTGGCTGCTTCGAGACCTCGCACCCGACGACACATGCAGAACCAACTTATTTGGTCGACGGCATCGTGCATTATTGCGTCGCCAACATGCCCGGCGCGGTGCCGGTGACGTCAAGCCACGCGCTGAATAACGCGACGCTACCGTTCGGCTTGATGCTTGCGAACAAGGGCTTTGCCGCGGTGCTGGAAAATCCACATCTGCGCAACGGGCTGAATGTGCATCGCGGCCGCATCACCAACAAGGCCGTGGCGGAAAGCCTCGGGCTGGAGTTTGCTCCGGTGGAGAGCGGACTGGCGGCGTAGCGTTGCTGCTTATACCGGCTTGCGATGGCGGCTGCCGAGCGCGGCTTCGATCGTCTCGGGCTTCTCGATGCGTTCGATCAGCATGTCGATGCGGTCGCCGCCCCAAAACAGCTCGCCGTTGAACACCATGGTTGGAACGCCGAACACGCCGAGCGCCTCGGCCTCGTCGATGATGCGGTCATGTTCGGCGCGCGCGGAGCCGTGGACGTAGGCTCCGAACTCGCTCGCCGAGCCGCCGCACGATGTGATGACGTCAGTGATTGCGGCGAGGTCGTCGATTTCGAGTTCATGGCTCCAGAAACGGCGAAACACCGTGTCGTGATACGGACGGAAGAAGCCGTGCGCCTGTGCGAACAGCATGCCGACGCTGGAATGGAAGGCGTCGTAAATCCGTCGGGGCCCTTTCATGACAAGCCCTTGCGCATTGGCATAGCGCCGCGCGTCCATATAGGCGTAGCGCACCTTGCGCCAGAAATGCGGCGTGCGCTCTTCGACCGTCCCCATGAATTCGGCGACGCGAAGCGTGTAGGGCCGCCATTCGAGCTCGACGCCGTGCGTCTCCTCAAGCTCGAACAGACGCTTGTTGGCGACGAACGCGTAGGGGCTCTTGTAATCGGTGTAGACGCGCACGCGTGGCTTCGGCATGGCCAACTCCCTCCCTTAAGCTCACGCCTTCGTCAGTCTGTACTGCCGCAGATCAGGATCATGCGTCATGCGCCAGTAGTCGACGAAGCGCCAGGGCATTGCGGAAAACACGCGGCCGCTCGAATTGCGATAGTAGGTGCTCATGCCGGGATGAGTCCAGATCATCGTCTCGTGCTCGGCATCGACCTTCCGGATATAGTCGTCCAGCACATCCTTGCGGACGTCGATCGCTGCGACGTCGTGCTCGATCATGTCGGCGAGGCAGGCGGAGATGTAGCGGCTCTGACATTCCGACTGGAAGATGACGCTGCCGCCATGCGCGGGACCGGAATTTGGACCCAGCATGCAGAAGAAGTTTGGGAAATCGGGCACGGTGAGGCCGAGAAACGCGGTCGGATTGTCGTTGCCCCAGGCCTCGCGCAAATCCTTGCCGTTGCGGCCGCTGATGTTGAGGCGCGCGGCCATTTCCGTGACCTTGAAGCCGGTCGCGACCACGATGACGTCGGCGGCGCGATGCTCGCCCTCCGCGGTGACGATGCCGCCCTGGTCGAAATGATCGATCGCGTCGGTGACGAGCTGGACATTATCCAGCATCAGCGTCTTGAACCAGTTGTTGTCGAGCAGGATGCGCTTGCCATAGGGCGGATAGGTCGGCACGCACTTCTCGATCAGATCGGGGCGGTCCTTCAGCTCGGTGAGGATGAAGTCGGTCAGCTCCCGGCGGTGCCGGTCGTTGCCCTTGTTGACGGCGCGCTCAGGATACGGCCAGGCCGGGTCCTTGCGCAGGAACGGCAGCAGACCGTCGCCGTAACGCCAGAACATGTTGAAGCGGTACCATTGCACATAGAACGGCAGATGCGCGAGCAGCCAGCGCGCGCCTTCGCTGATCGGATCGGCATAGCCCTTCACAGGCCGTGCCCATTGCGCGCTGCGCTGGTAGACAGTGACCGAGGCAACGCGGCCGGCAATCGCCGGCACCAGTTGCATCGATGTCGCGCCGGTGCCGATCACGGCGACATGCTTGCCGTCGATATTGGTGTCGCTGGACCACAGCGCCGAATGCAGGATCGTTCCCTTGAAGTCTTCCTCGCCCTCGAAACGGGCGCGCGAGGGATCGTTGAGCTGGCCGATCGCGCTCACCAGCGCAGTGGATTCGAAGGTTTCGACGCCATTCTCAGTCCTGAGGGTCGAGATCCAACGCCTCTTGCCTTCGTCCCAGCGCGACGACGTCAGCTCGGTGCTGACGCGCAGATGCTTGCGGATGCCGTATTCGTCGGCGACCTTGAGCAGATATCCGTGCAGCTCCTCGCGCTGGCAGAAGTAGCGGGTCCATGCATTGCCCGAGCCGAAGGAGTAGGAATAGGAGTGGTTCGGCGTGTCGACACCGCAGCCGGGATAGCGATTGATCCACCAGGTGCCGCCGAGCTCCTCGTTTTTCTCGACGATGGTGTAAGGAATGCCGAGATGGCCGAGCGCTACGCCGAGCGCGATGGCACAGACGCCGGCACCGACGATCAGCACATGCTGCTCGGCCAGTTTTTCGTCTGAAGGGCGCTTGGCCCATCGCGCCTCGCGCGGCACAAAACCCATCTCCTCGCGCATCAGGGGTGCGTATTCCGGCGAGACATTCTCGCCGAGACAGGCGCGCATCATCTTGAGCAGCAGTTCATCACCGGGATCGGTGATGACAGGCTCGGGTGGGCCATCGGCAAAGAGCTTGACGACCGCGGCGCGGATTTCGTCCTGGACTTCTCTGGGCACGCCGGCCTCGGGATCGGGGATGAGGCGGATGTCGCGCTTGGGCAGATAGGGTGGCTCCAGCCAGCGCTCGTCGCCGGTCATGTGCACGAGCACCATCAGCAGGCAGCGGATGTCGCCTTCTTCAATCGTCGAGGTGAGGTCGAGCGCCTTGTGCGGAGATTCGATGTTCATGGCGTGTCCTGATCTCCGGATGCAATGAAGAGGCCGCGCGTCATTAGTTTGCGATAGGCGGAGATGACGTGCTCGGGTACGGCGGTGACGCCATCGGCGGAATAGGAGTAGCGCCGGCTGAGATAGCCACGCGAGCCCATCAGCATGTGGACGATGGCCTCGAACTCCTCGTCGCTGTAATTCTCGATCGCGCCTGAACGTCGCGCGCGACGCAAAATGCGGACATAGGCGACCGAGATGTTGTCGAGATGCTTCTGGTAACCGGGAGGTGCGAAGAACTCGGCCTCGTTGAGGATGCGCAAAAATTCCGGCACTTCGCGGATGAAGTCGAAGAATGCTGAGAAGCGCTCGATCTCCTGCCGTGCCGCATCCGCCGTGCCGGTGCGGGCGCGGATGAACTCGACCATATCGAGGCCGATCTTCGGCAGCAGCTGGTCGAGCAGCTCCTGACGGTTCTCGAAATGATTGTAGAAGGTGCCTTGCGCGACGCCGGCCTGCTCGGTGATGCGGGCCACGGAGGCCTCGGCATAGCCATGCTTGCCGACGACCTTTGTGGCGGCCTCGAATATCTTCTGCTTGGTCCAGGCGTTGCGCTCGACGCGGTTGAGTTTTGTGACTTTCTCGCTGGCGGGGCCTTGCGTCATGCCACGGTCTCCAGTTCGGCGCGCAGCACGCGCTTGAGAATCTTTCCGGACGGGTTGCGCGGCAGGCTGCCGCGGATGATGAGCTGTTTCGGTACCTTGAAGCTCGCCAGCCGCGTGCGGCAGTGCTCGGTGAGGGCGGGGAGTTCGAGGCTCGCGCCGTCAGCCAGCACGACGATGGCGACCGGCCGCTCGCCCCAGCGCGCATCGCGCAGGCCGATCACCGCGACCTCGCGCACCTCAGGCAAATCGTAGATGACGCGCTCGACCTCGGAGGAGGCGATGTTCTCGCCGCCGGAGATGATCATGTCCTTCTTGCGGTCGGTCAGATACAGAAAGCCATCGTCGTCGAGATAACCGACGTCGCCGCTGCGGAACCAGTCTCCGAAGAAGGCGGCCGCCGTCTTCTCCGGATCCTTCCAATAGCCGCGCGTGATTTTTGGCCCGCGCAGGCAGATCTCGCCATCGACGTTCGGCGGGAGTTTGTTGCCGTCCTCGTCGCGGATCTCGATCTCGACGTGAGCAATGGCGCGCCCCGTGGAGCCGATCTTCTCGATTTCCCGGCCTGCATCCATAAAGGTGTCGCCGCCCACGGTTTCGGTCAGGCCATAGGCATCGATGTAGCGCGCATGGCGGAAGAACTCCGCGAAAGCGCGGATGCGCAGCTCCGGCGTCTTCTCGCCGCCGCCGATCGCCCATTTCAGGCTCGACACATCATAGCGCTCACGGGTGGGGCAGGTGAGCATCGCAGTGGTCATCACAGGCGCGAACCAGGCGGCGTTGAGCTTGTCCTCCGCGATCGCGGCAAGCGCGCTTTCCGGCTCGAAGTTGCGTTCAATCATGATGAAGCCGCCATGCCAGAGCACGGCGATGCCGGGCAAATCGAGCGCGCCGACGTGATAGAGCGGGCCGACGATCAGAAGTCGCGTCTCCGCGCTCAAGGACAGCGCGATCGTCTGGTCGGCGGACTTCCAGTAGAAATTGTCGTAACTGATCATCACGCCCTTGGGACGGTCGGTGGTGCCCGAGGTGTACATCAGCCGCATCAGATCTGACGGCTGGCGGAGGTGCATCGGGGCGGGCGGCGCTTCCCCTGCGAGGCGCGTCACGCTCTGCTGCGCGGCCTCGTCGAGCACGACTAAGGTTGCACCAGCTGCGTTCGCAGCCAGCTCTTCGTCGACAATCAGCAGCCGCGCGCCGGCATTGCGGGCGGTGTAGCCGACCTCATCGCGCGAGAGGCGGAAGTTGATCGGCAAAAACACCGCGCCGAGATGGCTGGTGGCAAAGACCAACTCCAGGAAGGCAGCACTGTTCTTCATCAGCACGGCCACGATATCGCCGGCGCGGATGCCCTGAGCGTCGAGCCAACCTGCCACCCTCCGGATGCGCGCGTCGAAGGCGGCGTAGGAGATCTCCTCGCCGCGATATTTCAGCGCAGGCCGGTCCGGCGTGCGCCGGGCATGAAAGGCGATGAAGCTCGACAGGTTGATCATTGCGCGGATTTTGGGCCGATTTCCGGCGCCGTTTCCTCTTTGATGAATTCTGACTCATAATTCATCTTTGGCTTGACGTCACCCCCTCCCTCTGAAATCCTTGGGAACACGGAGACGAGACGATCTCCGGCAGGGATCAGGACACGCCGACCCGACAGAGGGAGGGAAAAGATGACGAGAACCCGCACGCCGGGCATCAGCCGCCGTTCAACATTGGCGCTGATGGGCGCCGGTGCGATCAGTGTTGCCGCGCCGTGGGTGGCGCGTGCGCAAGCCAAGACCATCAAGATCGGCATGCCGACGATCCTGTCGGGCCGGGTCGCGCAGCTCGGCACGTCGTCGCGCAACGCGGTGATGCTCGAGGTCGACAAGGTCAACGCAGCCGGCGGGCTCGCCGGCCGGCAGATCGAGATGGTGATCCGCGACTCCAAGGGCCAGCCGCAGGAAGCTGCACGCGTCGCGCGCGAACTCGTCAACACCGACGGCTGCGAGTGGCTGATCGACGGCGAGGCCTCGTCCGGATCGTTCGCGGTCCACGAAGTGGCGCGCGATCTCGGTGTGCTCTGCGTCCACACCTGCTCAGAAGCGTCGTCGCTGACGGCCGATCCGAAGCAGCACATCCCGAACGCGTTCCGCTGCGTGCGCCAGGGCATCCACGATTCCATCGTCGGCGGCAGCTACGCCGCGTCGATCTCCAAGGCCAAGGGCTTGAAGAAATGGGCGACCTGCTCGCCCGACTATGCCTATGGCCGCGACACCACCGGCGAGTTCACTCTGTACCTGAAGCGCTTCGCGCCCGACGTCGAAATCATCAGCGAGTCCTGGCCAAAGCTGTTCCAGCCCGACTACACCGAAGTGGTGACCAAGATTTTGCAGGCCAAGCCGCAGGCGCTGTACTCTTGTCTATGGGGCGGCGATCTCACCTCCTATATCGACCAGGCCAACATCTACGCGATGTTCGGCCAGATGGAGGTGTTCGCGGTCAACATGGCCGACTACACCGCGCTCACCGTGGTGAAGAACCTGCCGAAGGGCATCCACTCCGGCAATCGCTACATCAAGTCGTTCCCGACCACGCCGGAAAACGCCGCCTTGGGCGATGCCTACAAGGCCAAGTACAACGAATATCCGACCAACTGGTCATGGCAGAACGCTACCGCGGTGATGTTCCTTAGCGAAGCCGCGAAGAAGGCCAACTCGACCGACGGCAAGAAGATCGCGGAGGTCTTGAAGGGCCTCACCATCAAGTGCCCATTCGGCGCCGACGGCACCGTGACCATGCGCGGCGACGACCACACGCTGGTCGGCTACGCCATCGGCTGGGGCACCACGATTCCGCAGGAGCCCTATGTCCCCGAGGTCAAGGCCGGCGACTGGAAGACCATCTTCGAACTCGAAGCCGAGTGGAAGAAGAGCAAGGGCTACACCTGATCTGAGACGCGGCGGAGATGGGTGACCGTCTCCGCCTGTTTCGTTTGGTTCTCCGCGCCGTATCAGGCGCGCCGCAATGAAAGTGCTCCCGTGGATCTCGACGCGCTCGCCGGCTGCCTCTCCAGCTCCGCCTGCCTGGTGACGCAAACCACCAGCGGCCTCATCATCGGCATGCTGCTGTTCCTGGTCGCGGTTGGGCTGACACTGATTTTTGGCGTGCTCAAGATCGTCAATTTCAGCCACGGCGCATTCTACATGTTCGGCGCCTATTTCGCGATGACCGCCTATCAGTTCACCGGCAGCTTCGCGCTCGCGATGATTGCCGGTGCAGCCGGCACCGCGGTTCTTGGGTTGATCTTCGAGCGCGTCTTCATGAGTCGCGTCTACGGCGCCGACGTGCTGATGCAGCTGCTGGTCTGCTACGCCTTCGTCCTGATCTTCGACGATGTGGTGCGGTTGATCTGGGGGCCGGAATTCAAGTCGATGGGCATGCCCGCGGCGTTCCAGGTGATGCCGCTGTTCATCGCAGGTGGCGTGGTGCCGCCTTATTATCTGCTGCTGATCGGCGTGGCGCTGGTCGCGGCGATCGTGCTCGGGATTGGGCTCTCGCGCAGCCGCATCGGCAAGGTGATCCGTGCCGCCGCGCATAATCCCGGCATGGTCTCCGCGCTCGGCATCAATACCGGCCTGATCTACGGCGGCGTGTTCGCGCTCGGCGGCATGCTGGCGGGCCTTGCCGGCGCGCTTGCCGCGCCCGTGCGCTCTCTGACCCCCGGCATGGGATTCTCGGTGCTGATCGAATCCTTCATTGTCACCGTGATCGGCGGCATGGGCTCGATTCTGGGCGCACTGGTCGGTGCGCTGCTGCTCGGTTTGATCCGCTCGTTCGGCTCGCTCGGCTTTCCCCTGTTCACGGAAGGCCTGATGTATCTGTTCATGGTGATCGTGCTGGTTTCCAAGCCCACCGGCCTGTTCGGCAAGGAGGCGGCATGACCGAGCTGGAGGCCGGGCGCGCGCGGACGCTAGTGCCGGCGCGCAACGGCGCGGTGCTGCAACGCTATCGCGATGTCCTGATCGCGCTGATCGCCTTCGCCGTGCTGGCGAGCCTGCCGCTGTTCACCGGCAGCAAGGCGCTGCTCGATTTCGTCATTCGCTGCTCCGCCTACGGCCTGTTCGCGACCTCGCTCAACCTGCTGGTCGGCTATACCGGCCTGACCTCATTCGGCCACGGCATGTTCTTCGGTCTAGGGGCCTACAGTTTTGGCCTCATCATGCAGAAGCTCGGCGTGCCCATTCCGGTCGCCTTCGTCGCGACGCTCGCGATCACCGCGGTGATCGCCGCCGTCATCGGTGCGATCTGCGTGCGGCTGAAGGATATCTATTTCGCCTTCGTTACGCTGGCGTTCCAGATGCTGATCCACTCGACCATCCTGTCCTGGGCCTCCTTCACCGGCGGCGACCAGGGCCTGCGCGGTGGCATTCCGCGTCCCGCATTCCTCGGCATCAATCTCGCCAACCACGTCCATCTCTATGTCGCGAGCTGTGCGCTTCTCATCCTCGGCCTGCTCGCAATGCGCCAGATCGCGCAATCGCCATTCGGCTACACGCTACGCATGATCCGCGACAACGCCGCGCGCGCGAGCTTTCTCGGCATCGACGTCTGGCGCGCAAAACTCACCGTCTTCGTGCTCGCGGCGCTGTTCGCGGCGATGGGCGGCATGGTGATGGCGCTGTTCGTCTCCGGCGCCTATCCCGAATTTGCCTATTGGACCATCTCGGGCGAGGGCATCTTCATCAACATGCTCGGCGGCGTCTCGACCTTCCTCGGACCGATGGTCGGCACAGTGCTATTGCTGCTGCTCAACGATACCGTAACGCGCTTCACCGAGTACCACGGCATCGTGCTGGGCGTCGTCATCCTGTTCTTCGCGCTGGGCTTGCGCAAAGGCTTGCTCGATTTCGTCGCCGAATGGTTTTCGCACCGGCGCAATACGGGCGAAGGGCGCTAGCCATGCTCGAGATCCGCAATCTCGCAAAGTCCTTTGGCGGCGTGAAGGCGACCAACGACGTCTCGCTCGACTTCCCCGACGGCTCGCTCACAGCCGTGATCGGGCCGAACGGTGCGGGCAAGAGCACCTTCTTCAATTTGATCACCGGCGCGCTGAGGCCGGATTCCGGCCAGGTGCTCCTCGACGGCGTCGATCTCGCCGGCCGCTCGCCGCCGGCGATCGTCCGCCACGGCATCGGCCGCGCGTTTCAGGTCGCAAACATCTTCAAATCGCTGACCGTGCAGGAAACCATGCTCGCCGCCGTCAGCGCCGACCAGCGATCGTCAGCGGTGCTGCACAAGCGTTTTCCGTTGCCCGAGACCCGCGACCGTGCCGAGCATGTGATGGAGCTGCTGGGCCTCGCCGGCAAACGCAATCGCACGGCGGCGACGCTGTCGCATGGCGACCAGAAGCTGCTCGACATCGCACTCGCCCTGGTGCTCGAACCGAAGGTGCTGCTGCTGGACGAGCCGACCGCCGGCATGGGCCCGGAGGAGCGCTGGCGCATGATCGACAAGGTGCGCGAGCTCTGGGAAACGCAAAAGATCACCGTCGTCTTCATCGAGCACGACATGGACATCGTATTCAAGATTGCACCGAAGATCGTAGTGCTCTGCTACGGCCGCATCCTCGCGACCGGCACGCCCGACGAGATCCGCAACAACAGCGCGGTGATCGAGGCCTATCTCGGTACTGAGCATGCGGGAGCCGCCGCATGAGTGCTGCCGTCATCGAAGTCGCCGATCTCGACGTCTACTACGGCACCAGCCAGATCCTGTTCGGCGTCGCCCTCGCGGTGCGGCAGGGCGAGACCATGGCGCTGCTCGGGCGCAACGGCGCGGGCAAATCCACGACCATGAAGGCGATCATGGGTTTGGCGCCGCCGCGACGGGGCCAAATCAGCCTGCGCGGAGCGGTGATCTCCGGCCGCAAGCCGCACCATATCGCGCGCGCCGGCCTCGGTTTCGTGCCGGAGGACCGCCAGATTTTCCCGGAGCACACGGTCGAGGACAATCTCGTCATCGGCAGGAAGCGCGGGCCTGAGGGCCAGGACGAATGGCCGATCAAGCGCATCTACGACGTTTTCCCGCTGCTGGAGCCGTTGCGCCACCGCATCGCCGGACGCCTGTCAGGCGGCGAGCAGCAGATGCTCGCCATCGCGCGCACGCTGATGGGGAATCCGGCGCTGTTGCTGCTCGACGAGCCGAGCGAGGGTCTCGCGCCTATCATCGTGCAGCGGATCGGCGAGTTGTTGCGGCAACTCCGTAAGATCGGTTCGACGGTGCTGATCGCCGAGCAGAACATGCATTTCTGCCTGGGGCTGGCGAGCCATGCCACCGTCATCGACAAGGGTCAGATCGTCTATGCCGCCGGGATCGACGAACTGAAGGCCAACGAGTCGATCCGCCGCCGCTATCTGGCGTTGTAGCCGGTGCGCCGGTGCCCAGATAGGCCGGAAGAAGAAAACCATTGCCCCGCGTCGCTCCGGCGGAAGGAGTTTCCCCTCCGAGGCACGAAAAAGCCAATCGCTTCCATTGCTGTTTCGGGCCGAAACGACGACATTTCCTTCAGAAATCGATGGATCGACGGCTATGGAACGCACTGGATTTGAGCCTTTCGGCGAGCAGTTGGTGTCCGCAACGGACACCCAGCCGCGCTCGCGCGGGTCAAAGCTGCTCCTGCGGGTTGGCACCGGCCTGTTCTGGTCGCTGGTCGCCGGCATCGTGCTCGCGCGTGCGGCCTACTTCGAGCCCGGCGTCTATGAGGGCTTCAGCCGCGTTGCCTCGCTGACCAAAAACCTGTTCTTCTGAAGGCTGCCTGATCTTGCGAGCCGTCTATTCCAGGCTGAGGATAGAACTTTCCCTCGGCCCTGATATGTCGAAAACTTATTCCCCAACGAAGCGGCGCTGCGTATAAATCCTTCTCCTCGGGGAGAGATTTGTGTCGCAGAATCAAGCATCCAGCCCAGCCGACGCCAAGCCGTCTACGGCCATTGGCCGTATCGTCGCGCTGCTTCCGGGTATCCTTCTCTGCATCGTCGTGGCCGGTGTCTCGGCCCTGCTGGAGCGGGCCGAGCTGGGCGTGTTCGAGCATCCCTATGTCGAGGCGCTGGTGATGGCGATTCTGCTTGGGATGGCGCTGCGCAGTTTCTGGAAGCCCGCGCCGCGCTGGCAGGCGGGCATCGCATTCAGCGCCAAGCAGCTGCTCGAAATCGCTGTGATGCTGCTGGGGGCCTCGATCAGCTTTGCAGCCATCGCAGCGTCCGGCGTCGCGCTGTTGGCATCGATCGCAGCGGTCGTCGTGGTCGCGCTCAGCGTCTCCTTCGGCATCAGCCGCCTGCTTGGTCTCTCGACGCGGCTCTCGATCCTGATCGCCTGCGGTAACTCCATCTGCGGCAATTCAGCGATTGCAGCGGTGGCGCCGATCATCGGCGCCAGCAATGACGAGATCGCATCCTCGATCTCCTTCACCGCGATCCTCGGCGTGATGATGGTGCTCGGCCTGCCACTGCTGATTCCGCTGCTTCAGCTGTCGGCCACGCAATACGGCATCCTCGCAGGCCTGACCGTCTATGCCGTGCCGCAGGTGCTGGCCGCGACGGTGCCGGCGGGACTTATCTCGACGCAGATCGGCACGCTCGTGAAACTGATGCGCGTCCTGATGCTCGGACCGGTCGTTGTCGGCCTCTCGCTGACGGCCTCGCGCTGGCAGAGCGACGCCAAGAAGACCAATGTCGGCTTCTTCCGCCTGGTCCCGTGGTTCATCCTCGGCTTCCTCGTGCTCGCGACCCTGCGCTCGCTCGAGATCGTGCCGTCCACGGTGGTTGCCCCGATCACGCGGATCACGGGTTTTCTCACGGTGGTGTCGATGGCCGCGCTTGGCCTCGGCGTCGATGTGAAGGTGCTTGCCAATGTCGGGGGACGGGTGACGGCGGCCGTGACGCTGTCGCTGATGCTGCTGCTCGGCATCAGCATCGCGCTGGTGCACTGGTTCAAGTGAGGGCTGAGGCTCGCGAGCACCCGAAGCTGCTGTAGGGTAGGCAAAGGCGCGTAAGCGCCGTGCCCACCATCCTTCGACAATCGCGATAGTGGTGGGCACGTTCCGCTTTGCCCCCTACGAAACTGCCTTTCCGGCAAGCCGGGCTAGGTGGATCAAATCACATCCGCGAGCGAATGCCCGTGCAGCTCGATGTTGAGCCCCTGCATGCCCATGTCGTTGAGCTCGCCGCCCATTGCCTTGATGCTTTCCTCGCGGATCAGCGACATCAGCCCGCGGCGTAGCGCCAGGAATTCCGACGACATCATCATCGACTGCTGCCGCGGCCGCTCCAGCGGGATCGGAATCTCCGCCTTGATCGAGCCGGGGCGCGCGGTCATGCAATAGACGCGGTCGGACAGAAAGATCGCCTCGTCGATGTCGTGGGTGACGAACAGCACTGAGATCTTCAGCCGCTGCCACATGTTGGTAAGGATTTGCTGCATGATGACGCGCGTCTGCGCGTCGAGCGCGCCGAAGGGCTCGTCCAGCAGCAGCACCTTTGGTCCCGTCGCGAGCGCGCGGACAATGCCGACACGCTGCTTCATTCCGCCGGAAAGCTTTTCCGGATAATGCTTCTCGAAGGCTTCGAGGCCCGCAAGCCCGAGCAACGTCCGCGCGGCGCGCTCGCGCTGCGAACGCGGCATGCCGCGCATCTTCAGGCCGAACTCGACATTCTCCCGCACGGTTTTCCAGGGAAACAGCGAATATTGCTGGAACACCATGCCGCGCTCGGCGCTGGGGCCGTTCACCTTCTCGCCGTCGACGGTGACGATGCCCGTGGTCGGCTTGAGGAAGCCCGCGACCGCGTTGAGCAGCGTCGACTTTCCACAACCGGAGGGCCCGACGATCGAGACGAACTCGCCAGGCTTCACATGGATCTGGGTGTCGGTGACCGCTTCGACCGGCCCCTCGATGCTATCGTAGCTGAGGGAGAAGTTCCTGACCTCGATATGGCCTTGCGGTGCTTTGACGACGATCTCGCTCATCTTGATCTCCATGGCATTGCCAATTGTCCGGCCCCCCGGATCAACATGCTCGATCCGAGGCCGAGCACGCCGATCGCGATCATGCCGAGTGCGATGTCGGCATACTGGACCAGCGAATAGGCCTCCCAGGTGAAGTAACCGATGCCGTATTGTCCCGAGATCATCTCGGCGGCGATCAGCGACACCCATGCCACGCCCATGCCCACGGTGAGGCCGGTGAAGATGTGCGGGAGCGAGGCCGGAAAATACACATCGCGGAAGATCCAGCGCTCCCGCGCGCCGAGACATTGCGCGGCGCGCACCAGCACGGGATCGACCAGCGACATGCCGTGCAGCGTGTTGACCAGGATCGGGAAGAACGATCCGAGGAAGGTGATGTAGACGATGCTTTGCTCGTTGGTCGGCCACAGCATGATCGCCATCGGCACCCAGGCGATCGCCGGGATCGGCCGCAGCACCTCCGCCACGGGGAAGATGATCTCATGGACAAGCTTGAAGCGGCCCATGATCAGGCCGAGCGGCACGGCGACGATCGCTGCGAGCGAAAAGCCGAAGAAGATGCGTCGGCAGCTCAAGAGCACGTGCAGCAGGAATTTCGGATCGTGGATCGCCTTAGCAAAGCTGGCATAGACCGCGAGCGGCGAGGGCACGTTGGTGAAGCGCACAAAGAACACGACGCGATAGGTCGTGAGCAGGTGCCAGACCAGCAGGAAAGCCAGCAGCGAGATGATGCCGATCGCGGTTGCACGCAGCCCGTCCCGGTTGAGCCGGTACCAGCGCAGCGCCAGCGTGCCGAAGGAGGGCGGTGCCGCGGGTGGAGTGGTGGCGGGCACGGAGGTCGTTTCCGCGGTTGCACTTGCCGGCATGCTGTGCTCGGAATGTCTGAGGAGGGCGGGACTGCTCACGTCTTGCCTCCGCCGACCGCCACCTTCACGGCATCGTCGAAGCCGAGCACCTTGCCGCTGATTTTCGCAGCGTAGGCTTCGGCGTCCTTCTTCAGCAGGAATGGCGCAACCTCGCCATTGCCGACTGCGAAGAAGGCCTGATCGGCGAACAGCTTGATGCCGCGGGTGGTATCGAAGAGGTAGGCGACGTTGATCTTCTTGCCCTTGGCCTTGAAGTCGGCATAGGCGCCGAGCGTGCAGGCGGCCGACGCGAAGGGCAGAATGCCTGAATCGTCGATCCATATCTCGCCGGCCTTGCGCGGATCGGCGATCGATTTCTTGCAGAAAGCGTCTTCGCCGGAGATCTCGTAATTTTTGGTGCTGGCGAGCTGCGCGTCGTAGTCGAGCTTCATCTCGGCATAGGCCTTGCGGATGTAGCTGTCGTCGACCCATTTTTTGGGATCGAACTCCTTCATGCGACCGAGGTTCTGCAGCACCTTGACGTCGGCGGTGGCGGCATCGATCAGCGCCGGCTTGACGGTGGGATCGGTGGTCATGTTGCCGCCGGGCCCCAGGAAGATGTAGACGACTTCCTTGTTGATGCCGGTCCATTCCTGGATTTTTTCGGCAGCAAGCTTGGGATCGTCGCGCAGCCACTGGTTGGCGGCGATCAGAGCCTTGAAATATGCGACGACGACCTCTGGATATTTCTCCGCGAAGTCGGTGCGGACCACAATGCCGTGGAAGGTCGGCAGATTGGTCTCGACGCCGTCAAAGATCTTTCGCGCAAAGCCGCGGAACGGCAGCAGCTCGGCGAAGGGGACGAAGTCGGCATGCGCGTCGATCTTCTTCTCCTGGAGATTGGTCGAGCCGACCTCCGGGCTCTGGCTGACGAGCTGGAAGAAATCGGAGGTGTAGCCGCGGTCCTGCATCGCCTTCAGCACCATGCCGTGCGCGGCGGAGCCGAACGGCACGCTGACGAGCTTGCCCTTGAGATCGGCGAGATCGTAGTAGGGCGAATCCTTGTGAACGACGATGCCGTTGCCTGAGCCGGACAGGCTGTAGGCGGCGATGCCGATCAGCCGGCTCTTGCTCTCCGGATTGCTGTCGAAGGTGAAGCCGTTCACGATCAGCGGATAGTCGCCCATCATGCCGATCTGGAGCTTGTTCGCCATCATCGCGTTGGTGACGGGTGGGCCGGAGGTGAAGTTCTGCCACTCCAGCTCGAACTTGATGTTGGCGTATTTGCCGTCCTTCGGGAGATATTTTTCGAGGAGATGGAGCTGGCGGATGACGACGCCGGCGGTCACCGTGTTGGTGGTGGTATCCTGCGTTCCGATGCCGAGCGTGACGGTTTCCGCCGAGGCCGGCTGCGCGAGGAGAAGCGCCAGCGACGTCACAGGCATCGTGATCGAGTGCGTGGAAAGACGGCGGACCATTCTCATCCTCATTCGGTTGGATGTGCTGTGGTTGCCATGATTGGGTGAGGGCGCCGACAGGGCAAATCCGGAATGTCCGCCGCAGTCGATTAGTTGCCGGGAAAAGCGGATTGCATACTCCTTGAGCAGTCCTGCACTATAAAGCCGCTTGCCTGGGCATCGGCCCTAGTCAGATCCTTGCCCCCGCATCTCTTCCAGCACGTCGGGCCGGCAGACCACGATCTGCGAGCGCTTGGTCAGCACGATTCCCTTCTCCTGCATGCGCTTCAGGCTGATCGTGACCCATTGCCTGGTCGCGCCGACCATGTGGGCGATATCGGCGTGGGTGAAGGCGGCCGCGATCACCCGGCCGTCGGCGTCCTCGACGCCGTAGAGATCGACGAGATGCAGCAGGAGATGCGCAAGGCGCTGTGTGATCGAGCGCGTTCCCAGCATCTGGGCCAGCGCCGAATAGCACTTGCCCTTGAAGGTCAGGCCCTCGATCAGGCCGATCGCAAGGTTCGGGATCTCTACGGCAAGGGACCGTAGCTCCTTTCCGGGCAGATGCACCACGCTGCAATTGCTGGATGCAACGCCGGACCATTGATGCACGGTGCCCTCGAACACTTCGGGCCCGCCGACGAAATTGCCAACATGCCAGTAAGCCAGCGTGATCTCGCGGCCGAGAGGGGAGGTGTAGAACACCCGGATACGGCCGCTCTCGATCAGCCAGATGCCGTCATGCTTGCCGCCCTGGCTGAACAGCGTCTGGCCGCGGTTGAGCACTTTTCGGCGGCCCTGTCTCAGCACCAGCTCCCGCTCGCGCTGGCTGAGCTTGTCCATCAACGGCGGCGGTCCGCCGATCCATTGCTGGTTTTCGGTGAGCAGCAGCGAGGAACTGCCGGCAGGCCGGACTGCCGGGGGACCAGCCCCCCGAACCGCATTCGCCGCCTGCAACATCGTCTGCCTCCGGAACGTTGAAATCGTTCTAAAGAGGAGCAATGTCCGTGCCAGATAGGGCGAGGAACCGTGTGATGTGCATGAAGCCGTCGTCCTGGCGAAGGCCAGGACGACAGCGAGTATGGGCCTAGCGCCCCGCCAGGCTCAACAGATACGGCTTGGGGTAAATCCCCCGGTTGTGCCCATCCGAAAACGAGATGTTCAGCCCATAACCGAGATCGCCGATCTCAGTGATCGCGATGCCCGGAAACCGCTCTGGGAAGCGGCCGTCGAAGCGGGCGCGGGTGCAGTGGGCGCATTTGCAGGAGAGGCGGAGTGTTTCCGCGGGCAAGTCCAGCGCGTCGTCCCCAGCGGTGCGAACACGGAGCGTGGCGAGGTCGGCGCTTGCTTCGTAATCTGCCACGGTCGGTGCCACCAAGGTCATGACGCATCTCCAACCTCTCTCTATGTCGTCGTGACGCCACCGCGATAGCAACTAATTGCCTGCGCAAGCGCGCGGCGCTGTTCTTGGTCGCCTGTACTTCAATCATCGCCCGCGAAATGTGAAACTAATCGACCGGGAATTTCAGTTCGGCGTTGCCCGATTCCGTTCTCTCCGAAACCTTGTGCCCAATCGAGGTCAGGAGAGACAATGAGCGCATTTCAGAAGGAAACGGTTTTGTCGGTCAGGCACTGGACCGAGTCCCTGTTCAGCTTCACCGCGACGCGCGATCCCGGCTTCCGCTTCCAGAACGGCCAGTTCGCGATGATCGGACTAGAAGTCGAGGGCAAGCCGTTGCTGCGAGCCTACAGCATGGCCAGCGCCAATCACGAGGAGGCGCTCGAGTTCTTCTCGATCAAGGTGCAAGACGGACCGCTGACCTCTCGGCTCCAGAAGATCAGGGAAGGCGACATCATTCTGGTCGGCCGCAAGGCGACGGGCACGCTGATCACGGGCAATCTCATTCCCGGCAAGCGCCTGTTGCTGCTCTCGACCGGAACGGGGCTTGCGCCGTTCGCCAGCCTGATCAAGGACCCCGACGTCTACGAGAACTACGAGACCATCGTGCTCGCCCATGGCTGCCGCCAGGTCTCCGAGCTCTCCTATGGCGAGCACCTCGTCGAATGCCTGCGCGATCACGAGTTTTTCGGGCCGCTGATCCGCGACAAGCTCGTCTACTACCCGACCGTCACCCGCGAGCCGTTCAGGAATCGGGGCCGCATCAGCGACCTGATCGCCTCGAATCAACTCTTCGACGATATCGGGCAGTCGGGTCTCGATATCGAGACCGACCGCATCATGCTGTGCGGCAGCCCGGCGATGTTGGAGGAACTTCCCGCGATGCTTTCCGCGCGCGGGTTTGTCGAGGGCAATCACAGCCGGCCCGGCCATTTCGTGATCGAAAAGGCCTTCGTCGAGCGCTGATGCGCAAATCGCGTCCCGGCGACAACTAATTGCTATCGCCGGACGAGCCACTGAACAAATCTGATGCAAAGGCGCCGGACCTGCCGGTGAACCAGGAGCAAGCGATGGCACTAGATCAGATCGTGGACGGACTTTCGGAGGTTTCCTGCGATGTGCTCGTGATCGGCGGCGGCACCGCCGGCCCGATGGCGGCGCTGAAGGCGAAGCTGAAGAACCCGAAGGCCAATGTCGTCCTGCTCGAAAAGGCCAATGTCAAGCGTTCCGGCGCCATCTCGATGGGCATGGACGGGCTGAACAACGCCGTCATCCCCGGCTACGCGACGCCCGAGCAGTACACCAAGGAAATCACCATCGCCAATGACGGCATCGTCGATCAAAAGGCGGTCTATAAATACGCGCAGAACTGTTACAAGATCGTCGAGGAGCTCGACAGTTTCGGCATTCGCTTCCTGAAGAACGAGAACGGCGATTACGCCGTCAAGAAGGTGCATCATATCGGCAGCTACGTTCTGCCGATGCCGAACGGCGAGACCGTGAAGAAGGCGCTCTATCGCCAGCTTCGCCGCGCTCGCATCCTGATCTCCAACCGCTACATGGCGACGCGGCTGCTGAAGTCCGCTGATGGTCGTATCGCCGGCGCGATCAGCGTCAACACCCGCACGGCCGAAATCCTGGTGATCAAGGCCAAGTCGGTGATCCTCTGCATGGGCGCAGCCGGTCGCCTCGGTCTCCCGACCTCCGGTTACATGTTCGGCACTTACGAGAACGCCGCCAATTCCGGCGACGGTTATGCGATGGCCTATCATGCCGGCGCCGCGCTCGCGAACCTCGAATGCTACCAGATCAATCCGCTGATCAAGGACTATAACGGCCCGGCCTGCGCCTACGTCGCCGGTCCTTTCGGCGCCTTCACTGCCAACAACGAGGGATCGCGCTTCATCGAATGCGACTATTGGTCGGGGCAGATGATGCTGGAGTTCTACAATGAACTCCTGTCGGGCAAGGGTCCGGTGTTCCTCCAGCTCAAGCATCTGCATCCGAACACGATCGAGGAGATCGAAACCACGCTGCACAAGGTGGAGCGGCCGACGCGCGGCCTGTTCCAACAGGGGCGCGGCATCGACTACCGCAAAGAGTCGATCGAGATGCACATCTCCGAGATCGGCTTTTGCTCGGGTCACAGCGCCTCCGGCGTGTTCGTCGACGACAACGCGCGCACCACTGTGCCCGGCCTTTATGCCGCGGGCGACATGGCGAGCGTGCCGCACAACTACATGCTGGGCGCCTTCACCAACGGGGCGGTTGCCGGCATCGACGCGATGGAGTTTGCCGAGAACCACGACTTTGCGGAGTTCGATGCGGCCGATGTCGCCAGGGAACGCGACCGCGTGATGGCGCCGACCAAGCGCGAGGATGGCATTCCGCCGAACCAGATCGAGTACAAGACCCGGCGCCTGGTCAACGACTATCTCCAGCCGCCAAAAGTCACGCGCAAATACGAGCTCGGCATGCGCCGCCTCGCCGAGGCCCGCGAGGACATGCAGGAGCACATGATTGCGCGCAACGCGCATGAGCTGCTCCGCGCCCTCGAAGTGCAATCAATCATGGACTGTGCCGACATGGCTGTGCATGCCTCGCTTTACCGCGAGGAAAGTCGCTGGGGCCTCTATCATTGGCGCACGGATTTCCCGGAGAAGGACAACGAGAACTGGTTCTGCCACACGCTGCTGTCCAAGCAGAACGACAAGATGACCAGCGAGAAGCGTGCCGTGGAGCCCTACGTCGTGCCGATCGCCGACGACGAAAAGGATCTCTACGACAAGCAGCGCATTCGCGCCACAGCCTGACCCGCCGCACAAATAACAGGAGACATACGATGCCTCTCGCTTCCTATCAGACATCGGTTCCGGTGGTCGTTGACGACGCCAAATGCATCGCCGACAAGGGCTGCACCGTGTGCGTCGACGTCTGCCCGCTCGACGTGCTGCGCATCAGCGACATGACCGGCAAGGCCTACATGGCCTATGACGAATGCTGGTACTGCATGCCCTGCGAGGCGGATTGCCCGACCGGCGCCGTCACCGTCAACATTCCTTATCTGTTGAGGTGATCATGTCGAGCCCGTTCGAATCCTACGACGACCTCGAAGACGCCGACGAGCGTTTGCAGGCCGCAGATCCCGCCGAGCGCCGCGTCGCGATCATCGCGCTCGGCCATTCCGGCGATCCCGCAGCGGTCGGCCATCTCGCCAGCATGGTCGCCGATCCCGATGCCGGCGTGCGCCAGCAGGTGGCGATGGCGCTCGGCGAGTTCGACGGGCCGGAGGCCGCCAGTGCGCTGGTGAAGCTGCTGGTCGATCCCGAAAGGATCGTCGCCGCCGCCGCGGCCGACAGCATGGCCGAGTTCAAGGATCCAGCCTGCGCCGACATCATCCTGCCGCTGGTCAAGCATGCCCACGCCTTCGTGCGCATGAGCGCGTTGCGTGCGCTCAAGGAGCTGCGCTGCAAGGATACGTTGAAGCCGGCGCTGGAAGCGCTCCAGGATACGGACGCCGCCGTGCGCGTGCAGGCGATCGGTGTGATCGGTTTCCTCAAACTTGAGGAATCAATTCCGGCGCTGACCGCGCTGATCAACGATCCCGACGCGCATGTGCGCCGTGCTGCCGTCAGCGCACTCGCGTTCTCGCATCTGAAGCCTGCGGCGGAGACGATCACGCGTGCGCTGAAGGATTCGGACTGGATGGTGCGCGAGATGGCGGCGGAGACGCTGGGTCTCAACGTCAACGGTTCGATCGCCGCCGATCAACTGGTCGCTTCGCTCGGCGACGATTTCTGGCAGGTGCGGCTGAAGGCGATCCGCAGTCTTGGTCGAATGAAGATCGAGCGCGCGGTGCGCCCGATCGGCAATTGCGTCAATCACGAGCAAGCGAACTTGCGGAAGGAGGCGGCCGCGGCTCTCGGCGAGATCGCCCATCCCGACGGCGAAGCGTTCCTCGCCGTCATCGCCGATGATGCCGATCCCGATGTGCGCAAGAACGCGCGCTGGGCGCTGCAGCAGATCGCGGCCCGAAAGGCGCGGGCGGGGGCATAGAAGCGCGGCAGGCTGCCGCTCTGGACTTCCCGTCCCAGACGTTTATTGGTCTTCGCCAACATGATCGGCCTCTTCGAGCGCGGCCGATCCGAAAAGAGCGGGGACGCGCCATGACGACATTGACGGTTAAGGACCTTCTTCCCGAGGACGGCACGCGGGGAACGCTCGTCGGCCGCGTCTGGCTGCCGCAGGCGAATGGCCCGGCCGTGGTCGCCGTCCGCGCCGACGGTGTCTTCGACGTCACCGCGAAATTCCCGACCATCAGCGCGCTCTGCGAAGAGGACGAGCCGGCCAAGGCGCTTGCCGCGACCAGGGGTGAGCGCATCGGCGATCTCGATGCCATCGTCGCCAACACGGCGCCGGATCAGCGCGATTCGAAAATGCCGTGGCTGCTCGCGCCGGTCGATCTCCAGACCCTGAAGGCGGCCGGCGTCACCTTCGCCATCTCGATGCTGGAGCGCGTGATCGAGGAGCGGGCGAAAGGCAATCCGGCCTCGGCGGAAGCGATCCGGAAAGAAGTGACGCGGCTGATCGGAGACGATCTGTCAAAACTCAAGCCGGGCTCAGATCAGGCGATGCACCTGAAGCAGGTGCTGATCGACCAGAACGCCTGGAGCCAGTATCTCGAAGTCGGCATCGGCCCCGATGCAGAGGTTTTCACCAAGGCGCCGACCTTGTCCTCGGTCGGCACCGGCATGGATGCCGGGCTGCATCCGAAATCGACCTGGAACAATCCGGAGCCCGAGCTGGTGCTGTTCGTCTCCAGCCGCGGCAAGATCGTCGGCGGCGCGCTCGGCAACGACGTCAATCTGCGCGACTTCGAGGGCCGCTCGGCGCTGCTGTTGTCTAAGGCCAAGGACAACAACGCCTCCTGCGCGATCGGCCCGCTGCTGCGTCTGTTCGACGACAGTTTTTCGCTCGACGACGCGCGCAAGCTGGAGATCAGCCTGAACGTGAAAGGGGCGGACGGTTTTGTCCTCGACGGCCACTCCTCGATCAGCATGATCAGCCGCGATCCCACCGACCTGGTCGAGCAAACGATCGGCAAGGTGCATCAATACCCTGATGGCTTCGTACTGTTCCTCGGCACGATGTTCGCGCCGGTCAAGGATCGCGATGCTCCGGGGCAGGGGTTCACCCACAAGCGCGATGACATCGTCACGATCTCGGCGCCCCAGCTCGGCAAGCTCGTCAACCGCATGCGGACCAGCGACGAGTGCGAGCCCTGGACCTTTGGCATCGGTGCGCTGATGACGAATCTGGCGCAGCGGAAGCTGATCTAGCGCCGGCTTCGCTTCATCTCACTTGCGGGGCCTCATGGTTCGAGACGCGCCGCAAGCGGCGCTCCTCACCATGAGGTTCAGGATTTAGCTGCCAACATGAACCTCATCCTGAGGAGCCCGCAAACAGCGGGCGTCTCGAAGGATGGGCCGCACACATTCTTTTCATCTTCCCGTTGCATCCGCGGAACAAAATCGCGCTGGGCGTGTCATACGATGGCCCTCCCGCCGACTGCCGTGTTCAGCGCAAATAGTCAGATAATATGACTAGTCGGAACCAAACTTCCGTGAAATAGTCCCTCCCGCCGCCTCCAAGGGCGGTCTGCGGGTGCCATGCTACCAATCGGCGCGCCCGGATTAACATTTTGGGAGACACGCCTGATGATCCTCAAAGCCCTCTTTGCGGCCAGCGCGACCGCCGCGTTGCTGCTCGCGCTGCCGGCCAACGCCGCCGAACTCACCATCGGCTTCTCGCAGATCGGATCGGAATCCGGCTGGCGCGCGGCCGAGACGTCGGTCTCCAAGCAGGAGGCTACCAAGCGCAAGGTCAATCTCAAGATCGCCGACGCGCAGCAGAAGCAGGAGAACCAGATCAAGGCGATCCGCTCCTTCATCGCGCAGAACGTCGATGCGATCTTCCTCGCGCCGGTCGTCTCGACCGGCTGGGACTCGGTGCTGAAGGAAGCGAAGGAGGCCAAGATCCCGGTCGTGCTGCTCGACCGCGACATCGATCCCTCCGGCAAGGAGCTCTATCTCACCGCCGTGACCTCCGACAGCGTGCACGAAGGCGAGGTCGCCGGCGACTGGCTGGCGAAGACCGTCGGGGCCAAGGCCTGCAACATCGTCGAATTGCAGGGCACCGTCGGCGCCAGCGTGGCCGCCAATCGCAAGAAGGGTTTTGACGCCGCCATCGCCAAGCATGCGAACCTGAAGGTGGTGCGCAGCCAGACCGGCGACTTCACCCGCGCCAAGGGCAAGGAAGTGATGGAAAGCTTCATCAAGGCCGAAGGCGGCGGCAAGTCGATCTGCGCGGTCTATGCGCACAACGACGACATGATGGTCGGCGCCATCCAGGCGATGAAGGAAGCGGGCCTCAAGCCCGGCAAGGACATCCTCACCGTCTCGATCGACGCGGTCCCCGACATCTTCAAGGCGATGGTCGCAGGCGAAGCCAATGCCACGGTCGAGCTGACGCCGAACATGGCGGGTCCCGCCCTCGATGCCATCGCGGCGTTCAAGGATAAGGGCACGGTTCCGCCGAAATGGATCCAGACCGACTCGAAGCTCTACACGCCCACCGACGATCCGCAGAAGATCTACGACAGCAAGAAGGGCCTCGGTTACTGAGGCGAGTGCGTCGCCGGACGGCCGTGTTTCGGCAGTCCGGCGGCCCCCTTCGAAACCGCTGCGCGAACGGATAGGCTGGGTGTCCGCATCATCAGCGGGCGCCGGTGGGAGTGACGTCACGATGGAGAACAGCTCGGATTCTGCCGCTTCCCTGCTGGAGGTGCGCGGGATCAGCAAAAGTTTTGGTGCTGTGCATGCGTTGCAGGAGGTCGACTTCACGCTCCGCGCCGGCGAGATCCATGCGCTGCTCGGCGAGAACGGCGCCGGCAAATCTACGCTGATCAAGGTGATCACGGGCGTGTTCCCGCGCGATGCCGGCATCGTCAGGATCAGCGGCGAAGAGGTCGCGCCGCGCTCGGCCAAGGCCGCACTTCAGGCCGGCATTGCCACCGTCTATCAGGAAGTCAATTTGCTGCCGAACCTCTCGGTGGCGCAGAACCTGTTCCTCGATCGCCAGCCGATGCGCTTCGGCATCGTGCGCGAAGGCGAGGTGCGCCGTCGCGCGAAGACATTGCTCGCGGATTTCGGTCTCGATATCGATGTATCGGCGCCGCTCGGCAGCTATTCCGTCGCCGTGCAGCACGTCACCGCGATCGCGCGCGCCGTCGATCTCTCCGCACGCGTGCTGATCCTGGACGAGCCGACCGCGAGCCTCGACCGCCACGAGGTCGAGATCCTCTTTCGCATCATGCGCCAGCTCGCCAGGCGCGGTATCGGGATCGTTTTCGTCAGCCATTTTCTCGACCAGGTCTACGAGATCTCCGATCGCATCACAGTCTTGCGCAACGGCCGCCTGGTCGGCGAGCGCGAGACCGCGTCTCTGTCGCGGCTCGAGCTGATCCGGATGATGCTCGGCCGCGAGCTTGCGGAGACCACCAGCACCCGGGCATCGGCAGGCGCGCAGAAGACGCGTGACGTCTGTGCGAGCTTCGAGAATTACGGCAAGGCCGGCTACGTCGCGCCGTTCAATCTCGAGCTGCGCCACGGCGAGGTCGTCGGCCTCGCCGGTCTGCTTGGCTCCGGCCGAACCGAGACGGCGCGGCTGGTGTTCGGCGCCGAGCGCGCCGATCGCGGGCAGGCGAGAGTCGAAGGCGTGCCTGTCCGGCTTCAGTCGCCGCGCGATGGCGTGCGCCACGGCTTTGGCTATTGCCCGGAAGAGCGCAAGACCGACGGCATCGTCGCCGAGCTTACCGTGCGCGAGAACATCGTGCTCGCGCTCCAGGCCAAGCGTGGCCTACATCGGCCGCTGTCGCGCCGCGAGCAGGACGAGATCGCAAGCCGTTACGTCAAGATGCTCGACATCCGCCCGCCCGATCCGGAGCGTCCCGTCGGGCTGTTGTCCGGGGGCAATCAGCAAAAGGTGCTGCTGGCTCGCTGGCTTGCGACCTCGCCGCGGCTGCTCGTGCTGGACGAGCCGACCCGCGGCATCGACGTCGGTGCGCATGCCGAGATCATCCGCCTGATCCGCGAGCTCTGCGACGACGGGCTGGCGCTGCTCGTGATCTCCTCCGAGCTCGACGAGATCGTGACCTATTCCGATCGTGTGGTGGTGCTGCGCGATCGCGCCCATGTCGAGGAGCTCGCCGGCGAGGCTACCGACGTCGGCAGCATTCTCGCCGCCATCGCCGCCGACGGGGTCAGTGTCGCGCATGAGGGCCGGGCATGACAGCGCTGTTGCCGCGCCGCGGCCTTGCCCAGATCCTTGCGTTAATCGTTATCCTGGCGGTCGATCGTGTGGTGTCGCCGCAATTCTTCGACCTGCGTCTCCAGGACGGCCGTCTGTTCGGCAGCCTGATCGACGTGCTCAACCGTGGCACGCCGGTGGCGCTGCTCTCGCTCGGCATGGTGCTGGTGATTGCGACGCGCGGCATTGATCTCTCGGTCGGCGCGATCATGGCGATCTCTGGCGCGATCGCGGCGAGCCTCGCCGACAGCCATAGTCTGGCCGTGGTGCTGGCAGCCGCGCTCGGCGCGGGCTTGATCTGCGGCTTGTGGAACGGATTTCTCGTCGCGGTGCTCGGCATGCAGCCGATCGTCGCGACGTTGATCCTGATGGTGGCGGGACGCGGCATCGCGCAGCTCATCACCGAGGGTCGCATCGTGACCTTCTCCTCGCCCGATCTGGTCTGGCTCGGTAATGGCGCCATTCTTGGCGTGCCGGTGCCAGTCGCGGTTGCGTTGGGCATGCTGATCGTCACCGGCGCGGTGGTGCGCGGCTCGGCGCTCGGACTGCTGATCGAGGCCACCGGCGGCAATGCGCGGGCGAGCGAACTCGCTGGCGTCGGCACGCGCGCCATGATTTTGGCGGTCTATGTCTGGTGCGGTGTCTGTGCTGCGCTCGCCGGCGTGATCGCGGCTGCCGACATCATGGGCGCCGATGCCAACAATGCCGGCCTCTGGCTCGAGCTCGACGCGATCCTGGCCGTTGTGATCGGCGGCACCTCGCTGTTCGGCGGCCGCTTCAGCCTAATTCTTGCTGTGTTAGGTGCACTGATCATCCAGACCATGAACACCGGCATTTTGCTGTCGGGATATCCGCCGGAGTTCAATTTGCTGGTCAAGGCAGTGGTGGTGATCGCCGTGCTTCTGCTGCAATCACCGAAACTGTCCGGCGTTGCCGGTGTCGTGGCGCGGCTGCGGAGGGCAAAAGCTTGAAAGGCCTGCCGCCCGTCCTCATCACCGCCATCGTGCTCGTCGCGGGATTCGCGCTCTGCGCGGTGCAATTCCCCAACATCGCCTCGACTCGCGTGGTCGGCAATCTCCTCACCGATAATGCCTTCCTCGGCATCGTCGCGACCGGCATGACCTTCGTCATCATCTCCGGCGGCATCGATCTCTCGGTCGGCTCGGTGATCGGCTTTACCACTGTATTCGTCGCGCTGGCGATCGAGCGCTGGGGCGTTCCACCTCTCGTCGCCTTCGTCGCCATCCTCGCGCTCTCGGGAGCCTTTGGCGCGGCGATGGGCGCGATGATCCACGTCTTCGATCTGCCGCCTTTCATCGTGACGCTCGCCGGCATGTTCCTGGCCCGTGGCGCCAGCTTCCTGCTCTCGACGGAATCGGTGCCGATCACCGCGCCGGTCTATTCCACCGTGTCGGACTTCGCGCTGCGGCTACCCGGCGGCGGGCGCCTGACTGCGGTCGCGATCATCATGCTTACGATCGTGATCGGCGGCGCATTGCTGCTGCGTCTCACCCGGTTCGGCGCCAATGTCTATGCGCTCGGCGGCAGCCGGCAGGCCGCGAGCCTGATGGGCGTTGCCGTCGGCAGGATGACGGTGAAGATCTACATGCTGTCGAGCCTGCTGGCGGGCATCGCGGGCATCGTCTTCTCCTTCTACACCAGTGCGGGATACTCGCTTTCCGCCGTCGGCGTCGAGCTCGACAGCATTGCGGCGGTCGTGATCGGCGGCACGCTGCTCACCGGCGGGCAGGGCTCGGTGGTCGGCACCTTCCTCGGCGTGCTGATCCAGGGCATGATCCAGACCTACATCAATTTCGACGGGACGCTGTCGAGCTGGTGGACCAAGATCGCGACCGGCGTGCTGCTGTTCGCCTTCATCGCCTTGCAGCAGGGGCTGGTCGCGCTCGCGCGCCGGCCGGTGGCGAAGCGCGCGGGAGCCGTCTCATGACCTCGCGCATCGTCGTCATCCCGACGCGCCGGGCGCACTCCAATCACGCGGAGGTGGCGCGCTCGATCGGCGTCGACATCATCGCCGGGCGTTACGCGGAGGGGACAAGGCTTCCGGGTGATGCCGAGATGATCGCGATGTTCGGCGTGTCGCGGCCGGTGCTGCGCGAGAGCGTGAAGACGCTGGTCGCCAAGGGCCTGCTCACCACCAAGGCGAGGGTCGGCACTGTCGTGCGCGAGCGCGTCGCCTGGAACATGTTCGACGCCGACGTGCTGGCCTGGCATCTGGACGCCGGCATCGACAAGCGCTTCCTCAACGACCTCGCCGAGATCCGCCTTGCGGTCGAGCCGCGCGCGGCCGTGCTGGCAGCGGCGCAGCGGTCGGAGCAGGACTTGGCCGAGCTGCGTCGCTGCATGGAGCGGATGCGGGATGAGGCTTCCGATTCCGTCGGCTTTGCTGATGCCGACCTCGCGCTTCATGTCGCCGTGGCGCGTGCGTCCGGTAATCTGTTCATGCGCTCGATCGGGCACGTCATCGAGGCCGCCTTGCGCGCCTCGTTCCTGCTCAGCGCACCTGTCGAACCGGAGGACCGCGACACCGTGCTGCTCTGGCATCAGAAGATCGTCGATGCCATCGCGACGGGTGATGCCGCGACTGCCTCGGAGGCGATGGTCTACGTCATTCACAACGGCATGCGCCGCCATGAGGGTACAGTGACCGAGACTGTACCGGCCGAGGCGCTGCCGTCCGCGGACACTGGAGAGAGATCGTGACTGAACTTCGCATCGCCATCGTCGGCTTCGGCAAGATCGCGCGGGACCAGCATGTCGGCGCGATCGCCGCGGTGCCGGGTGCGACGCTCGCGGCCGTTGCCAGCCGCAACGCCTCGCTGCCGGGGCTGCCGCACTTTGCCACCATCGAGGAATTGCTGGAGAGGGGGCCGTCGATCGATGCGGTGTCGCTGTGCACGCCGCCGCAGGTGCGCCGCACCCAGGCTGCCTTGGCGCTCGCCGCCGGCAAGCATGTCATGCTGGAGAAGCCGCCCGGCACCGGCGTTGCCGAGCTCGATCCCTTGATCGCGATGGCGGCGGATGCGAAGCGCACACTGTTTGCGACCTGGCATTCGCGCCAAGCACCGGCCGTCGAGCCGGCGCGGCAATGGCTCGCCGCGCGGCGGATCGCCTCCGTGCACATCAACTGGAAAGAGGACGTCCGCGTCTGGCATCCCGGGCAGGCCTGGATCTGGGAGCCCGGCGGGCTCGGGGTGTTCGATCCCGGCATCAATGCGCTGTCGATCCTGACCAGGATCCTGCCGAAGCCGGTGTTCGTCACCGCGGCCGAGCTCGCCTTCCCCGCCAATTGCCAGGCGCCGATCGCCGCGAACCTGACGCTGGCCGATATTGATGGCCTGCGAGTTACCGCCGAGTTCGATTTCCGCCAGACCGGGCCGCAGAGCTGGGATATCCTCGTCGAAACCGACCAGGGCCGGATGACGCTATCCCGCGGCGGCCGGATCATGGCGATCGACGGCAAGACCGTTGCCGAGGCGCCCGATGAGGAATATCGGGAGCTGTACCGGCGCTTCGTCACGCTTGCCGCAACAGGTGCCCGCGACGTCGATCTGGCGCCGCTTCGTCTCGTCGCCGATGCCTTCCTGCTCGGCAGGCGCAATATCGTCGAACCATTTGTGGATTAGACATGGCTGGCGCAAAAATAGAAAAAGACGTCTTCGGAACACTGCCGGACGGCCGTAGCGTGGAGCGCATCGTGCTGCGCGAGGAGAGTGGGTTCGAAGCGCGCATCATCACCCACGGCGCGGTGATTCAGGCTCTGATCGCGCCGGACGCGAGAGGCGGCTATGACGACGTCGTGCTGGGTCACGATGCGTTCGCCGGCTATCTCGCCGAGCGGAAGTTTTTTGGCGCCACCGTGGGCCGCTATGCCAACCGCATCGCCAACGGACAATTTTCGCTGGACGGCGAGACGGTGCAGCTTCCCGTCAACAACGGTCCGAACGCGTTGCATGGCGGCCTCGACGGATTCGACCGCAAGCTCTGGGAGATTGCGGAGATCGACGACGGCGCCGAGTCGGCGGTGACGCTGACCTACACGAGCCCGCATGGCGAGGAGAACTATCCCGGCCGGCTCGACGTCCGCCTGACCTATCGCGTCACCGGCCCGAGCGAGCTGTCGCTCACCATGGAGGCGCGGACCGACCGGCCGACCATCGTCAACCTGACCAATCACAGCTTCTTCAATCTGGAGGGCGCGACGTCAGGCACACCCGTTCTCGATCACAAGCTGACGGTCGCCGCCGAACATTTCCTGGCGATCGATCCCACCGCCATTCCGCTTCCTGAGCCGCCGCGCAGCGTTGCCGGCACACCGTTCGACTTCCGCGACGCCCAGGCCGTCGGCGCGCGCATCCGCGAGAGCGATCGGCAATTACAGAACGGCAAGGGCTACGACCATACCTACTGTCTTGGCCGCGACGGCAAGCTTGCGCTCGCGGCGCGGCTGGAGGCGCCGCGCTCGGGGCGGATCATGGAGCTGTTCACCGATCAGCCCGGTCTTCAGGTCTATTCCGGCAACTATCTCGACGGCACGATCTCGGGGAAGGGCGGCAAGCTGTATCGCCAGTCGGACGCGATGTGCCTGGAGCCGCACATGTGGCCCAATTCACCAAACCGGCCGGATTTTCCAAGCCCGCGCCTCGATCCAGGCGGGGTCTATCGCCATCATACCGTCTATCGCTTTGCGGTGAGGTCGCCATGATGGAGCAGGTGCCGACGTCTGTCCTCTCGGACGATCCCTGCCATCTCGGCGAGGGACCGACCTATGACGCGACCACCGACACGGCCTGGTGGTTCGACATCCGCGAGGGGCGGCTGTTCGAGGCGCAGCTCGGCCGTGGCAGCATTCGCGTCCATGCGCTCGGCCGGATGGCGAGCGCGCTCGGGCGCATCGATGCCGAGCGCCAGCTGATCGTTGCGGAAGATGGACTCTACATCCGCAAGCTCGCCGACGGTGCGATGGCGCTGCTCTGCCCGCTCGAAGCCGACAATCCCGCGACGCGCTCCAATGATTGCCGCGTGCACCAATCCGGCACGTTCTGGATCGGCACCATGGGCCGCAAGGCCGAGCGAGGGGCTGGCGCGATCTATGCGTTCCATCGCGGCAAGATCTCGACGCTGTTTCCCGGTATCAGCATTCCCAACTCGATCTGTTTCTCGCCCGATGGCGCCACAGGCTACTTCACCGACACCGCACGCGCCGTGCTCTATTCCGTGCCGCTCAATCCGGCGACCGGCCTTCCGCGCGGCGAGCCCGAGGTGCTGCTGCGCCATACCGGCATCGGCGGCCTCGACGGCTCGGTGTGCGACGCAGATGGCCAGATCTGGAACGCGTGCTGGGGCGCAAGCCGCATCGATGTCTACTCGCCGCAGGGCGAGCGCCTGCGCTCGATCAGCGTGCCGGCCAAGCAGGCAAGCTGCCCCGCTTTCGTCGGCCCTGATTTATCGCGCATTCTCGTCACCTCGGCGTGGCAGGACATGGACGCGGCGGCGCGCGCCGCCGATCCGCAGGCCGGCTGCACCTTTCTGTTGGAGGCCTCCGCGCATGGTCGCGCGGAGCCGGACGTCAAGCTCGCATAGGAGGCCCGAAGCAGCTCATCGCCACGTTCTCGACGAAGCCAAGAAACAGTCTGACACCATAAGGGAGTGAAACATGCTGAAACTGAAGACGACATTCCTCGCGCTGGCGCTGGCCGGCGCCGCGACGATGGCCGCGGGCGTCACCGCCTCAGCCCAGGACAAAGCAACGGTCGGCATCGCCATGCCGACCAAATCGTCGGCGCGCTGGATCGACGATGGCAACAACATGGTCAAGGTGCTGAAGGAACGCGGCTACAACACCGACCTGCAATATGCCGAGGACGACATTCCGAACCAGCTCTCGCAGGTCGAGAACATGGTGACCAAGGGCGCCAAGGCGCTGGTGATCGCCGCGATCGACGGCACCACGCTCTCCGACGTGCTCAAGCAGGCCAAGGCCAAGGGCATCACCGTGATCGCCTATGACCGCCTGATCCGCGGCACGCCGAACGTCGATTACTATGCGACCTTCGACAATTTCCAGGTGGGCGTGCTCCAGGCCGAGTCGATCGTGCAGGGCCTCGGCCTCAAGGATGGCAAGGGTCCGTTCAACATCGAGCTGTTCGGCGGCTCGCCCGACGACAACAATGCCTACTTCTTCTACAACGGCGCGATGAGCGTGCTGAAGCCGTACATCGACAGCGGCAAGCTCGTCGTGGCTTCGGGCCAGATGGGCATGGACAAGGTCGCGACCTTGCGCTGGGACGGCGCCACCGCGCAGGCTCGCATGGACAATCTGCTCAGCGCCTACTACGGCAACAAGAAGGTCAATGCGGTGTTGTCGCCGTATGACGGCCTGTCGATCGGCATCATCTCCTCGCTGAAGGGCGTCGGTTATGGCAGCGCCGGCCAGCCGATGCCTGTCATCTCGGGCCAGGATGCCGAGGTGCCCTCGATCAAGGCGATGCTGCGCGGCGACCAGTATTCGACCATCTTCAAGGACACCCGCGATCTCGCCAAGGTGACCGCCGACATGGTCGACGCCGCGCTTGCCGGCAAGCAGGTCACCGTCAACGACACCAAGACCTACGAGAACGGCGCCAAGACCGTGCCGTCCTACCTGCTCAAGCCGGTCGTGGTCTATAAGGACAATTGGGAGAAGGTCCTGATCGACAGCGGCTACTACAAGAAGTCACAATTCCAGTAAGACTTTATCTCCTTCGCCCTCGCCCCGCTCTCGCGGGGAGAGGGCGGGGTGAGGGGCCATCTCCGTACGGGCAGTGATTGCTATGCACTCCGTCATTGCGAGCGCAGCGAAGCAATCCAGTCTTCCGCCGCGGAGAGAGTCTGGATTGCTTCGCTGCGCTCGCAATGACGATGTGGATGCCGCGATATCATCCCCGCAAGATGGGGAGAGGTTGAACAAGGGACAACGACGATGACCGCAATGCTGGAGATGCGCAACGTCAGCAAGAGCTTTTCCGGCGTGCAGGCGCTGCGCGACGTCAACTTCTCGGTTGACGCCGGGCAGATCCACGCCCTCGTCGGCGAGAATGGTGCCGGCAAGTCGACGTTGATGAAGGTGCTCAGCGGCGTGTATCCGGCCGGCAGTTACGAGGGCACCATCATCTTTGATGGCGCGGAGCGGCGCTTTCGCGACATCAACGATTCCGAGGCGCTCGGCATCATCATCATCCATCAGGAGCTGGCGCTGATCCCGCTGATGTCGATTGCCGAAAACATCTTCCTTTCGCATCCGCCTTCAAGACTTGGCGTCGTCGATCGCGACGAGGTGTATCGGCGCACGCGGGAACTCCTCGCGCAGGTTGGCCTCAAGGAATCGCCGGATACGCTGATCACCGATCTCGGCGTCGGCAAGCAGCAACTCGTCGAAATCGCGAAGGCCCTGTCCAAGCGGGTGCGGATGCTGATCCTGGACGAGCCCACCGCCAGTCTCAACGAGGCTGACAGTGCCGCGCTGCTCGAACGTCTCGTGGCCTTCCGCGAGCAGGGCATCGGCTCGATCCTGATCTCGCACAAGCTGAACGAGGTCGCCCGCGTCGCCGACCACATCACCGTGCTGCGCGATGGCCGCACCGTCGATGGCATCGACTGCCGCGCCGAGCCGATCCAGGAAGACCGCATCATCCGCAGCATGGTCAACCGCGATCTCGCCCACCGTTTCCCGGAGCGTAGCGCAAAGATCGGCGAGCCCGTCCTCACCGTCGAGAACTGGTCGGTCTACCATCCCATCCATCCCGAGCGGCAGGTGATCAAGAACATCGATTTCGGCGTGAAGCGCGGCGAGGTCGTCGGCATTGCCGGATTGATGGGCGCCGGCCGCACTGAATTCGCCATGAGTCTGTTCGGTCGGTCCTGGGGCACTACCATCAGCGGTCGCATCCGGCTCGAGGGCCATGAGATCGTGCTGCCGAACGTCGCGGCCGCGATCGACGCGGGTCTTGCCTATGTCACCGAGGACCGCAAGCAGCTCGGCCTGATCCTCGCTGACGACGTTCGCAAGAACATCACGCTCGCAAGCCTCGACCAGGTCGCGCCTCGCCGGGTGATCGACGACATCGCCGAGCTGAAGGTCGCCAGCGACTATCGCAACCGCATGCGCATCCGCTGCTCCGACGTCTACCAGGAGACCGGCCAGCTCTCCGGCGGCAACCAGCAGAAGGTCGTGCTGTCGAAATGGCTGATGACGGACCCCAAGGTCTTGATCCTGGACGAGCCGACGCGGGGCATCGACGTCGGTGCCAAATACGAGATCTACTGTATCATCAACGAGCTTGCGGAGGCCGGCCGCGGCGTGGTGGTGATCTCCTCGGAGATGCCCGAGCTCCTCGGCATCTGCGACCGCATTTGTGTCATGAACGACGGCGCCTTCGTCGGCGAGTTCCCGGGCACTGAAGCGACGCAGGAAAAGATCATGCGCGCCATCATGCGCAACGATAGAAATTATGGAAGCAGCGTCCTTGCGGGCGCGGAGATGGGAGGATCGCAGCCATGACCGACAAGACGGTATCGCTGCCCGAGGAGCGCCGGCACGGCAGCTTCATCAAGAACAATTTGCGCAATTACGGCATGCTGATGTCGCTGGTCGCGATCATGCTGTTCTTCCAGGTCATGACTGGCGGCACGCTGCTGCAGCCGCTCAACCTGACCAATCTGGTGCTCCAGAACAGCTACATCGTCATCATGGCGCTGGGCATGCTGCTGGTGATCGTCACCGGCCATATCGACCTCTCGGTCGGCTCGGTCGCGGGCTTCGTCGGCGCGGTGGCCGCCGTGCTGATGGTGACGTACAAGATCGACTACACGCTCGCTTTCATCGCCTGTCTGCTGTTGGGCGCGGCGATCGGCGCCGCGCAGGGCTATTGGGTGGCCTATTTCAAGATCCCGTCCTTCATCGTGACGCTGGCCGGCATGTTGGTGTTCAAGGGACTTGCGCTCGCGGTGTTGCAGGGCCAGTCGCTCGGACCGTTTCCGGCGACCTTCCAGAAATTGTCGTCGGGCTTCATTCCGGAGATGCTGCCCGAGGCCGGCACGCTGCATCCGACGTCCATGCTGATCGGTGCCGTGCTCGCGCTCGGCCTCGTCTATGCCGGCGCCAAGGGTCGCTCGCGCGAGCAGTTGCACGGCATCGAGGTCGAGCCTTACGCGTTCTTCCTCGGCAAGAGCATTCTTCTGGCCTGCGCCGTGCTCTACTTCACCTATCTGATCGCCTCGCATCGCGGCCTGCCGAACGTGCTGGTCATCATGACCGCGTTGATCGCGCTCTACGGCTTCGTCACCCGCCGCACCGTGATTGGCCGGCAGGTCTACGCGGTCGGCGGCAATGCGAAAGCCGCAAAGCTGTCGGGCATCAAGACGGAACGGTTGACCTTCCTCACCTTCGTCAACATGGGCGTGCTCGCCGCGCTCGCCGGCCTCGTCTTCGCCGCGCGCCTCAACACCGCAACGCCCAAGGCCGGTCTCGGCTTCGAGCTCGACGTCATCGCCGCCTGCTTCATCGGCGGCGCGTCGGCCTATGGCGGTGTCGGCCGCGTCGGCGGCGCCGTGGTTGGCGCCATGATCATGGGCGTGATGAACAACGGCATGTCCATCCTCGGCATTGGCATCGACTACCAGCAGGTCATCAAGGGACTGGTGCTGCTCGGGGCGGTGTGCATCGACGTGTATAATCAGCGCAGGTGACGCCGCGCAGCCGGGATGGAGCCCGGGCTACGGTTTCCTGCCGCGGCATTGCCGGGTCGCCGTATGCTGAGCTATTGCCCATGAGTTGGGTATATGATCGAATGGCCGGATGGACCAGGGCCGGCCAAAACCCGATCTGATCATCTTCGACTGCGACGGCGTGCTGGTCGATAGTGAGCTGTTGAGCTGTCGCTGCTTGTCCGACGTGCTGGCCGAATGCGGCATCGCGCTCAGCGTAGAGCAGGCGCTCGAACTCTTCCTCGGGCGCAGCACCAAGGCGGTCGTGCAGCATTATCGGGATCTCGGACAGGTCGTGCCGGAGGGCTTTCTGCCACGCTTGAAGTCGCATGTACTGACGACATTCGCGGGTGCGCTTCAACCAATTCCCGGCGTCGCCGATGTGATCTCCGATTTGCGCGCGCCGTTTTGCGTGGCGTCGTCCAGCGACATCGACCGCGTCTCGTTGTCTCTTGACGTCACCGGCCTGCGGGCGCATTTCGGCGACCGGATCTACACCGCGCAGATGGTCAGGCACGGCAAGCCGGCGCCCGATCTGTTTCTCCACGCGGCGGCGAAGATGGGTGCGGAGCCCGCGCGCACGCTGGTGATCGAGGACAGCGCCAGCGGCGTGCAGGCGGGAAAGGCGGCCGGCATGACCGTCTGGGGATTTGTCGGCGGCAGCCATTATCGCGGCCGCGACGGGCAGGCTATATTGTCGGGTGCGGGGGCCGACCGAGTGTTCGCGCGCATGATCGATTTCTGGAAGGACGCCTGACGCCCGCCATGGCCGCTGAGAACGAAAAGTCCAGGCTCGATGACGCCGCACGCGCCGGCTGGCTCTATTTCATTGCCGGTCACACCCAGGACGAAATCGCAAAAATGCTCCAGGTCTCGCGCGCGTCGGCGCAGCGGCTGGTCTCGCTGTGTCTCGCCGAGCGGCTCATCACCTTCCGGCTCGAACATCCCATCGCAGCCTGCATGGAACTTGCGGCGCGGCTGAAGGAACGGTTTGATCTCGTCCATTGCGAGGTGGTGCCGGCCGATCCGGCGGCGCCGCAGGCCACAGCGGGCATTGCCGAACGCTGCGCCAATCTGCTCGATGCCACGCTGCGTTCGGAGACGCCCGTCATCGTCGCGCTCGGCACGGGCCGGGCGGTGCGCGCCGCGGTCGAGCGCGTCACGCCGATCGACCGGCCCAACCACCAGATCGTCTCGCTGGTCGGCAACATCTCCGCCGACGGTTCTGCGAGCTTCTACGATACCGTCGGCCGGCTCGCCGATCGCACCGGCGCGCGGCACTATCCGATGCCGCTGCCGTTCCTGATGTCGTCCGAGGACGAGCGCAACAAGATGGTGCGGATCGAGCCGATCGCCAAGGTGAAGGCGGTCGCGAGCAAGGCGGATTTGCGCCTCGTCGGCATCGGCCAGATGGACCAGAAGGCGCAGGTCCACGTCGACGGCTTCGTCACCCGCGACGAATTGTTCGAGATGATGCGGCAAGGGGCGATCGGCGAAATCACCGGCTGGGCCTATGATTCCAAGGGCCGCCTGCTCAAAGCCGGCACCAACAAACGCTTGACCAGCATTCCGCCGGAAGTGCCGGCAAAAACCACGACGATCGGCGCCGCAGTCGGTGCGGCCAAGGTGGCGGCGATCGCGGCGGCGCTGAACGGGCGGTTGATCAACGGGCTCATTACCGACGAGACGACCGCAAGGGCAATTATCGAGCGCTGAGGCAGAGCTAGCGCGACGGCGGCCTTGCTCTCCCTCTCCCGCTTGCGGGAGAAGGCCGGGGAGAGGGTCTCTCCGCTGGCAAGACTCCCCAAGAGGAGAAAACCCTCACCCGCATCGCATCTTCGATGCGATACGACTTCTCCCGCAAGCGGGAGACGTGGAGCAAGTTGCGTGCGCCCGGCTCGAGCAACGGCCACCCCACTCGCGGCACACGACACCATCTCCCGCACCGCAGCACTCATAAGTTGCGCGAACGCCCTCGCGCCTGCTTGACAACGGTCCGCCCTCGGTTGAACATACGCCCAACGCGTGGGCATATGCTCAAAAGCGCGATCCTAGGGAGGTCACCCGTGAAACACGTCCTTGGCGCCGTCTGCGGCGCGTCTTGCCTGTTGCTGGCCGTCCCCGCGATGGCCGAAACGACCCTGACGATCGCCACCGTGAACAACGGCGACATGATCCGCATGCAGGGTTTGACGGCTGAATTCACCAAGAAGAACCCCGACATCACCGTGAAATGGGTGACGCTTGAGGAGAACGTGCTGCGCCAGCGCGTCACCACCGACATCGCCACCAAGGGCGGCCAGTTCGACGTGCTCACCATCGGCACTTATGAGGTGCCGATTTGGGCCAAGAAGGGCTGGCTGGTGCCGCTCGCCAATCTCGGCGCCGATTACGACGTCGCCGACCTCCTGCCCAAGATCAAGGATGCCGTCTCCGTCGATGGCAAGCTCTATGCCGCACCGTTCTACGGCGAGAGCTCGATGGTGATGTACCGCACCGACCTGTTCGACAAGGCCGGCCTGAAGATGCCGGAAAAGCCGACCTGGGATTTCGTCATCGACGCCGCCAAGAAGCTCAGTGACAAGAGCGCCGGCGTCTATGGCATCTGCCTGCGCGGCAAGGCCGGCTGGGGCGAGAACATGGCGTTCCTCTCCGCCATGGCCAATTCCTACGGCGCGCGCTGGTTCGACGAGAAGTGGCAGCCGCAGTTCAACACCCCGGAATGGAAGGCGACGCTGTCGACCTATGTCGACCTGATGAAGCAGGCCGGCCCTCCCGGTGCGAGCTCGAACGGCTTCAACGAGAACCTCGCGCTGTTCAATGCCGGCAAGTGCGCGATGTGGATCGACGCCACGGTCGCGGCGTCCTTCGTCACCAACCCGAAGGACTCCAAGGTCGCCGACAAGGTCGGCTTCGCGCTCGCGCCCAACACGGGCCTGGGCAAGAACGCCAACTGGCTGTGGGCCTGGAATCTCGCGATCCCCGCGGGCTCCAAGAAGACGGAAGCGGCCGAGAAGTTTATCGCCTGGGCGACGAGCAAGGACTATACCAAGACCGTCGCCGCGAAGGAAGGCTGGGCAAATGTGCCGCCGGGCACGCGGACCTCGCTCTACCAGAACCCGGATTATCTGAAGGTCGCCCCATTCGCCAAGCTGACGCTGGCCTCGATCGATGCGGCCGATCCGAACAAGCCGACCGTGAAGCCGGTGCCTTACGTCGGCGTGCAATATGCGGCGATCCCCGAATTCCAGGGCATCGGCACGCAGGTCGGCCAGCAGTTCTCGGCCGCGCTTGCGGGCTCGATGACGGTCGATGCCGCGCTCGCCGCCGCGCAGTCCGCAACCGAGCGCGAGATGAAGCGGGCCGGTTACATCAAGTGAACCCGAGCTCTCCCTCCTGAGCTCAGACTTGCGGCCATCCACCCGCTAGGGATGGATGGCCGCCTTCTTCCCGCAAGCGGAGAAGCCAAGAATGGCAACCCGGCAGACGCAGCTTCTCGCACGGACGCTCCTGACGCCTGCGGTCGGGCTGCTGTTCATCTGGATGATCGTCCCGCTTGCGCTGACGCTCTATTTCTCGACGCTGCACTACAGTCTGCTCGATCCCGGCTCGGAATCATTCGTCGGGCTGGAAAACTTCCGCTACTTCCTCACCGATCCCGCGTTCCTCGCGTCGCTCCAGAATACGCTGGTGCTGGTCGGCTCGGTGCTGGCGCTGACCGTCCTGCTCGGAATTCCGCTGGCGCTGCTGCTCGACCAGCCCGTGATCGGCCTTAACATCGTGCGGCTGATGGTGATCGCGCCGTTCTTCGTGATGCCGACGGTGAGCGCGCTGGTCTGGAAGAACCTGCTGATGCATCCGGTATCCGGGCTGTTTGCCTGGATCGCCTCGATGTTCGGGTTGACGCCGATCGACTGGTTTACCGACGCGCCGCTGTTTGCGGTGATCCTGATCGTGTCCTGGCAATGGCTGCCGTTCGCGACGCTGATTTTGCTCACTGCGATGCAGTCGCTCGACGAGGAGCAGAAGGAAGCCGCCGAAATGGACGGCGCCAGCGCGGTCTCGACCTTCATCTACATCACGTTGCCGCACCTCGCGCGTCCCATCACGGTGGTGATCCTGATCGAGACGATCTTCCTGCTCACCGTCTTTGCTGAAATTTACGTCACCACGGGCGGCGGCCCGGGACTGTCGACCACCAACATCGCCTTCCTGATCTATTCGCAGGCACTGATCCAGTACGATGTCGGCACCGCCTCGGCGGGCGGCCTCGTCGCTGTCGTGATCGCCAACGTCGTTGCCTTCTTCCTGGTCCGCATCGTCGGCCGCAATCTGGAGGCATGAGACATGGCGCGTATGGCGACGAGGCGGCGGGTCGTGGTCTCGACGATCGGGGCGTGGTTTTTCGGCTTCCTGATCTTCTTCCCGATCCTCTGGATGGTGCTGGCGAGCTTCAAGACCGAACTTGAGGCCTTCGCGATTCCACCATCCTTCCTGTTCTTCCACTGGACCACCGAGAACTACGCGACCGTGCAGGAGCGCAGCGACTATTTTCACCACGCGCTGAACTCGATCATCATCGCCGGCGGCTCGACGCTCATTGCGCTTTTGATCGCCATTCCCGCCGCCTGGTCGATGGCGTTCTCGCCGACCAAGCGCACCAAGGACATCCTGCTCTGGATGCTCTCGACCAAGATGATGCCGCCGGTCGGCGTGCTGGTGCCGATCTACCTGATCTACAAGTCCTTCGGCCTGCTCGATTCCCGCATCGGCCTCGTCTTCATCCTGTGCCTCGGAAACCTGCCGATCGTAATCTGGATGCTCTTCACCTATTTCAAGGAGATCCCGCGCGACATCCTGGAAGCCGCGCGCATGGACGGCGCCACCATCGGCCGCGAGCTGGTCTATGTCCTGACGCCGATGGCGATCCCGGGGCTCGCATCGACCATGCTGCTCAATCTGATCCTGGCCTGGAACGAGGCGTTCTGGACGCTCAATCTGTCGACCTCGAACGCCGCGCCGCTCACGGTGTTCATCGCGTCCTATTCGAGTCCGGAAGGATTGTTTTGGGCCAAGCTGTCGGCGGCTTCCACGCTGGCGATCGCGCCCATCATCGTCCTTGGTTGGTTCAGCCAGAAGCAGCTCGTGCGCGGGCTCACCTTCGGCGCGGTAAAGTAAGAAGGGCTGCCGGATCATGGGTCAGATCACACTTCAGGACGTGCAGAAATCCTTCGGCCCCGTGCACATCATCAAGGGCGCCGATCTCGAGATCGCGGACGGCTCCTTCGTGGTGTTCGTCGGACCATCAGGCTGCGGCAAGACCACGCTGCTGCGGCTAATCGCCGGGCTCGAGGACGTCTCCGGCGGCAAGATCCTGATCGACGGCAAGAACGTGGTCGATACGCCCCCCGCGAAGCGTGGGCTCTCGATGGTGTTCCAGTCCTACGCGCTCTATCCGCATATGAGCGTGCGCGGCAATATCGGCTTCGGCCTGAAGATGGCCGGCCTTTCCAAGGACGAGACCAACCGCAAGGTCGAGGCTGCCGCCGCGACGCTGAACCTCACGCCTTATCTCGACCGCAAGCCGCGCGAGCTCTCCGGCGGTCAGCGCCAGCGCGTCGCGATCGGGCGTGCCATTGTCCGCGAACCAAAGGCATTTCTGTTCGACGAGCCGCTCTCCAACCTCGACGCGGCTCTGCGCGTGCAGATGCGCATCGAGGTGACGCGGCTTCAGAAGCAGCTCGGCACCACCGCGATCTATGTCACCCACGACCAGGTCGAAGCCATGACCATGGCCGACAAGATCGTGGTGCTCAACGGCGGCAAGATCGAGCAATATGGCTCGCCGCTGGATCTCTACGAGAAGCCGGCCAACCTCTTCGTCGCCGGCTTCATCGGCTCGCCCAAGATGAACTTCGTCACCGGCGGGCACGCCTTGCAGAAGAGCGCAGCAACGATCGGCGTACGGCCGGAGCATCTCAAGATCGAACGCGACGGCACTGGCGGCTGGCAGGGCACGATCGCGGTCGCCGAGCATCTCGGCAGCGACACCTTCCTCTATGTCGATGCCGGTGAGCTCGGGATGCTGACGGCGCGCTACATCGGTGAATTGAGCCTGCACGCCGGCGACCACGTGTCGCTGGTGCCGGACCCCGCACGGATCCATCGCTTCGACGCGAGCGGCAACGCCATTCGAGGCTGACAAGAGACCGCAAGAAACGGCAAAGAAACGGCAAAGAAACGGAAATACCACCATGTACCTGGAAAAATTCAAGCTGACTGGCAAGACCGCGTTCATCACGGGTGGCGGGCAGGGCATCGGGTTCGCCTGCGCCGAGGCGCTGGCTGAAGCCGGCGCCAGGGTCGTCATCGGCGATCGCGACAGCAAGGTCGCCGACGGCGCGAAAGAGAGCCTGAAGGCGAAGGGCTACGACGCCGAGACGGCGATCATGGACGTGACCGACACCAGGCGCGTCGCGGAGGTCGCGAGCGATCTCGTCGCCCGCTATGGCAACGTCGACATCCTCGTCAACAATGCCGGCATTGCCCGTAGCGAGACGCCGGCGGAGACCGTGACCGACGAGCACTGGCTCAATGTGATCGACGTCAATCTCAACGGCACCTTCTGGTGCTGCCGAGAGTTCGGCAAGCACATGCTCAACGCCAAGCGCGGCGCCATCGTCAATGTCGGCTCGATGTCGGGTTTCATCGTCAACAAGCCGCAGGAGCAGTGCTTCTACAATGCCTCCAAGGCAGGGGTGCACCATCTCACCAAATCGCTGGCCGCTGAGTGGGGCGCGCGCGGCGTCCGCGTCAACGCGGTGGCGCCGACCTATATCGAGACGCCCCTCAACGCCTTCGTGAAGAGCAATCCAAGAATGTACGATGCCTGGATTGGTGGAACCCCGATGGCGCGGATGGGGCAGGTCGATGAGATCGCCTCCGTCGTACTATTCCTTGCCTCAGAGGCGGCGAGCCTGATGACCGGCAGCATTGTGCTGGTGGATGGCGGCTACACTTGCTGGTAGGCTTGCGTCAAAATTGACGAAGCGACCGGGAGCGACAATGCCGCGAGCGTATATCGGCGTCGATGTAGGGACCACGAGCACGCGGGCAGGGGTATTTGACGAGGCCGGCACCTTGCTGGCGATCGCACGGCATCCGATCAGGACCTGGCACGAGGCCGGCGACATCGTCGAACAGTCATCCCAGGATATCTGGGACGCTTGCGTGAGATCAGTGCGAGCCGCGATGGCGGAGGCTGGCATCGCGCCCGACAGCGTCGGCGGCATTGGCTTCGACGCGACCTGTTCCCTCGTGGTGCTCGACCGGCAAGGCGAGCCGGTCACGGTCAGTGCCTCCGGCGACAAGCAACGCAACGTCATCGTCTGGATGGACCATCGCGCCACGGCTGAGGCGCGGCTGATCAACGAAACCGGTGACGCCGTGCTGCGCTACGTCGGCGGCTCGATCTCGCCCGAGATGGAGATGCCGAAACTGCTGTGGTTGAAGCGGCACATGCGCGCGAGCTTCGACGCTGCAGGGCACTTCTTCGATCTGGCGGATTACCTGACCTGGCGCGCGACCGGCTCGCTGCAGCGCTCGACCTGCACCGTCACCTGCAAATGGAACTACCTCGCGCATGATGGCGGCGGCTGGAGCGCGCCGTTCTTTCAGCGCATCGGCCTCTCGGATTTCGTGGCCGAGAAATATGCCCGGATTGGCACCGAGATCGTCGCCCCCGGTACGGGCCTGGGTGCAGGTCTCACCCGCACTGCCGCGGCTGACCTCGGCCTGTCTGTGGGCACACCGGTCGGTGCGTCCCTGATCGATGCCCATGCCGGCGGCATCGGCGCGATCGGCGGTCGTGATGACTCGGACGGCGCGACCGATGTCAGCGACCGGCTCGCCTATATCATGGGCACGTCGGCCTGCATCATGGCGACGACCAAGGAGCCGTGCTTCGTGCCGGGCGTCTGGGGTCCTTACTATTCCGGCATGGTGCCGAACTTCTGGCTCAACGAAGGCGGTCAGTCGGCTGCGGGCGCGGCGATCGATCATCTCCTCAAATCGCATCCCGGCTTTGCCGAAGCGAGCGCGGCGGCGCGCAGTGAGGGCGTCGACCTCATCGAGTTCCTCGAGCGCCGCATCATCGCTCGTGCAGGCGGCGCCAGCCGCGCCGCGCTGCTGGCCCGCGACGTCCATGTCCTTCCCGAGTTCATCGGCAACCGCTCGCCCTACGCCGATCCTGACACGCGCGCGGTGATCGCAGGCCTCGATCTCGATACCGATATCGCCTCGATGGAACGGCTGTTCGTCGCCGGCCTGTGCGGGCTCGCCTATGGGCTTGCCGAGGTGATCGAGGCCTTTGCCGCGCATGGCGTTCGCTCCAGCATCATGATCATGGGCGGAGGAGCGAGCCGTAGCCCGCTGGTGCGGCAGATCATGGCGGACACCACCGGCCTCACGGTCGCGCTGCCGCAGACGAAAGAACCGGTGCTGCTCGGCGCCGCGATGCTCGGCGCGGTGGCCGGCGGCGCCTATGCCTCGATCGGCGAGACCATGGCCAAAATGTCGGCTCTGGGACGGAAGAGCGAGCCGACCGCGCCCGACATCGCGGCCTTTCACGCCCGCAAGCGCGAGGTCTACAAGCTGCTGCGCGAGGTTGATCGCGGCAGCCGTGCCGCGATGGCCAGAGGTCGAAGCGAATGCTGATTACCTGCGGCGATGCGCTGATCGATTTCGTCCCGACGCGAAACATCGACGGGCGCGAAGCGGTAATGCCGGCCGTCGGCGGCTCCTGCCTCAACGTCGCGATCGGCATGGCGCGGCTGGGTGCGCCGACAGGCTTCGTCGGCGGCATCTCGACCGACCTGTTCGGGCAGATGATCGCCGATCACGCGACAGTGTCGAATGTCGAACTCGCTCTCGCTACAAGCAGCGATCACCAGACCACGCTCGCCTTCGTTCGCATCGTCGCGGGCGAGTCGCACTACGCGTTCTACGATGCCGAGACTGCGACGCGGAACTGGACCTATCGGCGCGGCACTATTCCATTCGCGACCGTCGAAGCCCTCCATGTCGGCTCGACCACGCTTGTCAATGACCGGGGTGCCGCCGAGACCAAGGCCCTGATCGCGGACGCACGGGCGTTGTCGACAATCTCCTTCGATCCGAACTCCCGGCCCAACCTCGTCAAGGACAAGCCCGCCTATCTCGCGCGCATGGCGGAGTTCGCCGACAGCGCAGATCTCATCAAGATGTCGGACGTCGATTTCGCCTACCTGTTCGGCGACGAGCCGTATCACCAGCGCGCCGGCACGCTGCTCGCACGGGGCGCGAGCCTTGTCGTCGTCACCCGCGGCAACAGCGGCGCCATCGCGTGGCATGCGGGGGCAGGGCCGATCGAGGTCGCCGCGCCCAAGGTCGAGGTGGCCGACACCATCGGCGCGGGCGACAGTTTTCAGGCGGCGCTGTTGTTCGCCCTGCACAAGCAGGGGCGTCTCGCCCGACAACAGTTGAAGGACATCGGCGCGGACGAGCTTCGCCGTGCGCTGTCCTTTGCCGCCAGTTGCGCCGGCCTGACCTGCACCCGTCCCGGTGCCGATCCGCCGTGGAGCCACGAGATCAATTGGAGCTGGTAGCTAGCGCGTCAGGCCTTGCCCCATTTCCGAGTTGTCTCGGTGGACTGCGGCCATGCGCAAGCCGAAATGGACAGGATCGGTGCACGCTGGCAAGGTCCGCGCATCCTGACGCGAGGCGGTCCTTCTATGAACGATGATCTCTGTTTCCTGTCCGCCACCGAAATGCGCGCGCGCATCGACCGCAAGGAAGTCTCCCCCGTCGAACTTGTCAGCGCCGTGCTCGCGCGCGCCGAGGCGCTCCAGCCCCAGTTGAACTGCTTCATCACGCTCTGTGGCGGCGAGGCGATGGCAGAGGCGCGCGCGGCCGAGCGCAAAATGATGGCCGGCGAACCACTCGGCCTGCTGCACGGCATCCCGGTCACCGTCAAGGACATCGTCAACACCAGAGGCGTGAAGACCACTTTCGGCGCCGTTCCCTACAAGGACAATGTGCCGAACGAGGATGCCGTGGTGGTCGCGCGGCTGCGTGCGCAAGGCGCGATCCTGATCGGCAAGACCACCACGCCGGAATTCGGGAGCAAGTGCCTGACCGACTCGCCGCTGTTCGGCCGCACCCGCAACGCCTGGAGCGCGGAGCGGTCGTCGGGCGGCTCCAGCGGCGGCGCGGCGGTCGCCGTTGCCAGCGGCATCGCGCCGCTTGCGATCGCGACCGATGGTGGCGGCTCGACACGGATTCCCGCCGCCTGCAACGGCGTGGTCGGGCTGAAGCAGAGCAACGGCGTCATCCCGCACAGCCAAGCGCTCGATGCCTTCGGCAACCAGACCTATGTCACGCCGATGACGCGAACCGTCGCCGACACCGCGCTGATGATGCAGGCGATGGCCGGCGAGGATTCCTGCGATCCCTGGTCGATCGGCGTTCCCGTGCCTGACTTCATCGGCACCGCTCTGCCGCGCGGCGATCTGCGTGGGCAGAAAATCCTGTACTGCCTGTCGCCGCCCGGACGCCCTGTCTCTGCAGATGTCGACGCCGGCTTCAAGGCGAGTCTCGACCGGCTCGCCGGGCTCGGTGCCGAGCTCGAGGAATTTTCCGGCGAGGGGTTCGACATCGAACCGATCTGGCGCGCCATCAACCACACGGTCTGGCGCACGCGCTTTTCAAAGCTCGTGGCCGAGCACGGCGACGCCCTCAGCGAAGCCTTCGTCAAGCAGGTCGCGCTTGCGACCAACGTCAGCGGCGTCGCCTATCAGGAAGCGATGTTCGCGCGCACGGCGTTGTTCCGCCGGGTGCAATCCCTGCTTGCGCGCGGGCACCTGCTGGCGATGCCGACCCTCACGCGCACCGCGCTGCCGATCGATCAAGACCTGTTCGGCACCATCGAGATCGACGGCAAGCACTTTGACAGCGTCCGGCCGCACTGGTTCCCCTGGACCATGCCGTTCAACATGACCGGACATCCCGCCATCAGTCTGCCGTGCGGCTTCGGCCGCGACGGCCTGCCGATCGGCCTTCAGCTCGTCGGCCGCTTCCGCAGCGATGCGGACTTGCTGCGCGTGAGCGCGCTGTTCGAGGCTTCGCACGACCTTCTGTCCCGCTGGCCGGATTGAGCAGATGGGCATGCAGCAAAGGACTTGTTTGCAAAGGACTTGCCTCCGGCGCCCGGACGTGTTGATCGTGCCGCGGATGATCCCTGAATCCGAGCGCGCATGAGCGTATTTGTCCTCCGCCGTCTGCTGACTTTGCTGGCGACGCTGGTCGGCGCATCCGTGATCATTTTTTTGGTGCTGGATGCTCTTCCGGGCAATGCCGCGCAGATGCTGATGGGCGCCGATGCCTCGGCCGACGCGGTGCGCGCGCTCACCGTCAAGCTCGGGCTCGACCAGCCGCTGGCGGTTCGCTATTTGCAGTGGATCAGGGGCCTTCTCGTCGGCGATCTCGGCAACTCCTATGTCTACGGCACGCCGGTCGCGAGCTTGATCGCGGAGCGGCTGGTGCTGACCATTCCGCTTGCGATCATTGCGATGCTGATCACGGTGACGCTGGCGCTCTCGGCCGGCATCTACACCGCGGCCAATCACAACAAGCTCGGCGATGTCGGCGTGATGTCGTTAACGCAGGTAGGCATCGCGCTGCCGAATTTCTGGTTCGCGATCCTGCTGGTGCTGTTGTTTTCGGTGCGGCTGCAATGGCTCTCCGCGGGCGGCTTTCCCGGCTGGGAGGACGGCATCTGGCTCGGTATCAAGTCGCTGCTGCTGCCGGCGGTCTCGCTCGCGGTGGTGCAGGCCGCGATCCTCGCGCGTGTCACGCGCTCGGCGGTGCTGGAAGTGCTACGTGAAGACTTCGTCCGCACGGCGCGCGCGAAGGGGCTAGGCAAGCGCGAGGTGCTGTGGCGCCACGTGCTGCGCAATGCCATGATCCCTGTGATGACAGTGATGGGGCTGCAATTCGCCAATCTGCTGGCCGGCACCATCGTGATCGAGAACGTGTTCTATCTGCCGGGTCTCGGCCGCCTGATCTTCCAGTCGATCGCCAACCGCGATCTGATCGTGGTGCGCAACTGCGTGATGCTGCTCGCGACCATGGTCGTCATCGTCAATTTCGTGGTCGACGTGCTCTATGCTTTCGTCGATCCCCGCATCAAGGTCCACGACCTGTGAGCGCGCCGCTGACCACCCTTGTCGACGCGCCGGCCGCAACGCGTGCTCTGCCGGCCCGGACCTTCTGGCGCCGCGCGCTGCGCCATCGCAGTTTTGTGCTGGGCGGTGCGCTGAGCCTGCTGGTGCTCGCCTCCGCACTGCTCTCGCTGGTGTGGACGCCGTGGTCACCCTACGAGATCGACATCGCCTCGAAGCTCCGGCCGCCCTCGGCCGCGCACTGGCTCGGCACCGACGTCTTCGGCCGCGACATCGTCTCGCTGCTGCTCGCGGGTGCCCGCTCCACCATCATGGTCGGCATCATCGCGGTGAGCATCGGTCTCACCTTCGGCGTCTGCCTCGGCCTGGTGGCGTCGGCCCGGCGCGGCTGGACCGAAGAGATCATCATGCGCTTCTCCGATTTCACCTTCGCCTTTCCGGCCGTGCTGTCCGCGATCATGCTCTCCGCGGTCGTCGGGCCCGGCATGGTGACCTCGATCGTCGCCATCGGCATCTTTCAGATTCCGACGCTGATCCGGCTGACGCGCGGCTCGGCCAACGCGATCTGGGCGCGCGAATTCGTGCTGGCCGCGCGCGCGGCGGGGAAGGGATATTTCCGCATCACCATCGAGCACGTCCTGCCCAACATCCTGTCGATCCTGATCGTGCAGGCTACCATCCAGTTCGCGCTCGCGATCCTCGCGGAGGCCGCGCTGTCCTATCTCGGGCTCGGTACGCAGCCGCCGCAGCCGTCATGGGGCCGCATGCTGAACGACGCACAGACATTGCTATTCCAGTCGCCGATGCTCGCGGTCTATCCGGGCGCTGCGATCGCGGTCGCCGTGCTCGGCCTCAATCTCCTCGGCGACGGATTGCGCGATCTGCTCGATCCACGACTGGCACGGGAGCGATGACGATGAGCGAGCGCTCGACCATGCCGCTCATCGAGGTCGAAAATCTCGGCGTACACCTCAACACGAGCCGCGGGCCGGCACAGGCGGTGCGCGGCGTCAGCTTCGTCCTGAAACGCGGCGAGACGCTCGGGCTCGTCGGCGAGTCCGGCTGCGGCAAGTCGGTGACCGCGCTGTCGCTGATGGGACTGCTGCCCGACAGCGCGGTCGTCACCGGCAGCATCAAGCTGGATGGAGGCGAGCTCGTCGGGCTTTCGGATGCGGATTATTGCAGCCTGCGCGGCAACCGCATCAGCATGATCTTCCAGGAGCCGATGACCGCGCTCAACCCAATGCACACGATCGGCCATCAAGTCGCCGAGCCGCTGCGCCGTCACAAGAAATACTCGGCGGCGCAGGCGCGTAAAGAGACGATCGCCTTGCTCGACCGCGTCGGGCTACCCGATCCGGCCAGGCGCATCGATGCCTATCCGCACCAATTCTCCGGCGGCCAGCGCCAGCGCGTCACCATCGCGATGGCGCTCGCCTGCGAGCCGGACCTTCTGATCGCGGACGAGCCGACCACGGCGCTCGACGTCACCATCCAGGGCCAGATCCTCGACCTCATCGCCGACCTCGTCGATGAACGCGGCATGTCGATGATCCTGATCTCGCACGATCTCGGCGTTATCGCCGAGAACGTGCAGCGGATGATGGTGATGTATGGCGGCACGGTCGTCGAAAGCGGGCCGACCGACGAGGTGTTCCGGCGGATGGGACATCCCTACACGCAGGGCCTGTTCCGCGCCCGGCCGAAGCTCGGCGCACGCAAGGGGACGCGGCTGACGACGATCTCGGGCACGGTGCCGGAGCTCGCGGATCTGCCTTCCGGCTGTACCTTCGCCGATCGGTGTCCGCTCGTGATCGAGTCGTGTCGGACCGCGCTTCCACCGATGGTGGACGTCGGACCTGGCCACTTCGTGCGCTGCATCCGGACGAACGTGTCCATGGCCGCGAACGTCGGAGCGCTGTCCGCATGAGCACGGCGCCTCTTCTCGACGTGAAGGATCTCGAGCAGCGCTACACGTTGCCGCGCGAGAGCCTGTTCCGTCCGCCGGGGCAGGTGCGCGCGCTCAATGGTGTCAGTGTGCGGGTCGATGCCGGCAAGAGCCTTGGCATCGTCGGCGAGTCCGGCTCCGGCAAGTCGACCTTCGCGCGGGTGGTGATGGCACTGGAACGGCCGACCTCGGGCCAGGTCGCGCTGCTTGGCCGCGATCTCAACCGCATCTCCGCCGACGAATTGCGCCGCGCCCGCCGCGATTTCCAGATGGTGTTCCAGGACCCTTACGGATCGCTCGACCCGCGCCAGACCATCGCGCGCATCGTTGCCGAGCCGCTGACCGTGCTGGAAGACGCCGATCGTAGGACTTTTCGCGCGCGCGTCGCTGCGGTGCTGCGGCAAGTGGGTTTGCGCGATGCCGACATGGAGAAATATCCGCACGAGTTCTCCGGCGGCCAGCGCCAGCGCATCGCCATTGCGCGCGCGCTGATCACCCAACCGAAGCTGATCGTCGCCGACGAGCCGGTCTCCGCGCTGGACGTCTCCGTGCAGGCGCAGGTCTTGAACCTGATGCAGGATCTCCAGGAGCAGTTCGGGCTGAGCTATGTCCTGATCAGCCACGACCTCGCGGTCGTCGACTATCTCTGCGATGAGGTCGCGGTGATGTATCTCGGCCGGATCGTCGAGCAGGGCCGTCCCGAGGATTTGTTCGAGCGCTGTGCCCATCCCTATACCCGAGCATTGCTGGATGCCGTGCCTCGGGCGCGCGCCGGCGGCGGCCGGCGCCGGCGCGGAGCCCAGGCGATCGCCTCGCAATCGGCGGCCGCGAGCGGATGTCCCTATGTCACCCGTTGCGCGCTCGCCCACCAGCATTGCCGCGAGGTTCTGCCTGAGCTACGCAAGGTGGGCGAGACGCATCTCGCCGCCTGCCACAAGGCGGAGGCCGTGATGGCGTTGCCGCCATTGCCCGTGGAAGGTTAGCGTCCGCGGCGGGATTAGCGTAGGCTGGGAATAGAGAAGGCCGGGAGTTACGCATGTTGAGGAAATTATCGATCGTCGCATTCGCCGCCGTGCTTGCCGCGGCCCCTTTGCCGGTGCTGGCGCAGAGCAAGAAGGACAGCGTCGTCATGGCGATGGCGCTGGAGCCACCCGGCCTCGATCCCACCAACGCCGCCGCTGCCGCGATCGCCGAAGTCACGCTCTACAACATCTACGAGACGCTGACCAAGATCAACGAGGACGGCACCGTCGCGCCGTTGCTGGCGGAGAGCTGGACCGCCTCGCCCGACCTGAAGACCTATACGTTCAAGCTGCGCAAGGGCGTCAAATTCCACAACGGCGAGGCGTTCGATTCCGCGGCGGTCAAGTTCTCGTTCGAGCGCAACGCTGTCGCCACCAGCACCAACAAGGACAAGAGCCTGTTCCAGGCCTTCGAGAAGGTCGATGCGCCCGACGCCGATACGGTCGTGATCTCGGTGAAATATTCCGAGCCGAACTTGCCGTTCCTGCTGGGGCAGGCGAGCGGCTCGATCGTCGAGCCGAAGAGCGCACCCACCAACGGTACGCAGCCGGTCGGCACCGGGCCTTATCAGCTCGGGGCCTGGGCCAAGGGCTCTTCGATCACACTGAACAAGTGGGCCGATTATCGCAACGCGGCCGCGATCAAGCTGTCGAAGGTGACGATCCGCTTCATTTCCGATCCGGCGGCGCAGACCGCGGCGCTGCTCTCCGGCGATGTCGATGCGTTCCCGCGCGTATCGGCCCAGCGCACTATCGCCCAGTTCAAGGCCGATCCACGCTTCAACGTCATGGTCGGCGGCTCCCGCGCCAAGACCATCGTCGGCATCAACGAGCGCAAGAAGCCGCTCGACGACGTCCGCGTGCGCCGTGCCATCCTCGCCGCGATCGACCGCAAGGCGATGATCGACGGCGCGGTTGACGGTTTCGGCACGCCGATCGGCAGCTTCTACGTGCCGGGCGCGCTCGGCTTCATCGACACCACCGGCATCAACCCCTACGACCCCGAGAAGGCGAAGAAGCTGCTGGCGGAAGCGGGCATCATCACGCCGCTCGAGCTGTCGCTGAAACTTCCGCCGCCGTCCTATGCGCGGCAGGGTGGCGAGATCCTGGCGGCTCAGCTCGCGAAGGTCGGTATCATCGCCAAGATCGAAAACGTTGAATGGGCGCAGTGGCTGTCGCAGGTGTTCGCCGGCAACGGGCCGCACAATTTCGATCTCACCATCGTCAGCCATGTCGAGCCGATCGACCTCGTCAAGATCACCGAGCCGGACTACTACCTCGGCTACAACAACGCGGCGTTCAACGCTCTCTACAAGCAGATCGTGTCGACGCCGGACGAGGCCGCCCGCGCAAAGCTTCTCGGCGATGCGCAGCGCATGCTGGCAACCGACGCAGTCTCCGGCTATTTGTACCAACCGCAGCTGATCACCATCACCAACAAGAAGCTGAAGGGCGTCTGGAAGGACATCCCGCAGTACGAGAATGATTTCTCGACATGGGCGTGGGAGTAGGGGCTGCGTTAGCGCGGCGTCCGTTACTGTGCCCACTCCCCATGTGGGAGTGGGCAGCTCCGCTGAAGAGCGGTCCAAACAAAAACCTGAAAAACAACCCCATGCACAGTAGCCGGGGATAATCATTTCGATGGTTTGCGCGTAGCGTGATTCACCGGTTTGCGCGCTGCGCGTTCCGCGATGCCATTGACCCGTCGGGCAAAACACCGGCATGATGGCATCGTCGGAGGAGGCCGCGCCCTCTTGGTTGGATTACGCCGCCTCTGATGCTCCCCCGGCTTTGAACGATCGGAACCCTCATGCGTTAGCTCAGCGCAGGATGGCCGCATGCCGTGCGATCCGGCGCTAGGGTATGCGGAGTTCGTTTCTTGCTCAAACTGTACAGGTGGCCATCCGACGAGTGGCAGAACATTGGCGCGGAAATGCCGTCCGAGATCATCTGGGCTGATCTTTTGGATGCGACCGCGCAGGAAAAGCAATTCGTCGAGCGATTGCTGAAGATACGCATTCCGTCCGCGGAGTCGCTCAGCGAGATCGAGGCGTCGAGCCGCCTGATCTTCGATCACGGCACGCTTTATCTCGGCTCGCCCGCGGTCCGGCTCAACGAGGACAACGAGGCCGAGATTACGCCGGTGGGTTTTATCATTGGCCCGCATGTGCTGGTGACGGTGCGCTTTGCGGAGCTGCCCATTTTCGACCAGGTCAGCAAGCGCGTCGGCTCCGATGACACCCTCGAGAACGGCATGTGCGTGTTCACCAGCCTGCTCGAGGCCATGATCGACCGCGGCGCCGATGCTCTGGAGCATCTCGCCGTGAGAGTCGATACGCTGTCGCGGAGCGTCTTCAGGGGCGGACTGGTTCGCACCAAGCGGCCGATCCGGTCCAGCCGCAGGATGCGCGAGGCGCTGGAAAACATCGGTGAACTGGCCGACCGTCTCGCCAAGACGCGCGACGTCCTGCTGGGCGTCGGGCGAATTGCGTCGTTTGCCGGCGACGTCGGAAGCGAATGGATCACGGAGGCATCGAAGAAGCGGCTTCACGCCGTATCGAAGGACGTCGTTTCGCTCGGCGACTACGAGACGCGGCTGACCGACAAGATCCAGCTTCTGCTCGATGCCGTGCTCGGGTTCATCAACATCCAGCAGAACGAGCTGTTCAAGATTTTGACGATCGTCTCCGTCGTCGGCGTGCCGCCCACCATCCTGGTCGGCATCTGGGGCATGAACTTCAAGCACATGCCGGAGCTGGACTGGACGTTCGGCTATCTGTTGGCGTGGCTCGCCATCATTGCCAGCGGCGTGCTGCCGCTGATCTGGTTCAAGCGGCGCGGCTGGTTCGAGTAAGTAGCGGCGCACCGCCTGGAACGATGCGCCGTCTGTTGGTTCAGGCCGCCTTCGCGTTGCCGCTGCCGATCCAGCCTCGGGCAAGCGTGACGTCGGCCTGCGACAATTGATGGCCAGCCGGCAGCACCTTGTGGTCGACGTGCGCACCCGCCTCGGACAATAGCGCTGCAAGTTGCGCAGAATTGCTCGCCGGCACGATCGGATCGGCCTGGCCGGAGAGCAGCAGCACCGGCTTGCCCGCAAGCTCGGCCTTCGGCGGATCCGACAGCGGCACCATCGCGCGCAGCAGGATCGCGCCTGCCAGCACATCCGGCTTCAGCAGCAACAGCGCGGCGGCGATGTTGGCACCGTTGGAGAAGCCGACCGCGACAGGCGCGGCGAGGCCGTAGCGCTGCCGTGCATCCGCGACGAAGTCGCCGAGTTCGAGGGCGCGTCGGCGAACGTCCTCCTCGTCGAATACACCTTCGGCGAGGCGGCGGAAGAAGCGCGGCATGCCGTGCTCCAGCACGCGTCCGCGCGGCGAGAGCAGGGCGGAGCCGGGCGAGATCATTTTGCCAAGCCCGAGCAGATCGTTCTCGTCGCCGCCGGTGCCGTGCAGCAGCAGGAGAGGAGGCGAGCCCGCGCTGGTCGCGGGCTCGAAGCGATGGATGAATGAATTCCCGGTCACGACACCCTCTCTTCCAAATTCGGCAGGACACCCACGATCTGCTCGCGCTGCGCTTCGAGGAAGCTCGGCAGCTTCAGGTCATGTCCGAGCGTCGCGACGGGCTCGTCGACGGCGAAACCGGGGATATCGGTCGCGATCTCGAACAGCACGCCGCCGGGTTCGCGGAAGTAGATCGAGCGGAAGTAGTTGCGGTCCCTCTGCTCGGTCGGATGCAGGCCGTGATTGCTCACGAGCTTTTGCGCCATCTTGCCCTGCTCGGCGTCGTCGACCGCGCGGAAGGCGATGTGGTGCACGGAGCCGCCACCCTGATGCCCACGCAAAAATCCCTTGGCCTCGTAGATGTCGACGACGCTGCCTTCGACAGCACCCGGCGCCTTGAAGCGGATCACGGAGCCTTCGCGGCCGGTCTCCTTGAAGCCGAACACGTCGGTGAGGACGGCGGCCGTCTTCGCCGCGCTGTCGAGCAGCAACGTCACGCCGTGGAAGCCGCGGATCGCGTGCTCGGCCGGCACGTCGCCGTTGCTCCAGCCGGGCTTGTTCTCGGCACCGGGAACGCCGACAAGCGCGAGTGCCATGCCGTCAGGGTCGGTGAACGGCAGCACGGACTCGCCAAAGCGCTTCTCCAGCGCCTCGTAAGCAACGCCCTTCTCGGTGAAGCGCTGCGTCCAATAGCCGAGCGAGCGTTGCGGCACCCGGAAGGCGGTCTGGTGCGTTTCGCCGACGCCGCGGCGCCCGGCCGGCACGCCGGCCCACGGGAAGAAGGTCAGGATGGTGCCGGGGCGGCCGGTCTCGTCACCATAATAGAAGTGGTAGGTGCCGGGATCGTCGAAATTGACCGTCTTCTTGACGAAGCGCAGGCCCAGATCCCTGGTGTAAAATCCGAAATTCCTGATGGGATCGCCGGCAATCGCGGTGACGTGGTGCAGTCCAGACATTGTCGTCCTCCAAAACTCGGGGAGCGGTCTTGCTCTGGCTGTCAATATCGTGCCGCTTTGGATTGGAGACAATCCATGCAAATATGACGTCTATGTCTACAATTTGGAAGCAATTCCGGGGGTCTGCCCTTGGATAAGGTGGTCAGCCTCCGGGCCTTCGTGAAAGTTGTCGAAAGCGGCAGCTTTGCCGAGGCCGGCCGCCAGTTGCGGCTGTCGCGCTCGGCGATCAGCAAATACATCGCCGACCTCGAGGAGAGCCTCGGCGTGCAGCTCCTGAATCGGACCACGCGGCATGCGAGTCCGACCGAGAACGGCCAGCGCTATTTCGAGCGCGCGGTCGTGATCCTCTCGGAAATCGAGGCCGCCGATCAGGCGGTGACGCAAGCCCAGTCGGCGCCGCGCGGCTTGTTGCGCGTCAACGCGCCGATGTCGTTCGGCACGATGCGGCTCGGGCTGGTGCTCGCCGATTTCATGGCGCGGTATCCGGAGCTGCAGCTCCAACTGGTCCTCAGCGACGACCTGCTCGATCCCGTCCAGGACGGCTTTGACGTGACGTTACGGATCGCGGAATTGGAGTCCTCGAGCCTGATCGCGCGAAAAATCATGCCGGTGGCGCGCATGATCTGCGCTTCGCCCGATTATCTCGCACGTCACGGCACGCCAAAACATCCGCAGGATCTGCGCGAGCATGCGTCGCTGACCTACGGCTTCCTGCTCACCGGCAATCAGTGGAAGCTGACAGGCGCCGATGGCGATCACTGGATCCAGCCGGCCTGGTCGCTCTGCGTCAATAATGCGGAAGTGCTGCGCGATGTCGCAATCAAGGGCAGGGGGCTCGCGCTGCTTCCCGAATTCATCGCCGCCGATGCGTTGCGAAAAGGCCAGCTGCGGACGGTGCTGGACGACTATTCAGCGCCGCCGCTCGCGCTCTATGCGGTGTATCCGCCGACCCGGCACCTGTCGGTGAAGGTGCGGTTGTTCATCGACTTTCTGGTCGAACGTTTTGGGCGAGAGGACGACGAAGCAGGCGAGCGCAAACCCGCCGCGGCCAGTTGACCGGACGCTGTTAGGCCGGCCGGAGCAATTCGTCCAGCGCGCTCATCGAGGCCTGCCGAAGCGCGACCAGCTCGCTGGCGGCACTCTGGCATTCGAACGGTGACATCGTGGCTGCTGCCAGCTCGATCTCGCGGCAGCGCTCGAACAGGCGGACGAGGCCGAGCGCGCTCGCGGCGCTGCCGAGTTGATGCGCGCAACGCGCGAACTGCGTGTGTTCGCCAATCTCGGCGGCCTTGGCGATGTCGCCGATCAGTTGCTCGCTCGTTTGATGCAGAAGCCGGCGGAGCTTTTCGATTTGCGCGGCGCCCAGCAGCTCCTTCTGGTCGTCGATGAAATGCCGGTCGATCAACGCGCCCGCGGCAAGTTGCACTGCTGCCGGCTCGTCCCGCGGTTCGTCCTCGATCGCCTCGCGCAGCGCATTGATCAGGATAGGCTTGCTGACGATCTTGGCGATGCCTGCCCCTGCAAGCCGTTCGCGGGCGCGGCGCGACACGTCGGCCGTCACGGCGATGATGCGCGGCATTCTCGGCAGACCAAGCCTGCCGATCCGTGACGCCGCCTCCACGCCGTCCATGTCGGGCATGTGCAGATCCATCAGGATGATGTCGAACGCCTGGTCGCGGGCGAGTGCGATAGCCGACGCGCCGTTCGTGGCGATCGTGGGGTGATGGCCGAGCCTCTTCAGCATGGCTTCGCCGACCTCGCAATTGACGGGATCGTCGTCGACCAGCAGCACGCGAAGCTGCCGCGATGATGGCTGAACCGCGCCTTGTGCGATGCCGCTCGCGGCAATACCGAGCGGCACTTCAAGCATGAATGAGCTGCCTGCACCCGGCGTGCTCGCCACCGTCAACTCGCCGCGCATCAGGCGGGTAAGGCGGCGTGCGATTGCGAGCCCCAGGCCGGTGCCGCCGAACCGCCGCGCGATGCTGTCGTCGGCCTGGACGAAATCCTCGAAAATCCGCTCGTGCATGTCGGGCGCGATGCCGATGCCGGTATCGCGAACGGTGATGCGCAGCAGGGCACGATCGTCATGATGCTCGGTGGCGGCGTTCAGGCCGATGCCGCCGCGCGGGGTGAACTTGATCGCGTTGCCGATCAAATTGAGCAGGATGCGATTGAGCCGCACGGGATCGCCGTGCACCGAGGTATTGACTGTCGCATCGCAGGCGAGGTCGAAGGTCAGTCCCTTGCCGAAGGCCTGCGGCCGCATCAGATCGACGGCCGTTTCGATGAGCTGGTCGAGCCGGAAATCACGCGTTTCCAGAGTTTCGGCGCTGGCCTCCAGGCGTGCATATTCCAGGATGGCATCGACCAGCGCGATCAGCGTTTCCCCCGACGCAGCCGCGGTCGTGAGGCCGCGCCGCTGTGCTTCACCGAGGCTGCCGTCGTCGAGCAGTTGCAGCACGCCCATGACGCCGTTCAACGGCGTGCGCAGCTCGTGGCTGACGACCGCGAGAAAGCGCGATTTTGTCTCGTTGGCCGCCACCGCCGCGCTGCGCGCGCGCTCGGCGGCGTCGTGCTCGGCAAGCGCCTGGTCTCGGGTCTTCTCCAGCTCCGAGGTGCGCTCGATCACCTTGCGTTCGAGTGTCGCATAGGATTCGCGCAAGTGAGCGGCCATCCGGTTGAACTGATCGCCGAGCGCCTCCAGCTCGTCGCCGGTCTTGATCGCGAGCCGCAGGCCGAGGTCGCCGCTCTCGATCCGCCGCGCGCCCTGCGTCAGGATCTGGATCGGCACGGTCATGCGCCGGCTGAGAAACAAAGAGACGAGCACCGCACAGGCCAGCAGAATGACCAGGAGAAATGTCGAACGTCCGATCGATGCATAGATCGGCTCGTAGGCTTCGCTGAGCGGGAGCTCGACGAACACCAGCCAGCCCAGTGAAGGGACCGTCGCATAGGTCGACAGCACGCGTTGACCGGACAGATCCTCCTTGACCAGGCCGCCCGAGGGCGGCCCCACGCCATCGAGTGCGGCGCGGACGTCCGCATGGCTGGAGAGGTCGCTGCGACGCAGTGCCGGCCACAAATCGGGATGTGCGATCAACACCCCCATCCGATCGACCACGTAGGCCTTGCCGGTGTTGCCCACCCTGATTCCGGCGACGAGGTCCCAGATGAAGCGAAGATTGACCTCGGCGACAATCACATTCGGCGCGAGGCCCGTTCCGCGTGTGGCAAGCGTCATGAACGGCTCGGTGTCACCGAGGAAGTAGACCGGTCCGTAATAGGCGCGGCTTTCGTTGGCGCCGCGAAAGGCGGGCAAGGTGGAGAGATCGGCCTTGCTGCCGATCCTGTCCGCGACACGGCGCGACACGCGCACCTGCTCGCGGCCCTGCGCGTCGAGCTCGGCGATTTCCGCGATCGCGGGCGAGAGACGCAGGAGGCGGATGGCGTTCAGACGATCGTCCTCGTTCGTGGACAGCTCGGGGGGCAGGCGGGAGAGCCATCTGATCTGGCTTTCGATCTGGCCGATGAACTGGCCGATCTGAATGGCCGCGGACGCTGCCTGCTCGCGCTGGGTCGCCGCCAGAAGCTGCTTCTGCTCGCGATATGAGAACCAGACGTCCAAGCCGGTGTTGATGGCAAGCGCGGCGAAGGCGAGGGCGGCGATCGAGTAGAGGTATTTTCGGAACAGCCGGCCGGGAGGTGTCCGCAAATGTCCGTGGTCGATCGTCTCGTTCACTCGCGGATCTCGTCGGCGCGTGCGAGCAGCGTGAATGGGATCGTCAAATCCAGCGCGCGGGCGACCGTGCGGTTGATCAGGAGCTCGTATTTCCGCGGCGATTGCACCGGAAGATCGCCGGCCTTGGTGCCGCGCAGGATGAGATCGACATAGTCGGCTGAGCGCACTTCAAGCGTCGGCCCATAGCTCATCAGCCCGCCCGCATCCATGAAATAATGGAACGGGTAAATCGTGGGCACGCGGTATTTCGCGGTTGCCGCGACGATCGCCTGCCGGTTGACCACCAGGAAGCTGTCGACGAGCGCGATCATCGCCGCCCTTGGCGGTTCGGAAAAGCGGCTGATCGCCCCGTCAATGTCCGCTGCCGTGCTGACGGGCGCGAGCACCACCGCCACTCCGGACGCCGCGGCTTCTTGCTCGAGGGAGTCGAGGTAGAATCGTCCGGCGCCGGGCGTGGTCGCCGGATTGAACAGGACACCAACGCGCGCGATATCCGGCACGGCCTCCCGGACGAGCTGAAGCCATTTGCCGCCCATCTCGGCGGTGCTGCTGGTGAAGCCTGTGACGTTGCCGCCGGGATGTGCGAGGCTTTGGACGAAGCCATTGCCGACAGGGTCATTCGAGGTCGCGAAGACGATCGGGATGGTTTTGGTGACTGCGAGGACGGCCCCGGTTTCGACTGTCGAGCCGGTCAGGATCACGTCCGGCTTAAGCTCGAGCAACTCCTGGACCGCGGTCTTCAGTCTATCCGGTGCGCCGAAAGTCGAACGGAGCTCGAAGCGGAAATTGACGCCTTCGACCCAACCTCGCTGCCTCAAGCCCACGATGAGGCCACCCAGGCGAGAGGTCGGGCTGTCGATCATGCTTCTTCTGGTCAATTCGTCGTCGAGCCGCAATGCGGTCAGCGATGCGACCACCCGCATGCGATCAGATGTTGCGCCGAGCGCCAGCCATCCCGCAGCGGTTGTGCCCGCAAGGCGAATGAACCCGCGGCGATCGACCGCGAGAGCGGAAGGCCGTTCGGTCATGAAAGTCTTTGCATGATGGTTTGCCCCAAGCCGATGCTTAGCGCGAACGGCCGGCATCCACAATTGATGAAAAAATGCGTTTGTGACTGTTCATTCGCAGCGTTTGGCAGCCCGATACCGTATCCTACGCCGCCAAAGAGTCGCTGTTTCGAACCCTGTCTACTCCGTGACACCTTGTAACGCATTGCGGCGTTGCAACATTTTCCGTCTCGGTTGCGATGACGGTTCGGGGAAGCCGATTCGTAGCTGCCGATTTTTAAAGCGTTGTTTCAAGTTTTTTCGAAGGTTTTCGATGCGCAAAATCTATCTCGTTCCGGCCCTCGTTGGCCTGCTCACCTCTGTTGCAACCGGGCCCCTTGCGGCCCAGGGCGCCGTGCCGAAGCAGAAAGCTGCGCCGGCACCGAGGGCCGCTGCCGGTACGCCGGTCGCTGCCGGCGCGACGTCGGCCGCCGCCGCCGAGACGCCAACCCCAGACGACAAGATCAAGGCGATCGACGGCTTCCGCTCCGCCAAGTTCGGCATGAACGAGGCCGACGTGCGCGCGGCGATGACGAAGGACTTCAATGCCAAGTCCGACGCGATCAAGGTTCAGGACAACGCGTCCGAATTGACGCGGAGCGTCCTGCTCTCCGTTCCGGAGCTTCTGCCGAACGGCGGCACCGCCGAGCTGTCTTACGTGTTCGGCTACAAGTCCAAGTCGCTGATCCAGATCGGCGCGGTCTGGTCGAAGGGCACCGACGCGGCGATCACGGCGGAGAAGCTGTTCTCCAATGCCAACATCCTGCGCGCCCATTTCCTCAGCGAGGGCTTCAAGCCCGACTCCATCGCGGTCAACATGCCCGTCAGCGGCGGCATCGTGATGTTCCGCGGCAGCGACGCCAAGGATCGTTCGGTCATCCTGCTTCTCCAGGGCACGTTCGAGAACAAGGAGAACAACCAGCGTGTGCTGACGCCGACCAGCCTGCTGCTGTTCTACGTCGCCGATGCCAAGAGCCCTGACATCTTCAAGCTGCCGCCCGGCCAGTTCTGATGCCGGAACGTTTCCACGACATTCTCCCACACGGTTGTGGATCGGCGCCAATGCCGATGAAGAGGATCTGAAATGCGCCGACCATCTGCAAAGCGAGACAATGACGAGCTGACGCTGCGCCGACTTGCGCGTTTCCGTTCGATGTCACTGCTCTGTGCGATGCAGATGGTCTTCCTGCCGGTGTTCAGCGTCCGCCTTCAGGCGCAGCCGGCGAACGTGATCACGCCGGACGGCCGCACCGGGACCAGCCTTCAAACCTCCGGCAGCGTAACCAACGTCACGACGTCGACAGTGTCCGGCAACAACGCCTTCAACTCGTTCTCGCAGTTCAGCGTCGGCCAGGGCAACACCGTCAATTTGCAGCTGCCGACCGGGACGCAAAATCTCGTCAATATCGTTCGCGACGCTCCGGTCTACGTCAACGGCACACTGAACTCCTACATGAACGGCGCGATCGGCGGTAACGTCTATTTCGCCGATCCCAAGGGTTTCGTGGTCGGCCGCAGCGGCACGGTCAACGTCGGCAGCCTCAACGTCTCGACACCGACGCGCGAGTTCACCGACAGCCTGATCGGCGCGGGGGGCCAGATCAACGGCTCGGCGGTCGGCAATCTGATGGCGGGGTCGTTCCCGGTCTCGCCTGACGGCAATATCCGTATTTACGGCCGGATCAACGCCCAGGACGGTGTCCGCCTGACAGGGCAGAACATCTTCGTCGGCGGGGGCGCGAGCCAGCGCGACATCGCCAATCTCGATCACGCCGCCAAATTTTCCGCCTCGGTCAATTCGAAGGGGCTGCGCAGCGCCGCGGCGATTACCGTGCGCAATGGCTCGATTCACATCGGCGCCGTCAACAACGCCACCGTGAACGGACGGTTGACGGCACGCAGCAAGAGCACGACGCCGAGCAGCATCACCGTTGTGGCCGGCAACAAGGCCGAGCTCGGCAAGAATGCGCGGTTGAGCACGGCGAGCAAGACTGCGGATGCCGGCGGCGTTCTCGTCAAGGCCGGCAACGACGTGACCGTCAAGAGCGGCGCCAAGATCAATGCCAGCTCGAAAGCGGGCAACGCGGGTCTGGTCGAGCTGAGCGGAAACGGCGTCATTGACGTGGGCAGCGGTGTTACCATCAACCTTGCCGCGCCCAACGGCCAGGCCGGCACGCTGCTGATCGACCCGACTGATGTGGTGATCGGCGACATGAGCCAGGGCGACGCCGGCGTAACCCTCGGGAACACGTCCGTCGCCAACGCCATCGCGGCGCTGAGCGCTGGCGGCACCTATCTGGTTCAGGCCGACCATTCGGTCACGCTGGCCGCGCATGCGGTGATCGATGCCCGCAACCTCGACGCCGCCAAGACTCATTCCGTCGGCAACGCCATCAATGTCGAGATCGACGCGCCGACCATCAGCATCGTCAACGGAGCGAAGATTCTCGCCCAGGCGATCAATATTAGTGGAACGACCTACACCAGCGGCAGTGTCACGCTGACGGCGACGGCGAACGACACCAAGCTGTCGGGCCAAGCCACCGCGACCACTGGAATCACGATCGATGGCCAGATCACTGGCGGCGACATCTCGATCGGCGCGACCTCGACGGCGACATCGAGCTTCACGAGCTCGGTCCCTGGCCTCTTCACGCTGGTCGGCACCACGCTTGCGGCCTCGCTGCTCGGCCTCAACGGCGGCTATGTGGCCGCGAGCGCCACGGCGGTGGTCAACATCAATGGCAACGCCAACATCAACGGCGCCGGCAACGTCGACATCACGTCGCACGGCTCGGAAACGGCGCAGGATCCGGCGCTGGCGAGCACCTTGCTCGGCGGCTCGCCGATCGGCGCCGCCGCGGTCGTCGGCAAGCTCGACGGCAACGTCACCACCAACGTGGCCTCCGGCGCCACGATCAGCGCGGGCGGCAACCTCAACATCCACGCCATCAATGACGCCACGCTGAACGTGACTGCGGTCGCGGCGACGTCCAGCGCGCAATTCGTCGCGACCGTTGCCTATTCCACCGGCTCGGTCTCGACCTCGGCCAATGTCGCGACCGGTGCGAACCTTTCCGTCGGCAACGTGATTGCATCAGGCAACTCGCTGACGGTACGTGCGATCAACAACAACTCGTTCTCGACCAGTGCCACGGCGGTCGCGCTAAGCACGCCGAACGCGAGCGGCGGCATCGGCGGGGCGCTCGCCATCAGCGACGTCACCACGTCCGCCACCGCAAAGCTCGGCTCGTCACTGGGCACCAGCGCGTCGTCCCGGATGAACGGCTCCGTGATGGTCGAGGCGACGTCGAATACCACGAGCAACTCGACCATGGCCTCGACCATCGTCGGTACGCCGGCCGTGATCGGCGCGATCCAGGATTTCATGGTCTCCACGGCCAGCCCGGGTTCGATCATCGCCCAGCATATGATCCCGCTGATGCCGGTGAATTTCGATCTGAAGGCCGCCGCCGCGCTGTCGCTGGCCAACAGCACCGAAAACGCCACCGCGTCGATCGGGCAGAATCCGAGCGGCGGCGCGCCCAGCCTCTATGTCAGCGGCAATGTCGCAGTCGTCAGCACTCTCGTCGACCGCGGCGTGCGCAGCAACGCCACGGCTTCTGCGATCGCCTCGGACCCCACGAGCGGCGAGGGAGTCGCGATCAGCGCCGCGGTCGCATGGGGCAATTTCAACCACAATTCGAACGCCTATATCGGCGGCGGCACCGTGATCAATGCGGCCAACATCGCCGTCGACACCAGCACGTGGATGCCGATCACCAATACCTGGCTGAAGTGGGACGGATTGACCGAGGTTCTCAGTCACCTCAACGGCAATCTCGGCGTCGGCGGCAACATTCTGACCAGCTATGCCAACGCCACGGCCGACGCGGGCGACACCGCCGCCGTCGCTGGCTCGATGAACCATTTCGTCGTGAACAACGACACCACGGCGTGGGTGGCCAGCAGCGCCAGCCTGACCGCGACATGCACGGCGGCTTGCGGCAGCAGCTGGTCCGCGACGGTGAACAACGGCGACGTCCACACCTACGACGCCAGCATCCAGATCGCGGCGACGACGACGACGGCGTCGATCGACGCCGCCGGCAATGTCGGTACACTCGGCTTCCTGCCCGGCAACACGTCCGGCGGCTCCTCGGTGGGCGGCTCGCTCAATTTCGTCCAGTTCAACACCAGCACGATCGCCGGCGTTTCGGACGGTGCGTCGCTGCGGGCGGCGGACGACATCGCCGTCAACGCGATCACCTCGGATCAGTTCATCGCCGTCGCGCCGTCGTCCGGAAAGGCCGCCGGCGCGCTGGCGCTGAACGGCATCACCTCGCTCGGCTTCCTCAACAACACGACGCACGCCTCGATCTCAAGCCAGGCCAGCGTCTTTTCTCCGACCCTCAACATCCTGGCGCAGCAGGATCTGTCGGTCGTGACGATCGCCGGCGCGGTCAATGTCGGCGGCGGTTCGGCGGTTGGATTGTCCGTTGCCTATCTGGGCGCGAATATGGATACGTCCGCCTATATCGGCGACAATCATTCCGACATCCGGCCCGGGCCGTTCAGCACCGACGATCCGTTTGCCGGCAACAGCGGCGGAAGCGGCTCGGTCAACGCCGACAACCTCACGATCAGCGCCACCACCTCAGGCCGGATCACGGCAGCGGCCGTCGCGGCTTCGATTTCCGAACCGTCATTGTCCAGCTTCGCCGACAAGGCGGGCGCCGCCGGTGCCGCCGCGACCGGCGGGCCGGCGGGGATTGCGCTGGCTGCAAACAAGATCAGCTCGGGCTCGGGATCGAGCACGAGCGGCTTCACCATGGACCTTGCGGGCAGCTCGTCCGTGAGCGACGTCTCGCTCGGAACCAGTGCTTATGTAAGGAATACGTCGGTCAACAAATTCACCACGGCGACCGCGGTGAACACGAATACGATCGTGCAGGCGCTCAACGACACGATCCTCAGCAACGGCTCCGGCTCCGCCGCGGCCAACATGTCCGGGTCGTCGTCTCAGGGAGCCGCGATCGGCGCCGCCATCGCGGCTGCGATGTCCAACAATGCCACGCTCGCCTATATCTACGGCACCACGATGCAGAACCAGATGTCTGTGACGGTGCAGGCGCTCAATGGCGGGTCGGAAACCGTCGTCGCCATCGGCGTGGCGGGCGGAACGTCAGCCAATGCGGCCGCGCTGTCGGGGTCGGTCGGCATCATGACGGACAGCGCCAACGCCTATATCGAGAGCTCGACCATCACGGGCTACGCGACGGGGACCAATCGCGCGATCGAGGTCGATGCCTACCAGACTACGAACATCGCAATCGGCGGCGGCTCGCTCTACGTGTCCGGCGGCAAGGCCGGTGTCGGCATTGGGCTGACTTACGCGTCGATTGCCGATCCCGCGGGCGGCAATGCCACCGACGCGCATATCCGCAGCACGTCGATCTCGAATTATGACAGTCTGCTGGTGCTGGCCGACAGCGCCAGCGTCATTGCCGCCGGTGCGGCCACGGGCGGGGCAGGGGGCAACGGGCTTGCCGGTGCGATCGTCGTCGACGAGATTACGCCCACGACGACGGCCTATATCAGCAGCAGCTCGACGGTGAACATCAACGTCGGGCGCGTGACGGTGCTGGCGGACAGCGGCGCTGTGTCGGACCTCGATACGGCGCTCGGAAATCTCGTCAAGAAGTCGAACAACAATCATCTCGCATCGGACACGTGCACGGCTGCCGCCGGCAATGGCACGCAGAACTGCATCGATTTCAGCGTGGCGGCGCTCAACGGTGGCACGGGTAACGGTCCGGGCGCCAGCATCGTCTCCGTTGCGGGCACCATCCAGGCCGGCAAGAACAATGTCGGCGCCTCGATGGTGTACGATACCATCGCGACGACGCATTCGGCCTATATCGCCAACGTCCGGATGTCGACCCTCGGCAGTGTCAGTGTGAGTGCGCTCGACACCACGAAGATCCAGTCGGTCACGATCGGATTCGGCCTGGCGACCAGCCAGTTTGCCGGCGTCGGCGGCATGACGATCAGCTCGATCGCCAATACCGTTACGGCGGCTATCGGCAACAACCAGTCCGACCCGACGCAATCGACCGTGACGGCCTCCAACATCTCCGTCAGCGCGAGCGACAATTCCAGCATCACCGGAGCCGCCGCTATCGCTGGCGCCTCGACGCAAGGCAGCGCCGCGGGCCTGGCGCTGGTCTACAGCAGCATCGCCAACAATGTCAGCGCCGGCGTCACCGGCTCCAAGCTGACCGCCTCCGGCAGCGTCGCCGTCAGCGCGAACTCGAACGCCAGTATCTCGACCATCGCCGTTGGTATCGCGATGTCCTCGCAGGTCGGCCTGGCCGGTTCGGTCGCCACCAATCTGATGGGGACCAACGTCACCGCCAACATCACCGCTGCGGGCACCAACGGTATCAACGGCGCCGACGTGATCGCCGCCAACAACGTTGCCGTGATCGCCGGCAACAACGACAAGGCGGCGGTGTTCGCGGGCGCCGTGTCGATCAGCAAGGGCGCGGGCGGCGGCGCCGGTTCGCTGGTGACCAACAAGATCACCGGGGCCACCGCGGCCTATATCAGCGGGGCGAATACCAAGGTCGATGCGCGCGGAACCAGCGCGACCGATGCGCTGTCGGTCAACAACGGCACGCTCGTCCATGCCTTCGATCTCGGCGCCGCCCAGGCGCCGAGCGACAGCACGCCCGACCTCTCTGAAAACCAGGACGCTTTGCGCGGCCTCGCCGTCGTGGCAAGCTCGCACCAGGCGGTCGTGGCCAACGTTGCGTCGCTCGCCGCGAGCAGCGGCATCGCCATCATGATCAACCCGATCACCAATGTGATGAGCGGGGCGACCAGGGCCTATATCGACAGCGCAGCCATCGACACGCGCCTGACCTCCTCGACATTGGCGCCGCAGATCGAGGTGGCCGCGTCGAGCTTCTCCTATTCCGGCACGCTCGGCGCCGGCATCATTCCGCCCACCGGCAACGGCGGCGGCGGCGCCACGATCATCAGCACGACGATGTCGCGCGACACGCGCGCCTACATCACCAATGCCACCGTCGGCGGCGTCCAGTCGCCGAGCCCGACGGTCGGCGCCGTCACCGTGAAGGCCAACGCCGAGCAGGACGCGTCCTCGATCGCGATCGGGTTCAACACCGGCTCGGTCGGGCTGAACGTGTTCCAGGCCACGACGGAAGCCTATGTCGACGGCGGCGCGCTGACGGCCGCGTCACTGACGGTGAACGCCAACAACAACACCGGCATCTTCTCCGCGAACGGCTCCGGCGCCTATGGCAGCCAGGCCGCGATCGGCGCGGCGTTTCTGGTCCAGGTCTCGGCGAACCGGACCGAGGCCTATGTCGGCGACGAATTCCACTACCAGGGCAACGGCGCGGCGCATACGACCGCGGTCAATCTGACCGGCGCGCTCGACGTCGAGGCCAAAACGAAGAACCGCTTCGAGGCCTATGCAGTCGGCGGCGCGCTTTCGACAGGGACGGCGGCGATCGCCGGCATGGCGAACATCGAGATCGCAAACAACACCACCATCGCCGGCGTCTACGACACCACGCTGCAATCGCCCACGGGCGGCGCGGCCGGCGCGGTCACCATCAACGCGAACGAGGACGTGGCGATCAAGGAAATCGCGGGTGCACTCGCGATCGGGGCCAGCGGAGGCGGCGTCGGCGTTGGTGCCGCGGCGAACGTCATCGTCTTCAAGAGCCAGACCATTGCGGAAAGCCGCAACAGCAATTTGAATTCGTCCGGCGCGATCAATGTCGGCGCGCTCAGCACCAAGGAGGTGCTGTCCTACGCTGTCACCGCCGGCATCGGCGGCAGCGTCGGCATCGGTGCGACCGTCGGCGTCATCATCATCGGCACCAATACCGCCGATCCGGATACGCAGGGCGAGCAGACCGGCCAGCTCAATCAGGGCGGCAACGGTACCATCGCGTCGGTGAACGCCGGCACCAATTCTTCGCATGGCAGCGACGCGGTCGCGAGCGGCACCGCCGGGAATCCGAACAATGCCAACGTGACCTCGACCTACGACGTCAGCAGCGTGCTGACCGGCGGCAATGACGGCGTCACGGCGCAGATCGCGGGCGGCAACGTCACGGGCACGCAGGTCAATGTCGCCGCCACCAGCGCCAACGCGGCCAAGATGTATCTGCTCGGCGCCGGCTTTGCGAAGAACGTCGGTATCGGTGCCGGCATCGGCTACACCAGCGTCAGCAGCAGCGTGCTGGCCAATCTGAGCGCGGTCGTATCCGCGCCTTCCGTGGCTGTTGCTGCGGTGGTCAAGGACGCCGGCACCGGACCTTATGCCGGCAAGACCATCGACACCGAGGCGATCGCCGGCGGTGCCGCGCTTTACTTCGGCGCCGACGCAGCCGTGGCGGTCGGCAACGTTGCCAACACCGTGACCGCGCAGCTCGGCGGCCAAATCACCGGCACGGGCGGCGACGGCGTCGCCGTCATGGCGCTGGACTCGTCGACCCAGGTCGTCTTCACGGGCGGCGTCACCGGCGGTGCCGTGGCGGTCGGCGCTTCGATCGCCACCGCGGGACGATCGAGCTCGGTCGCGGCGAAGGTTCTTGACGACGCCGTCGTCAATACTTCGACCCTGGCGGTTGGCGCGTCCGGCGCCGGCCAATTGACCACGACCTCGACGGCGCTTGGCGGCGGTATCGTCGCCGGCGTCGGTGCGGACGCCGAGGCTCACGAAAATTCGACGGTGCTTGCGGAGATCGGTTCGGGCTCCTCGATCACGACCTCCGCGGCCGGCGTCGGTACGCTCGTGACGGCGTCGATCACGCCCAATCTGTCGAGCACCGCGATCGGCGTCTCGGTCGGCGGCGGCGCGGTCGGCGTCGCCGTCGCCAAGTCCACGGTCGGAGCCATGGTCACGGCCGATGTCGGCGACAATGCCGTCTTCTCGGGCGGTGCGCTCGCCGTGACCGCCATGGCGCTGGTCCCGACCAGTGGCACGACGACCTATGCCTGGGCGCTCGCAGGCGGCGGCGGCTCGCTGATCGGCGCGCAGGGCAGCTTGGCCATGGCTTCCGAGAACGCGACGGTCAGCGCGTACGGCGGCACCGGGATTACGCTTCCCAACGGCGACGTGGTCATTGCGGCCGAAAATGACAGCAGCCAATACGCCCAGGCGACCGGCCTTTCGACCGGGTTCCTGGCGCTGGGTGCGACCGTCGCCCAGACGTCGTCGAGCGCGCACACTTACGCCTATCTGGGCGCGCCCGTGGATATGGACGCGGCTCATCTGAATCACACCGACTACACCGGTATCCTCCAGATCACGGCCACCGGCAAGGATACCAACGTCTCCAACGCGACGGTCGGCGCGGGCGGCACTTACGCCGGCGCCGCTGCGGTCGCAACCACGAGTTCGACCGCCGTGACCGATGCGCGGTTCGACGGTGGCACGACGGATGACACGGTCTATTTCGGCGGCCTCAGCATCAACGCCAAGCACACCACGAATTATGCCGCCAGCGGTGACGCCTATCAGGCGTCCACGGCCGGTGTCTCCGCCGGCAAGGCGCAGAACGACGTCAACTCGACCACCACTGCCGAGATCGGAAACCACCTGATCATCAATTCGGCCGGCGGCAACATGGTCGTCATCTCCAACGACATCGTCAACCAGGCCGGTGGCGGCGCGCGTTCGGGCTCCGGCGGCACGTTCTCAGGCGCTGCCGCACTCAGCGACTCCCATGTCACCCAGACCGTCACCACCAACATCGGCTCCGGCACGGTCCTGAGCCTCAACGGCGATCCGCGGACCTCGGCGGCGGTGATCAACATCGAGGCCTACAACACGCTGAACACCAACGACACTGCCAGCCTGGCCACGGCCAGCTTCTTCGCGGGCGGCGGCGCCGAATCCAACATGACGGCAAACGCCACGCTCGCGGTCAACATCAACGCCCGCGAACTCTTCAGCGTCGGCAAGATCTATATTGGTTCGGCGGCGAAGATGGCGGCGGCGAACAATGCCAATGCCAGCCTCTACGGCGCGATCGCCGGCGTCGGCGCCAGCACCAACACCTGGGTGCACGCCAACCAGGCCGTCAATGTCGGCAACAACGCCAAGGTCGAGGCCTGGGGCCAGATCAACATTTTTGCCGGCATGTCGGGCGATACCATCATCTTCAGCAGCGTGCAGGCAACCGCAACGACGGTTGTCTACAACAACACCGCGATTCCGATCTCGACGCTCTACCGCGGCACGGCCAATGCAGATGACACCACAAGCCTGACGCTCGCCAACACCTCGAGCGTGCTCGGCGTACAGAACATTTCCCTGGGAGCGACCCAGGGTCAGGTCACGGCCTCCGGCAACGGCAGCAACTACAATCCGTATCTGGACATCTTCAGCGCCAAGAACAGCGATAACCACAGCCACACCAGCGGAACCGGCGATGTCGCGCTCAATGGCCTGGTGGTGGCGGGCATCAACAACGATATCACCATTACGATCGACATAGGTGCGAGCACGCCGACCGCGAGCACGACGAGTCCCTACTCGTCACTGCTGTCCGGCGGTTCGTCGACACCTACCCTCGAATATGTCGCCGACGTCGACCACTTCAACCCGATGATGAGCTGGAACCACCAGGTGGTCCAGTACACCATCGTCGGCGGCTTCAATCCCTACCAGAGCGTCGTCAACCAGCTCGTCACGCTGACCGGCCTGACCGAGACGCAAATTCGCTCACAGCTGGCGGCGGCGACGCCCGCGGCGCCCGCCACGATGTCGCCGTCAGGCACCGATCCGACCGGCGACTTCCAGCGCCAGATCAACGCGTTGATCCAGCAGGCGCCGTACACCTCCGACTCCACCGGCAATGCCTTCGCATTCGGCGATATGCTGGTGTCCGCCGGCAACGTCTCGATCCTGGCGCAGAAGCTGACTGGAAACAGCGGCACGAATCCGACTGCGCCGGCGGTGATCGCGCGCAGCTCGCCGATGATCAAGATCGAGAACAGGGGTCTCGACTTCATGGACCTGGCCAACCTCACGGTCACCAATGTAACCGGAGGAAACATCACCTACCGCCAGATCGACCATGTCGACCCGGATTCGCACTCCAACGTGACCTTCACCGCCACGCCGAGCGCGACGCCGATCATCGACATCTCGGCCACCTACAACCGCCTGGATCCCTCCAGCGGGCTCGGCGTCGACCAGAACGGCAACCAGCTGACCCGCACGCCCGACATCTATTTCGACGGCGTCGTCAACAACGAGAACGGCCTGCTCAAGATCACCAACAATCTCGGCAGCATCGTCGCGTCGCAGTCACTCAATGCCGCGACCGTCCAGATGGTGGCGCCCAACGGCTCGTTCGTCTTCCTCGGCGGCATTGGCAGCTTTTACACCTCCAACCACGATGTTCTCTCGCAATGGGCCGGCGTCGAATTCAAGCCGGCTGACGACGACACGCTGACGGCGGTGATGGCGGCGGCGACCTATCTCGGCGCCTATGGCGATTACGCGACCGCTCCGCATATCGCAGGGGGAGCCGGTCACCCGTATTTCTACTACTGCTGCGTCGACGGCAACAACGGCGTTCAGCAAACGGCCGCCAACAGCACGATCTTCACTGCGCGCATGCTGGAACTGTATTACGACGGCCTGTCGCTCTATTCGGCGATCTTCCTGCCGATGGGATCGGGGGCGCCGGGTAGCGGCAACCCCAACGCCGGCAGCGTTGGGAGCACCACCGTGCTCGGGCAGATGGAAGGGCCGACGCGCCAGACCATCACCACCGCGCCGTGGGAGCGGGATACCTATACCGGCCAGGGCGTCTACAGCAACTCGACCTACGACTACACCACGACCTCGACAGATTCCCAGGGCAACACCACCACCACCAACCACACGTCCACGTTCTACTCGCCATTCAATTGCGCGGGGTGCTCTGCCTATTTCCAGGTCGTCAATATCCAGCCCGACGTGATCACGCCGAGGACCGCGCAATCGAACGCGTCCTCGAACTGGAGCTCGACCGCGCCCACGGGGACCAACCCGCCGGATAACGCGCCCTTCATCTTCGGCAAGGCGATCATCATCTCGGCGGGGGTCATCAACATCAACGGCACGATCCAGAGCGGCACGAGCAGCGATTACTCGGTCGACATCGGCGGCACCACGTTGACCGCCATCAACGACCTCAAGAGCCGCAATGCGGGCGCGGACTTTGCCCAGGCCCAGGTCAACGCGCGGAACGGCAGCTATTACGACATCACGGCCTCCGCGACGACGGAGGCCGCAGGCGACATCAAGATCGGGGTCAAGTACAACGCTCTCACCGACCAGATCCTCGTGAACGGCGTGGTGCAGGGCTCGGGCGGCTACGTCTATCTGAACGGCAAAATCATCTCGACGTCGACCCAGGATGGTGTCTCCCAGGGCACTATCGCGGTCAAAGGTGGCGCCGGCTCGATCACGGTCAACAACACAACCGGCCTGCAGCTCGTCACCAACACCATCAATACCGGCGTCAGCGCACCGAGCGTGATCGAGATCGTCGATCAGCTCAAGCAGCAGACGACGTGGTACGTCTACAATCCTTCCGCTGCGGGCGGCCAGCAGGTGTCGACGTATCAAACGAGCGGCGTCAATGCGAGCCAGTACACCGACACGATGCTGACCAGCCTCAGTGGCACGGCAGGCATCCAGTACGCGACCAAGGCAAACATGTTCTACCAGTGGGTCGATACGGCTACGCTGGATCGTCCGACGGACTCGACGCAGTTCGACTACGGCTGGCACTATACGCCCAACGCGGCCACCGGGCAGAACTGGACCCGCACCATCAGCCTGGTTTCGGACGTGCAGCAGGCCCAGGGCGGCGGCGGCAGCACTGGCCCACAGACCTCGAACTTCCAGGAAGTCGTTACCGCGACCGGTTCCTATCACACCGGCGGCGGCAACACCCATCCCGAGAAGTGCTGCGGCGCGGACGGTCAGTACAATTGGTACCAGGAGATCTACGATCACCTGACACTGACGCTGACCAATACGGTCAAGGCGTCGAACCCGATCAACATCTCGTTCAGCGGCGGCGGCAACAGCACGGTTCTGGTTACTTCGAATTCCGGCATCGTCGTCAACGGTCCGATCAACAACCTCTCGGGCACGACGACGGTCAACGCCACCGGGGCCAATTCGGCCATCACCAGCGGGACGAACGCGAACAACCCGATGATATCGGGCCGGAGCGTAATTCTCTCGGCGGACGGCGGCATCGGCACGATCGGCGCGAACGGTGTTCCCGTCCAGGTGCAGGTCTATGGCGGCAGCCTGACGGCGAGTTCGATCGACCACGACATCGCGATCGCGGCCATCGGCTCGCTTTCGATCAATCAGGTGAAGGTAAATTCGGCGGGCAGCACGCCGCAGGGCAGTGTCTTTATCTCGGCGACCGGGGACATCAACTCGGCCTCGCCCTACGACGTCGCCAACCCCGTCGTGATCGGCAAGAACGTCGAGATCAACTCCACCGCCGGCGCGATCGGCGCGACGAGCAGCGTCGTCAATGGCGCGAGCACGCTTACCAATATCAATCCGCTGGTGATCCAGGCGACGGGCACGACGCAGGCCGGCGGCAGCGTCGACGGCGGGGTTCTCGACAGCGCCTCGGCCACCGGCACCTACATCGTGCAGTCCAAGGGCGATTTGCGCCTCGGCACGGTCCAGTCGAGCGGCGGCCCGGTGTTCCTGGAGGCCGCCGGCTCGGACGGCAACCAGGCGAGCATCCTGAACGGAAGGGCAGCGGTTGGTCTCACCCAGGCGCAGAGCCAGCATCTGCAGGATGTCTGGGCCAGCCTCGACCTACTCAGCGGCAACGCCGCCACCAACGCCGTCAACAGCTACCAGTCGATGGTGACGTCGGCCTACAACGACTACTTCCAGCTCAAGAACATCGCGTTCACGAACGGCAGCACCTACAACCCGACTTCGGTGGGGCTGACGGTGCTGCGGGCGCAAGTGGCCGCCAAGCTCGGCATCGATCCCGCGAACGTCTCGACGACGGACATGAAGGTCGAGGCCACGACGCGGTTCCTGAGGGATCAGTTCCTGCTCGGCAAGATCACGACCGACGAGCTCAAGACCTCGCTGACGACATTGCTCGGCACCGCACCGGCAGATCCGCTGGCGACCGTGTTCGGCAGCTCGTTGTCGTCGACCCTGTTCACGAAGCTGTTCGACGGCGTAACGACAGCCAATCAGCGCCTGCCGAGCAATACGGCGCTGCAAACGGCGCTCAACGCCTATAATGCGAACTACACCTACACGCTCGCATCGACGGAGACGGTCTACAGCATCATCACGGCGGGCTCACAATGGACGCAGAGCCAGCTCGCCTACACCGTCTCGTCGTCGGCCGTCGGCGCCGCACCGCCGCCGATCGACGAGAACGTCGTGGCCAATGTCAGCGCCAACCAGATCATGCTCTACGCGCCGCGCGGCTCGGTTGGCAATTCGGCCGCGCCCCAGACGTTCACTTTCACCAGCGTCGATTCCTCGTCGCTGACGACGGAGCAGAGGGGATTGCTCGCGACCGCCGGCCCCGGTCAGCTCACTGTCGGCGCGGTCACCGACCCGACGACCCATGTCGTGACCTATACGGTCAGCCTGTCGCAGCAGAACCTCGTCGTTGTCGACAACCCGATCGCGATCTCGGCCAAGTCGCTGACGAATGTCTATCTCGGCAGCAAGAACAGCCTTACACTCGGCGGCGTCACTGCGAACTACGGCCCGATCGCGGCCGCGCAGGCCAACGGCATCGAAGTGACCGGCCGTGGCGACGTCAAGCTCGACGCCGTGACCAGCATCACCGCCGCCGCCGGCGTGACCGGTACGCCCGTGATCTCCGGCGATATCGGCAACCTGACCCTGATCGCCGAGCACGGCAATGTCGGTGCCCCCGGGGCCGCCGGAAGCAATCCCGCAGCCAATGCAAACGCGATCCAGATCGCGTTCGCCGATCCGAGCAACGATCAGCTCGACCAGGTCTCGTCGGCGCAGGGCATCTATGTGAAGCAGACCACCGGCGATCTCATCCTAGGCAACATTGCCGCCGGCAATGCAATTCAGCTCGCGGCGACCGGCGGCATCTACGCCGAATCCGGCTTCTCAGACCGTACCGCGATCCACATTCTGGGCACCGACCTCGATCTGCGTGCCGGCGGCAGCATCAGCTTCAACGGCTCGACCTTCCAGCCCGTGCAGGTGAATATCTCCGGCGCCGTGACCGGCTCGGCGGTCGGCGATCTCAGCATCCTCGCGGTCACCGGCGATCTCGTGGTCGGCACGAGCGGCACCTATGGAACGCTGACGGCTGGCGGAGCACTGACGCTGAACGTTCCGCGCGGCGCGCTCACCATCAATGCGGACATCACCAGCGGCGGCCCGATGCAACTGCTTGCCAACCGCGGCATGACTTTCGCGGCCGGCACCAGCACGGCGCCTGTGACGGCCGCCAGCAGCTCGGACGGAGTGACACTGGTGGCCGCGACACTGTCGATGGGAGCTTACACCGCCATCAACGCGGCCGGCGTGATCTCCGTGACCACCACCGGCGACGCGACTATCGGCCAGCTGAATTCGTCGCTGTCCTATGCGGCGGCCTCGAACGCGCCTTCGATCATCGTCACCGCCGGCGGCGTCGCCTCGCTGGGGGCGATCATCGACAACGGCGATGGTCAGACCAAGTTCGTCGCGCCCGGCTCGGGCGCCGAAGTCGCGCTGAGCGCATCCAACGGCATCGGCAACGCGACAAGCCGGTTCATCCTCAGCGCCGCGCGGCTGTCGGCAAGCACGAGTGCCGGCGGCATCTACCTGAAGGCTCTGACCGACACCGAGGCGAGCCTGCTCTCCGCGGTCAAGGGCAGCGTGGACATCTTAGGCACCGGTGGCCTGACGCTCGACCAGGTGCTGGCGGGCACGGCGGCGGGCGCGAGCGGCTCCTTCAGCGTCGTGGCGAACAACGGCAGCATCGTCATCGGCACCGCCGACAGCAGCGGGTCGCAGACGGTCCACGCCACCCAGAACGTGACGTTCAAGTCGCTCGCGGCAACCGGCTACAGCGGCGACGTCGGCAACATCAATGTCACGGCCGATAACGGCTTCATCCTGGCGCAGACGGTGATCTCGGGCGGCGTGACGACGCTGGGTTCGGTCTCGGCCAACGGCTCGGCAAGACTGCTCGCGGCGGGCGCGAACACTGGTCATAACCTCACGGCTTCGACCGGCAACGCGCTTCTGCAGGGCACCGTTGTCAGGTGGGACAATCTCAACGTCGGCGGCACGCTCGGCATCACTGCGACGGCTGGAGGGATCACGCTCGGCACCGCCACCAGCGGCGGCACGCAGACCCTGCATGCCGTGGACGACATCGTCTTCAGCCAGCTGACCACGACGGGGATCCCGGGCGATGCCGGCGGCATCGACGTCAAGTCCGACACCGGTTCGCTCCGCGGCGGATCGATCTCCGCCAACGGCGATACGCATTTCGATGTGGCCGGAGGGGTCTCGTTCGACCGGATCAGCGGCAATGTGATCAAGCTGATTTCGTCGGGCGACCTGACCATCAATTGGGTCAGCGTGGTCAAGGAGCTCGACCTCGCCGCCGATACCATGGACGTCAAGGGCGAGCAGGTCCGCTCGAACCCGTCGGTTCCTCTGATCATGAACATCACCGGCTACAATGGCGGTACCGCGAAATACGCCAACATCTCGATCGATCCGGACACCATCATCATCAACCAGTTCAGGGTGGTGGACGCGAACTTCTTGACCGATGCGCACTCCGTGACGATCCTGAACGGCTATGTGCCGGGCCAGCTCATGCTCACCACCGCCACCCAGCAGGTGCTGCTGGACAACCGTTCGCCGGCACCGACGAACGGGCCGTCGCTCCAGCTTTATCAGCCGGGCGGCGTATTCACGATGAGCCAGGTCGGCAACGCCAATGTCAGCAACGCCTATGTGGTGTTCTACACCGGCGACGTCTCGGCGACCGTCACCAACTACGGCTCGACCCACACCTGCTGCAACGACTTCACCGGCGCGAGCATGGTGCGCAACATCCCGGTTGACGGCGAGGGCAAGGAGAGCATCGAGACCTGGCTCGCGAAGAAGGACGGGGGGACGTTCTACCTGCTCGGTCTGTCAGGCCAGGCGCGGCTCGACGCGCTGCTGACGCCGCGGCCGGTCGAGACCGTCGGGTCCGGCCCGGCCGTCAACATCGAAGGACTGAACGACATGCGCAAGCTGCGCCGCCAGGGGCAGCGCGTGGGGCGCACGGGCTGGAAGGATGCGGCGGTCGAGACGGCGAGGCCGGCGATTGGCTGTCTGGCACAGGCATGGTAACGGGATTTGGAATGCGGATTCTGGGGGCAGCATTTGGGGTTGGGCTGGCAGCTTGCTGCATCGCTCCCGCACGCGCGCAGGTGCCCTCGATCAATCCCGGCGTGATCCAGAACGACGTCGACCGGCAGCGCCGGCAGCTCGAACAGCAGAGCGCGCCGCCGAAGCTCAACGGGCCGGCGGTGATCGGCGGTGAGCGGGAAAAGTCCCAGCTCCTGAAGCCGGGCGGCCCCAAATTCCGCCTGCGCAAGGTCGAGTTCGACGGCTCGAAGTTCATCACGCCGGCCGAGCTCGACGAGATCGCGAAGAAGTATGTCGGCAAGAACGTCGACATCGCCTCGCTGTTGCAGCTCGTCGCCGACATCAATGCCATCTACACCGAGCGCGGCATCGTCACGGGCATAGCGACGCTGCCCGAGCAGGATGCCAAGGGCGGCATCGTCCGCGTCAAGCTGACCGAAGGCCGGCTCCAGAAGACGACCATCGAGGGCAACAAGCAGACGCGCACCGACTACATCCTTCAGCGCGTGAAGGAGCCTGAAGGCGAGGTCCTCGACGTTCCAAAACTCAATCGCGATGTGATCTGGTTCAACCGAACCAACGACGTGCAGATCAAGGCGCTGCTCCAGCCCGGCACGAGCTTCGGCCTGACCGATCTCCAGTTCGCGGTGATCGAGCCGCCGATCGACACCCTGCAGCTCTTCACCGACAACCAGGGCGCGGAAAACACCGGGCGTTGGGAGGGTGGGGCCTTCTACAAGCGCCACGGTCTGTTCGGCGTCGACGACCGCTTGACCTTCTACGGTGTCCGTTCCGACGGTAATCTCAACGGCAACGCCGCCTACAGCGTTCCGGTCAATCCCTGGGGTGGCCGCGTCGGTGTCAGCTACACCGAAGGCAAGATCAAGATCATCCAGGGCCCGTTCGTCGCGCTCGACGTCACCGGACGCTCGAGCCAGGCCGCGGTCAATTTCAGCCAACCGGTCTGGGTGACGCAGAACTGGCTGGTGCTGCTCAACGCGGCGGAGACCGAGGGCAAGACGGTCAGCCGCTTCGCCACGGTCGCCGTGACCCAGGATCATTACGACAAGGCCACGGCGGGCCTCTCGGTGACCAATTCCGGCAACACCTATTCGATCACTGTCTCGCCGGCCGTGAACTACATCGAGTGGCAAGACCATGTGCTTGGCAACAACCGCGCGTTCAACACCTATACCGGCTCGTTGATCGCGACCAGCGCCGCAGGCCCGGCGAATTTCAGCACCAATGTGCTGGCGAGCTGGCAATACACGCAGGAAAAGCTGCTGCCGGGCGACCAGATTTTTTCGATCGGTGGCCCCACCACCGTGCGCGGTTATCCCTCCAACTCGGCGTCCGGTGACAGCGGCTACTACTTCAACGCCGAGCTGCACTACAATTGGTCGCAATGGCTCAGGGGTTTCGACACCTACATCTTCACCGACTGGGGCGCGGTATATTCGACATTTCCCGGCATCACCGAACTGGGCTCGGTCGGCGTCGGCTTTTCCTGGACCTACGCGTCGTTCCTGACGTTCGAGGCCAATTACGCGACGCCGCTGAAGATGGCCGTCTCGACCCAGAACCACTACGAAGCCTATGGCCGCGTCATTCTCCGGCCGTTGTTGATGTTCCAGAAGCAGGAAAGCCCCGCGCCGGTGGCGGCAATTGCCGGCAGGAGCAAGTCGTAGGGCGTATGGGGGACGCGCTTAACGCCGCAGCGTGAATTCTTCCGCGCCGCGGCGCTGCTCCCATTTCGCCTGCTCCAGCTCGGGCTGGTCGCATTCGAGTTCGGGATAGCCGATGCAGAGATAGGCGATGAACTTCCAGGTATCCGGCACGTCGAGAATGGCGTGGATGCGATCCGGATTGAGGATCGATACCCAGCCAAGCCCGATGCCTTCGGCGCGCGCGGCCAGCCACATCGCGGTGATTGCGGCAACCACGGAATATTCCGTCGTCTCCGGCATCGTTGCGCGGCCGAGGCCGTGACCGATGTCGCTGGCCTTGTCGGCGAACACGGCGAGGTGGCCGGGGGCCTGTTCGAGACCCGACAATTTCAGTGTGGCATAGCGCGCTGCGCGCTCACCGGCGTAGGCATTCAGCGCGGCGGCGTTGCACGCTTTGAAGTCGTCGATCACGGCTCGGCGCCGTGCGGCGTCATCGACGATGACGAAGCGCCAGGGCTGGCTGAGGCCGACCGAGGGTGAGAGACAGGCCGTCTCGATCAGGCGATCGATGGCGCCGTCCTGCAAAGGATCGTTGCGGAAGCGGCGCACGTCGCGGCGCCACACGAATAGTTCGCGCAAGTGCTGACGGAAGGTGCCGTCGAACTCGACCATATGATCAGCCTCCCATCCGGAAGGATGCCGCCACCAGTAGAATGAGGATTTCGCCGCTCTGTTCGAACGCGCCGAGGATGTCGCCGGTCTGCCCGCCGATCTGGCGGATGGCAAGTCGCGCCAGCATCAGGCCGGCGAGGGAGAGCAGGATCAGGCTGACGAGCGCCTTGCCCGGCCCAAGCGCGAGCGCGAGCGCGAGGGTTCCAACAGCGATGGCGATGGCAATGCTGCGGCCCGGCGGAGATCCCGCACTTGCCGACAAGCCGTCAGTTCGTGCGGGGGTGACCTGCGACATGAAGGCCGGCACGCCCGCGCGGGCCGCGATGTGCGCAGCGCACAGTGCGAGCATGACGGCCCACGGATTGGCGATCGCCGCGAGCGCGCTCCAGCGCAGGCCGAACGACAGGATCAGCGCGCAGACGCCATAGGTCCCGATCCGGCTGTCGCGCATGATCTCGAGCTTGCGCTCGCGGGTGCGGCCGCCGCCGAGCCCGTCGGCAGTATCGGCGAGGCCGTCCTCATGCAGCGCGCCAGTGACGAGCGCGGTCGTGGCCAGCGCGAGCAGGGCGGCAAGGTTCGGTGTCAGTCCGAACCGGCTGGCGATTGCATAAACCAAACCGCCGGTAAGCCCGACCGCCAGCCCCGCAACGGGAAGCGCCCAGGTCGCGCGCGCGATGGCCCCGTCGCCGGCTGGCTTCGACGATGCCACCGGCAGGATCGTGACAAAGGACACGGCGATCCTGAGATCGGCGATGATGTCCCGCAGAAGCTCGGCGCGCGGCGTCATTTCAGATTCATCGGCAGGCCGGCGACGACGAACTCGACCTCGTCGGCCAACGCCGCGATGGTCTGGTTCATGATCCCTGCGGCATCGCGAAAGCTGCGCGCCAACGCGTTGTCGGGCACGATACCAAGGCCGACTTCATTGGTGACGAAGACGACGGGGCTCTTGAGGCGGGACAAGGCGGTCGCGAGCTCGCTCACCTCGCGCTCCCAGTCGCGCTGCGCATGCATGAGGTTGGAGAGCCACAGCGTCAGGCAGTCGACCAGCCTTGCGCCGCCGCCGTCGGTTGCGACGAGCGCGGGCACGAGATCGAGCGGCACTTCGCGTTCCATCCAGTCGGTTCCGCGGCGCGCGCGATGCTTGGCGATGCGCGCCTCCATTTCCGCATCGAGAGCCTCGGCCGTTGCGACATAGACCGGCTGCCCGGGAAAGGAGCGCGTGCGCATTTCCGCACGCTTGCTCTTGCCCGACCGTGCTCCGCCGGTGATCAAAATGACGGCCATAAAGTCTCCTGTCGGCCAGCACTAATCACCAAACTTGGGCAAAGACAAAGCCGAAATCCGCCAGCCGGGGGCTTGCGCTCCGGCCGGGGTTTGCGCAACAGGGGCGGGACAGGAGGCGTGCGTGGGTTTTGCCGGTGCGATGGTCGTGGCGATGGCGGTGGATGCCCTGTTGGGCTGGCCGTCGTGGTTGTTCGCGCGGATCGGCCATCCCGTCACTTGGCTGGGCCGGCTGATCTCTGCCATCGACAGCGCCTGGAATCGCGCGTCCGATCCGCCGGCGCTTCGCCGGGCCGCGGGCGTTGCCGGCGCACTCGTCGTGATCGCGCTCGCCGTCGCGCTCGGTTGGGCGCTTCAGTCCTTGCTTCCCTTGGGCTGGATCCAGGTCGTGCTGGTCGGCGTCCTGGCCTGGCCGCTGGTCGCCTTGCGCTCCTTGCTCGACCACGTTGCTGCCGTCGCAAATCCCATGCGGGCCGGTGATATCGCCGCCGCACGCGACGCGGTCTCGCGCATCGTTGGCCGCGATCCCCTGACGCTCGACGAGGCCGGCATCGCGCGCGCGGCGATCGAGAGCCTCGCCGAGAATGCATCCGACGGCATTGTCGCACCCGTGTTCTGGGGCGCGCTGTTCGGTCTGCCCGGCATCTTGGGCTACAAGGCGATCAACACACTGGACTCCATGATCGGTCATCGCAACGAACGGCACGAAGCCTTCGGCTGGGCGGCGGCGCGCATCGACGATGTCGCCAACTTCATTCCAGCGCGCCTGAGCGGATTTCTGTTCGCGCTGCTGGCAACAAAACGATCGGAGGCGCTGTCGTGCATGATGCGGGATGCAAGCCGACATCGCTCGCCCAATGCCGGCTGGCCGGAAGCGGCCATGGCCGGCGCGCTTGGTGTGCGGCTGAGCGGTCCGCGCATCTATCACGGCAGCACCACGAACGAGCCATGGCTGAACGAAGGTGCGCGCGATCCGCTTGCTGCCGATGTCGATCGGGGATTGACGGTTTACCGCCGCGCCATGCTGCTGCTCGCCGGCATCCTTGCGATCCTGGTCTTCGCGTGAAAGAACAGCGCATGCGCGAGCACGGTGGAAATCTCGATCTGGCCCAGCAGCGTTTCGGCGGACGCGCGGAGGACTGGATCGATCTGTCGACGGGGATCAACCGCCTGCCTTATCCCGTGGGCGAGGTGAGCTCGCGCGCATGGAATGCCTTACCGTCGCGATCCGAGATCGAGGCGCTGCATCAGGCGGCGCGGCACGCTTACCGCACCAGCGCGGCGGTCGTTGCGCTTGGCGGCGCACAGGCCGCAATTCAATTGCTGCCGCAACTCGCACCACCCAGCCGCGCGCGCATCCTCGCGCCAACCTACAACGAATATGCCGGGGTGCTCTCGGCTGCGGGCTGGAAGGTAGAAGAGGTCGGCGCGCTCGACGCACTGGCCGGCGCGGACCTCGCCATTGTCGTCAATCCCAATAATCCCGACGGCCGGTGCCATCCGTCAAAGGATTTGCTGGAGCTGCTGCCGCGCGTCGGCCGTCTCGTCATCGACGAGAGTTTTGCCGATATGGACCCGCAACTGTCGCTCGCGCTGGAAGCAGACCGGCCGGGGCTGCTGATCCTGCGCTCCTTCGGAAAGTTCTATGGCCTTGCCGGCCTGCGGCTTGGCTTTGCGCTCGGCAATTCGTCCGATATTGCCAGGCTCGCGTCGATGTCGGGGCCGTGGCCGGTCTCGGGAGCGGCGATCGCGATTGGCTGCCGCGCTCTGCGTGACGATGCCTGGGCGGAAGCCACGTCCGCGCGGCTCGCGCGAGACTGCGTTCGCCTCGACGCCATGGTGCAGTCGCAAGGCTGGACGCTCGTTGGCGGGACGCCGCTGTTTCGTCTCTACGAGACACCCGACGCGCTCGCCGCGCAAGAGACGCTGGCGCGTCGCCATATCTGGTCGCGCGTGTTCGCGCGAGAGCCGACATGGCTGCGCCTCGGGCTTCCGGGCAGCGAATCCGAATGGACGCGTCTGGCCGAGGCTCTAGCGCGCTAGCGCGAGCAGTTCGGCGACGTCGAGATGCTGCTCGATGTGATCGGCGAGGGCATCGAGCGCACTCTCGATCCTGGCGTGATACGGCTCGTCGCCTGCGGGAATGTCTAGCTTTGCCAAAAACGCCTTGCGGAAATCATCCGACCTGAAAAGGCCGTGCAGATAGCTGCCCTGCACGCGTCCGTCGCGCGAGATCGCGCCTTCCGGTTCGCCGTTCAGCTTTGCGAATGGGCACGCGCGGTCGGGTCCGTCGGTGCGGCCGATGTGGATTTCGTAGGCCTCGATCGGCTGATCCGTGGCGGCGTGCACGGCCGCGACGCGGGTCAGCGTCTTCTGCGGGCTCATCACCGTTTCGACATCCAGAAGTTCGAGACCCGGTGTGTTGCCGGCAGGTCCTTCGATGCCATCGGGATCGGCGACGCTGCGTCCGAGCATCTGATAGCCGCCGCAGAGGCCGAGCACATGGCCGCCTCTGCGGTAATGCGCCAGGAGATCAATGTCCCAGCCCTGCGCGCGCAGGAAGGCGAGGTCGCCGCGGGTGGATTTCGAGCCGGGAATGATGACGAGCCTGACGTCGCCGGGGATGGCCTCGCCCGGCCGCACCATCAAGAGATCGACGCCAGGTTCGAGTTTTAGCGGATCGAGATCGTCGAAATTGGCGATCCGCGACAGCGCGAGACATGCGATCTTGCATTGCCCCGGCTTGCGCGCATCGCTCAGGCCCAGCGCATCCTCGGCCGGCAGCTCGCCGGCGCGCGTGAACCAGGGCAGCACGCCGAAGCCGCGCCATGATGTTTTCTGCTCGATCAGCTTATAGCCGTCGTCGAACATCGTGGGATCGCCGCGGAACTTGTTGATGACAAAACCCTGGATCATCGCGGCATCGTCCGGGTCGATCACCGCCTTGATGCCGACGAGTTGCGCGATGACCCCGCCGCGGTCGATGTCGCCGACCAGTACCACCGGCACATCGGCCTTGCGCGCAAAGCCCATATTGGCGATGTCGGCCTCGCGTAAGTTCACCTCGGCCGGACTGCCGGCGCCTTCGACCAGCACGAGATCGGCGCGCACCTTCAGCCGCCCAAAGCTCTCCAGCACGGCGCCCATCAATGACGGCTTCATCGCCGCATATTCACGCGCGCGCGCGGTCGCGATGCGTTTCCCCTGCACGATCACCTGCGCGCCGACATCAGTCTCGGGCTTCAGCAGCACCGGGTTCATGTCGGTGTGCGGCTCGACGCCGGCGGCGAGCGCCTGGAGCGCCTGGGCGCGGCCGATCTCGCCGCCGTCGACGGTCACGGCCGCATTGTTCGACATGTTCTGCGGCTTGAACGGGAGCACGCGCAGGCCGCGTCGCGTGAAGGCGCGCGCGAGGCCGGCGACGATGAGCGACTTGCCCACGTCCGAGCCGGCCCCCTGGATCATCAATGCGCGCGCCATCGCGTCGTGCTCAGAACTCGACGCCGGCTTGCGCCTTGATGCCGGAGCGGAAGGGATGCTTGACCAGCGTCATCTCGGTGACGAGATCGGCGATCTCGATCAGCTCGTCCTTGGCGTTGCGTCCCGTGAGCACGACATGCGTCATCGGCGGCTTCTGCGTAGCCAGAAAATCGACGACCTCGGCGATGTCGAGATAGTCGTAGCGCAGCGCGATGTTGATCTCGTCGAGCACGACCATGCGCAGGTTGTGGTCGAGAATCAGCTCCTTGGCCTTCTCCCAGCCGGCGCGCGCTGCGGCGATGTCGCGGGCGCGGTCCTGCGTCTCCCAGGTGAAGCCTTCGCCCATGGCGTGGAACTGGCAGAGGTCGCCGAAATGGCCGGTGAGCGTGCGGCGTTCGCCGGTATCCCAGGCACCCTTGATGAACTGCACGACCGCGCAGGGGAAGCCGTGGGCGACGCAACGGACGATCATGCCGAAGGCGGAGGAGGACTTGCCCTTGCCGGCGCCGGTGTGGACGATGATGAGGCCCTTTTCACCGCTCTTGGTCGCCATGATCTTGTCGCGGGCGACCTTCTTCTTCGCCATTTTCGAGGCGTGGCGGGCGTCGGTCTCGTCGACCGTTTGGGTATCCGGTTCAGGCGTCATCGGACGGGGTCCTTCGGCTTGACAAGAGGCGGCCGGGGGCAAATGGTGGCCCGGCGTTGGTTCCTGTCCTACGACAGGCGAAGAGGGAATGCGATAGGGTCCGAATCGGCAAGATTTGGTTCCAAAATGCAGCCGCCCCCGCGACCGTGACCGGAGAGATGCCCGAAGCCACTGACCCCTTGGGGATCGGGAAGGCGGGGATCGAAGGGGAAACCCTGCTCCGGAAGCCGGGAGACCTGCCAGCGCGGACGAGTTTTGGACCGGCGGACGGGGTGTTCCGCGACGGGGAAGCGGGCCTTCGCAAGAATGGTTCGTGCGCCTCTTCGCTTCCCGCTATTTATTCTGGAAGAGGCGATGACCGTCACACTTCACGTCTGCATCACCTGCCGTGCCGGGGAGACGCTCGGCGAGGGCGAGGCGACACCCGGCAAGCGCCTGCATGGTGCGATCCTTGATGCCGGCGTGCCCGACGGCGTCAATGTAGTTCCCGTCGAATGCCTGTCTGCATGCAGCCAGGGCTGCTCGGTCGCGCTCAGCGCGCCCGGCCGCTGGTCTTATGTCTATGGTCGCCTGTCGGATGCGAATGCGCCCGACGTGGTCGCGGGCGCCGCCGCCTATGCCGCCGCGCCCGACGGCCTCGTGCCCTGGCGCAGCCGTCCCGAGATCTTCCGCAAGCAATCGCTTGCCCGCATTCCCCCCATGGCCGTCGTGCCGGAGGCCGCCGAATGAATTCGCTCGCAAAAGTCCCGGTCACGGTGGTCACGGGATTTCTCGGCTCCGGCAAGACGACGCTGATCCAGCATCTGCTCGCCAACGCCAACGGCAAGAAGCTTGCGGTGCTCGTCAACGAGTTCGGCAGCCAGGGCGTTGACGGCGAGATCCTGAAATCCTGCGCCGACGCCAATTGCCCGGAAGAGAACATCATCGAGCTCGCCAATGGCTGCATCTGCTGCACCGTTGCCGACGATTTCATTCCGACCATGGAGAAGTTGCTGTCGCGGCCGGTAAGGCCCGATCACATTCTGATCGAAACCTCGGGCCTGGCGCTGCCAAAGCCGTTGCTGAAGGCATTTGACTGGCCGGAGATCCGTTCGCGCATCACGGTCGACGGCGTAATCGCGCTGGCCGATGCCGAAGCTGTCGCCGCTGGTCGCTTCGCGCCCGACCCGATTGCTGTCGAAGCGCAGCGCGCGGCGGACAAAAATCTCGATCACGAGACGCCGCTGTCGGAGGTGTTCGAGGACCAGATCGCCTGCGCGGACATCGTGCTGCTGACCAAGGCGGATCTTGCGGGCGCGGCAGGCCTCGAAGCGGCCAAGGCGGCGATCACCGCCGAGATGCCGCGTCGCGTGCCGATGTTGCCGGTGACCGATGGTGCGATCGACGCGCGCCTCATCCTCGGTCTCGGCGCTGCCGCCGAGAATGATCTTGCTGCGCGCCCCTCGCATCATGACGGCGAGGAAGAGCACGAGCACGATGATTTTGCTTCGGTCGTGATCGATCTTCCTGAAGTCGCCGATGTCGATGCGCTGGTCGCGTCGGTCCAGCGTCTCGCGCGCGAGCAAAACGTGCTGCGCGCCAAGGGTTACATCGCGGTTGCGGGCAAGCCGATGCGCTTGCTGCTGCAAGCAGTCGGTGAACGCGTGCGCCACCAGTTCGACAAGCCCTGGGGCGCTGGTCACAGGCAGTCAAAGCTCGTCGTGATCGGCGAGCACGGAAATATTGATGAAGCCGCGATCAAGGCGGGACTCGGTATCTGATGCACGTCGTCTTCCGCGAGAGCCGCGGTCTCGAGGAGACCGCGACGCCAAGGGACATCGGCCAGGATCCGGCCGATCTCGTGGTGCTCTCGTATTCGGATTCGGATCTTGCGGCGTTCGCGGCCGGCTGGCGCCGTGGCCGCGACACTCTGCCGTCGCTGCGGCTCGTCAATCTCGCAGAGCTCCGTCATCCGCTTTCGGTCGACACCTATATCGAGCGTACGTTGTCGCGGGCGCGCGGCATTCTGGTGCGTCTGATCGGCGGTGAGTCCTATTGGGCGTATGGGCTCGCGGCTCTGCAGCAACTGGCGAAGGATCGCGGCATCGTCCTGGCCGTGCTGCCGGCCGACGGCCGCGACGACACGCGGCTGGACGCATATTCGACCTTGCCGGTCTCGACGCTGCGGCGGCTCAAGGTGCTCTGCGACACCGGCGGCCCCGTCGCGGCGCAAGCGGCGATCGCGCAGCTCGCGCTGGCCTCCGGTCTCTATGCCGGGCCGGTTATCGGCGAGATGAACGTTCCCGAGATGGGTTTTTACGACCCCGGGCGGGGCGTCATTGCGGCGCCGTCGGCCTCCGAGGGGAAGCCGCGCGCGCTGGTGACGTTCTATCGCTCCTATCTCACCGCCGCGGACACCGCCCCGGTCGATGCCCTGATTGCCGCGCTGCGCGAGAAGGGATTTGATGCGCATGGCGTATTCGTCACCTCGCTGAAGGCTGCAGGCGTTGCGGATTGGCTTGGGACGTATTTCGCGAAGAACCCTCCGGCTGCGATCGTCAATGCGACGGCGTTCTCGGCGATGGGCGAGGACGGCACGACGCCGTTCGATGCTGCATCCTGTCCGGTGTTCCAGGTCGCGCTCTCATCGGTGCGGCGGGAGGACTGGACCGAGTCGCTGCGTGGTCTGTCGCCCGGCGATCTCGCGATGCATGTTGTGCTGCCCGAGGTCGACGGCCGTCTGTTCGCGGGTGTGGTGAGCTTCAAATCGGCCGCGATGCGCGATCCCGATCTGCAATTCTCGCATCTTGCGCATCGCGCGGATGAAGAGCGCGTGAACGCCGTCGCCGCGCATGTTGCAGCCTGGCGGCGCCTTGCCGAGAAGCCGGCTGCCGGCAAGCGGTTGGCGCTCGTGCTCTCGAACTATCCGGGTCGTCCGCACCAGATCGCGCATGCGGTCGGTCTCGATGCGCTTGCTTCCGTCGAAGCGTTGCTGTCCGACCTCGCGGAGGCCGGCTTCGATGTCGCGCCGGTCCATGGACTCGGCGAAACGCTGCTCAAGCAGACCTTGAGCTGGAGCATTGCCGATTACCGCGCGGCGCTCGCGCGCCTCCCGCAATCCTTGCAGGACGATCTCGCGCAAGCCTGGGGTGCACCGGCGACCGATCCGGGTTGCCGCGACGGCGCGTTCCACTTCGTTGCGATCCGTTGCGGCCGGTCGATCATCGCGGTTCAGCCGGAGCGTGGCGATGCGACCACGCGCGATTCCGACTATCACGATCTCGCCCGCACGCCGCGCCACGCCTATGTCGCGTTCTATCTCTGGCTGCGGGGGCAGGGCTGTGATGCCGTCGTGCACATGGGCGCGCATGGCACGCTGGAATGGCTGCCCGGGAAATCAGTGGCGCTGTCGCAGACGTGCTGGCCGGAAGCCCTGACCGGCGATTTGCCCGTTATCTATCCCTTCATCGTCAACGATCCCGGCGAAGCCGCGCAGGCCAAACGGCGCATCGGCGCCGTCACCATCGGCCATCTGCCGCCACCACTGGCAGCATCAGCGGTGCCGGACGGGTTGCGCAGGCTCGAACAGCTTCTCGATGAATATTCGACTGCCGATGGCCTCGATCCCGCCCGCCGCCAACGCTTGATCGCCGCGATCCGTGACGAGGCACGCGCGGCTGGCCTCGAAGACGATCTTGGTCTCGATGCTGCGGCCGCACCGGCCGAAGCGATCCCGCGGATCGACCGCTTCGTCTGCGATCTCAAGGAAAGCCAGTTCGGCGACGGCCTGCACGTGTTCGGCCGCGGACCCTGCGGCGACGCTGAACGAGACGCTTTGCGGGCCGCGCTTGCAGGACAGCGTGTCGCGCCGGGGCCGTCAGGTTCGCCCTATCGCGGGCGTCAGGACGTGCTGCCCACCGGACGCAATCTCTTTGCTGTCGATCCGCGCGCGGTGCCGACGCCGTCGGCGCATGCCCAAGGCATCAAGCTCGCGGAAGAATTGCTACGTCGTCACCTGCAGGATCACGGCGACTGGCCGAAGGGCCTTGTCGTCGATCTCTGGGGTTCGGCGACGATGCGTACCGCGGGCGAAGAGTTTGCGATGGCGCTGCATCTGGCCGGTCTTGCGCCGCGCTGGGATCACGCCTCCGGCCGTGTGACCGGCTACGACATCATCGCGCCGGCCGAGCTTGGCCGGCCCCGCATCGACGTCACGCTGCGTGTCTCGGGCCTGTTTCGCGATGTCTTCGCCGGCCTCGCGCAATTGTTCGAAGCCGCCTCCGAGGCGCTGGCGACCCGCGACGACGAGGGCGATGAAAATCCGTATCGCCATCGCACGTCGCGCGTGTTCGCGCCGCGCCCCGGACAATACGGCGTCGGCCTCTCGGCGATCCCGGACGCGTTCACGCCCGAGACGCGCGAAGCCGCCGGCGAAGCCTGGCTCTCGGCATCGTCCTGGGCGTTCTCCGCGGACGGCGCGATCAAGCCCGATCGCGCCGGCATCGAATCGCGGCTCGCATCCGCCGATGCTTTCGTGCACGTGCAAGATTTGCCGGAAACCGATCTTCTGCTCGCGGCCGACTATGCCGCCCATGAAGCCGGCATTGCGGCGGCCGCAGCGCATCTCGGCGCGGCAGGACCATCGCTCTATCATCTCGACACGACGCGACCCGAGCAGCCGCATGCGCGTACGCTGACCGAGGAGATTTCGCGCGTGGTCCGCGCGCGCGCGGCCAACCCGGCCTGGATCGCCGGCATGATGCGCCACGGTTTTCGCGGGGCGGCCGAGATCACGGCAACGCTCGAGCACATGGCGGCCTTCGCGCATCTGGCCGGCGCGGTGCCGCCGCATCTGTTCGACCTCTACTATGATGCGACGCTTGGCCATGACGACGTCCGCGCCTTCATGGCCCGCGAAAATCCGGCAGCGCTGGCAGCGATGGAGACATGTTTCACGCGCCTGCATGAGGTCTCGCTCTGGCGAACGCGCCGCAATTCGATCGCGGCTGCGCTGCGGGAGGCGTCATGAGCGCTTCCGTGGTCAAGGGCTGGTGTCCCGGCGCGCTGCGCCCGATGCAATCGGGCGACGGGCTCGTGGTTCGTGTACGTCCGTTCGGCGGACGGCTCGATGCTCCACAAATCTCCGGACTGGCCCGTCTCGCCGAACGCCATGGCAACGGCCTGATCGACGTGACCAGTCGGGCCAATCTCCAGATCAGGGGCGTCAGCGACACCAGCCACAGGCTGCTGCTCGACGGCCTTTCGGAACTGGCGCTGCTCGACCCCGACGCTGACACCGAATCCCGTCGCAACATTCTTGTGACGCCGTTCTGGCGTGCCGGAGACACGACACAATCGCTCGCCGCCGAGCTTGAGGAGGCGCTCGCTGACAGCAAGCTCGAACTTCCAACCAAGTTCGGCTTCGCCATTGATGACGGCACCTCACGCGTGCTTGCGGGCGATTCCGCGGACGTACGAATCGAACGCGATCGATCCGGCGGACTGCTGGTGCGGGCCGCTGGCGACAAACTCGGCCGCTCCGTCGCGCGCGGCGAAGCCGTGACCACCGCGCTCGCGCTCGCCAACTGGTTCGCGATCTCAGGCGGCGCCAGGGGCGGGCGCGGGCGGATGGCGGCGCATCTGGCCGCCGGTGCAATCCTGCCGGCGGCATTGCTCGGCGATGCCGAGCCGGCGCCGATCATGGCCGCGGCGCGTCCCGGCCTCTATTCGCAAGGTGCGATGGTCGGCGTCGCCTTCGGACAGATGGCGCATGCGACGCTCGACCAGTTCGCCGGTTTCGGACATGCGCTGCGCATGACGCCGTGGCGGATGGTTTTGAGCGAAGGCAAGCGCGTGATGCCGAACGCGACTGGCCTGATCACCGAGGCCTACGATCCTGCGCTACGCGTGATCGCCTGCAGCGGCGCGCCACGCTGTCGCGAGGCGCATGCCGATACCCGCGGTCTGGCCGCGGCCCTGGCTCCGAACATCGGCGCGGCCGCACGGCTCCACGTCTCTGGTTGCGCCAAGGGCTGCGCCCATTCCGGTGCGGCCGCCATCACTCTGGTCGCGACCGGCGCAGGCTTCGATCTCGTGCGCGGTGGGTCGACACGCGATGAGCCCATCCTGCGGGGGCTGAGCCGCGACGATATCGTCAGAGATCCCTCCATCCTGATGGGGGGGCACTGATGCCGCACTCGTACGAGACCGACGGCGCGGCGATCTATCGGCAGTCCTTTGCGACCATCCGGGCCGAAGCTGATCTTGCGCGTTTTTCGCCGGACGAGGAGCAGGTGGTGGTGCGGATGATCCATGCCGCCGGCATGGTCGGCCTGGAGGCGCATATCCGCTTCACATCAGGCATGGCGACAGCCGCGCGCGCAGCCTTGCAGAAGGGCGCACCGATCCTGTGCGACGCGCGCATGGTCTCCGAAGGAATTACGCGCGCGCGGCTTCCCGCGGCCAATGCTGTCATCTGCACGTTGGGCGACGAGACCGTTCCCGCGCTCGCGCAATCCATGCGCAACACCCGTTCGGCTGCGGCTCTCGAATTGTGGCGCCCGCATCTCGATGGCGCGATCGTGGCGATCGGCAACGCGCCGACCGCATTGTTTCATCTGCTCAACATGCTGGAGGACCGCGACTGTCCCCGGCCAGCGGCGATCATCGGCTGTCCCGTGGGCTTCGTCGGCGCCACCGAATCCAAGGCTGCGCTGATGGCCGATCCGCCGGCGCCGGCGCTCACGGTCGAGGGCCGCCTCGGCGGTTCCGCGATCACGGTCGCCGCCGTGAACGCGCTGGCGAGCCGGAGCGAATAGATGGGACGCATCATCTGCTGCGGTCTCGGCCCCGGTGATCCCGATTTGATGAGCGTGCGCGCCGATCGCACGGTGCGCGGCGCAAAGCATGTCGCCTATTTCCGCAAGAAGGGCCGGCCCGGCCAGGCGCGCCGCATCGTCGAGGGCATGTTGGCGGCCGACGTCACCGAATATCCGATGGAATATCCGGTCACCACGGAAATCGCCTTCGACACGCCTGAATATGTCCAGCTGCTTGCCGGCTTCCACGACGAATGGGCGGAACGTCTGGCCCGGCTGGCGCGTGCGGTCGACGTCGTCGTGCTCTGCGAGGGCGATCCTTACTTCTACGGCTCCTTCATGCATCTGCACACGCGCCTGCAAGGCCGTGTCGAGATCGAGGTGATCGCCGGCATTCCCGGCATGGTCGGCTGCTGGAATGGCGTGGGACAGCCGATCGCGCTCGGTGATGACGTGACGACGGTGCTCATGGGCACGCTCGCCGAGGCCGAGCTCGAGCGCCGCATGCGCGATTCCGATGCGCTCGTGATCATGAAGACCGGGCGCAATCTGGCAAAGGTCCGCCGCGCGCTCGCTGCCGCCGGACGGCTGGACGACGCCTGGCTGGTCGAGCGCGGCACCATGCCCGGCGAGCGCGTGGTGCGGCTCGCGGAGATCGATGCCGCCGACTGCCCCTATTTCGCGATCGTGCTCGTGCACGGCAAGGGCCGGCATCCGGACGCCGCCGAATGACGGGCACGCTGACCATCGCGGGCCTCGGGCCGGGCAGCGATGCGCTGGTGACGCCCGAGGTCTCCGCCGCGCTTGCCGCCGCGACCGACATTCTGGGCTACGCGCCCTATGTCGCGCGCGTGTCAGCGCGGGCAGGGCTCACTTTGCATCCTTCCGACAATCGCGAAGAGCTGCAGCGCGCAAGCGAGGCGCTGCGGCTCGCGGCCGAAGGCGGCCAGGTCGTCGTCGTGTCCTCCGGCGACCCCGGTGTCTTCGCGATGGCGTCTGCCGTATTCGAGGCGCTCGAACAGGCGCCGCAATGGCAGGAGCTGCCGATCCGTGTGCTGCCCGGCATCACCGCGATGCTGGCGGCTGCCGCGCGCGCCGGCGCGCCGCTTGGCCATGATTTCTGCGCGATCAACCTGTCGGACAATCTCAAGCCGTGGGCGGTGATCGAGAAGCGCCTGCGGTTGGCCGCGGAAGCCGACTTTGCCATTGCGATGTATAATCCGCGCTCGGCGAGCCGGCCGGAAGGGTTTGGCCGTGCGCTTGCGGTGCTGAACGAGGCCGGCTGCGGCGAGCGCCTCGTGATCTTCGCGCGCGCGATCAGCGCCGCCGATGAAAGGATCGAGACCGTCAGGCTGAACGAGGCGACGCCCGAGATGGCCGACATGCGCACGCTGGTGATCGTCGGTAATTCGCAGACCCGCCGCGTCGGCCGCTGGGTCTATGCGCCGAGGCAGGTGCGATGACCGAGCCACTGTACGATTTCCGCCACGCTCTCGACCCGCAATCGTTCGGGCAGCTCCGGTCGCGAGATCATGATGACTGGCAGGCTGAGCCTGCGGGCGGCGTCGATTTTAGCGCGCGCGCCGTCGCCGCCGGAATTGCGGGCGACGATCCACGCGATGCCTCGCGCGCGCATCATTTCCAGCTCACCCTCAAGCGTGAACGGCCCACGCGACACGATGACGTCCGCGGCGAGGGGCAGCGGCGCTTCGGGCGGATCAACGAATCTCAGCGTATAGGCGTGCTGCGGCTTGGCCGCGAATGGCGCGATGTGTTGGCGGCCGATGGCGAGGAACACATTTTCCGCCGCCTCGGGCAGCGCGGCGACGGCAGCGTTGACGTCTGCGACCTCGATCCAGCTATCGCCGGGCGCTTTGGTCCATGGCGCACGCTCAAGAGCGATCAGCGGCGTTCCGGTTTCCGCGCACGCCTCAACCGCGTTGCGGCTCATCCCGGCCGCGAAGGGGTGCGTCGCATCGACCACATGCGTGATGCCTTCACGGCGAATGTAGTCAGCAAGTCCGCTGACGCCGCCAAAACCGCCGATGCGGGTCGGCAGCGGCTGATTGGCAGGTGCACGGGTGCGGCCGCCATAGGAATACACGGCGTCAATGCCTGCGCGCGCGATCTCCGCCGCGAGCAGGTTTGCGTCGGCCGTTCCGCCCAGAATGACGGCGCGCGTCATGGCTGATCCCTGGCTGACCATTATCGGTATCGGCGAAGATGGCCTTGCCGGGCTGTCCGAAGCAAGCCGAAAGGCGCTCGCCAATGCTGAAACCGTCTTCGGCGGGGAACGGCACCTCGCGCTTGCCGATGTGACCAGCCGGGGTCGGCCGTGGCCGGTGCCATTCGACGCAGATATCGTGCTGGGCTGCCGCGGCCGCCCGACGGCGGTGCTCGCCTCCGGCGATCCGTTCTGGCACGGCGTGGGCGCGAGCCTCGCCGAGAAACTCGACGCCAGCGAGTGGGTCGCGCATCCGGCCCCGTCAACGTTTTCGCTCGCCGCCGCACGGCTGGGCTGGCGCCTCGAAGCAATTGCCTGTCTCGGTCTCCACGCCGCGCCATTCGAGCGTCTCGTGCCGCATCTGGCGCGAGGTGCGCGCATTATTTGTCTCGTACGCGACAGTAAGGCGGCCGGCGATCTCGCGAAATGGCTGACGGCGCGCGGTTGGGGTGCCTCGTCATTCTGGACGCTCGCCGCGCTCGGCGGGCTGCGCGAAAGTATCAACGAGCATCGCGCCGATAGCTTTGCGGGTGATCTTGCCGAGAGCCTGGTTGCAGTGGCCGTTGAGGCGGCGGGCATGCAGGGCCTTCCTCGCAGCTCGGGACTATCAGACGATCTCTTCGTCCATGACGGCCAGATCACCAAGCGTCCGGTCCGTGCGCTCGCGCTTTCGGCGCTGGCGCCGCGTCCCGGTGAACGGCTGTGGGACATCGGCGCCGGTTCGGGTTCGATCTCGGTTGAGTGGGCGCTGTGCGGCGGTACGGTGATCGCGGTCGAGGCGCGCGAGGATCGTGCCGCGAACATTCGCAACAATGCTGCGGCGTTCGGGTTGGCACATCGGATCACAGTCATCACGGGAAAAGCGCCCGAAGCTCTGGTTGCGCTGGAAGTGCCGGATGCCGTCTTCATCGGCGGCGGTCTCGACGTCGCGATGTTCGACGCCGCCTGGTCGCGCCTCGTGCCCGGAACGCGGCTCGTTGCGCATGCGGTGACGCTGGAGACGGAAGCGCTGCTCGGTGAGCTGCACCAGCGCCACGGCGGCGAATTGATGCGGGTCGAGATTGCACACGCCACTCCGCTCGGCCGCTACCGGTCCTGGGAGGCTGTGCGGCCCGTGGTGCAATGGAGCGCGGTCCGATGAAGGTCGCCGGGCTCGGATTCAAAAAGGATGTCACGCTGGCGTCGCTGCGTGAGGCGCTGCTGGCGGCCGGCGGTTCCGAAGGCCTCGCGGCTATCGCGACTGTGAGTGACAAAGCCGAGGCAGAAGCCCTCAAGCAGCTCGCGCATGAATGCGGCGTGCCGATCAAGGCGATCGCCGCCGAAATGCTGGCCGGCATCGACACGCCGACACAGTCAGAACTCGTTGCGGAAAAGTTCGGGACGGGATCGGTTGCCGAGGCCGCAGCGCTCGCGGCAGCCGGACCTCGCGCGCGACTGATCGCAACGCGGGTGGTCTCGCAGGATCGCACCGCGACCGCGGCGATCGCGGAAGGAGACGGCGCATGACGGTGCATTTCATCGGCGCCGGACCGGGCGCTCCCGATTTGCTGACATTGCGCGGACGCGATCTGATCGCCACGTGCCCGGTCTGCCTCTATGCCGGCTCGCTGGTGCCGGAGGGCGTGCTGGCGCATTGCCCGCCCGGCGCGCGCATCGTCAACACCGCGCCGCTGTCGCTCGACGAGATCATCGCCGAGATCGCTGCCGCGCATGCCGACGGCAAGGACGTCGCGCGGCTGCATTCGGGCGATCTCTCGATCTGGTCGGCGATGGGTGAGCAGCTCCGCCGCCTGCGCGCGCTCGACATTCCCTACACCGTCACGCCCGGCGTGCCTTCCTTCTCGGCCGCCGCGGCTGCGCTGGAGGCCGAGCTGACGCTGCCCGGCCTTGCCCAGACCGTGGTTTTGACGCGCACCCCGGGCCGCGCCAGCGCGATGCCCGAAGGCGAGAAGCTCGCCGCGTTCGCCGCCACCGGCGCGGTGCTCGCGATCCATTTGTCGATCCACCTGCTCGACAAGATCGTCGCCGAGCTGACGCCGCATTACGGCGCGGATTGCCCGGTCGCGATCGTCTGGCGTGCGAGCTGGCCCGACCAGCGCATCGTCCGCGCCACGCTCGCAACACTCGACGCTGCTGTCGGCGGCGAGATGGAGCGCACCGCGCTTATCCTGGTCGGCAAGACGCTGGGCTCGGCGGATTTTTCCGAGAGCCGTCTCTATGCCGCCGATTACGACCGCCGCTATCGCCCCGTGGGCGCAGAGCCGCGTTTTCCGGAGGTGTCGTGATGGCGGCAGGGCTCGTCATCTCCGCGCCGGCCTCGGGCGTCGGCAAGACGACGCTGACGCTGGCGCTCGCTCGCGCTTGGCGCAATAGCGGATTGCGGGTGCAGTGCTTCAAGAGCGGGCCTGACTATATCGACCCTGCGTTTCATGCGGCCGCTACGGGACGCGCCTCCGTCAATGTCGACAGCTGGGCGATGGATCGCGGGACGATCTCGCATCTCGTCAGCCGCGGCACTGACGCCGATGTCGTGCTGGCCGAAGGCTCGATGGGCCTGTTCGACGGCGTCGCCGCGCGGGGCGTCTGCGGTACCGGGGCGACCGCCGACATTGCAGAGATGCTGGACTGGCCGGTGCTGCTGGTGATCGATCCCTCGGGACAGGCACAGACGGCGGCAGCCATCGCCGCAGGCCTTCGCGACTATCGTCCCGGCGTGCGCCTTGCAGGCGTCGTGCTCAATCGCGTTGCCAGCCCGCGCCATGAAGCCCTCGTGCGGCGTGCGCTGCTGGATGCCGGCATTGCCGTGTTCGGCGCGCTGCCGCGCCATGCCGAGATCAGCCTGCCGAAGCGGCATCTCGGACTGGTGCAGGCCGAGGAGCAAGCGGAGATCGGCAAGTTGATCGACGAGGCCGCGCGCTTCGTCGCCGAGCATGTCGATCTCGATGCGGTGCTGCAATCGGCTGCCAGCTGGTCGCCGCAACCTGCCGCACGCGGCGTGAACGTGACGCCGCCCGGCCAGCGCATTGCGCTTGCCCGTGACGCTGCGTTCTCCTTCGTCTATCCGCATATGCTGGAAGCGTGGCGCGCGGCGGGTGCGGAGATATCGACATTCTCACCGCTGGCTGACGAAGGTCCTGATCCGGGCGCCGATGTGTGCTGGCTGCCCGGCGGTTATCCTGAGCTCCAAGCCGGGAAGATCGCCGGCAATGCGCGCTTCCGCAGCGGATTACGCGCCTTCGCAGCGACGCGGCCGGTGCACGGCGAATGCGGAGGCTATATGGTGCTGGGTACCGCTTTGACCGACGCCGACGGTATCCGCCACGAGATGACGGGCCTGCTCGGCCTGGAGACGAGCTTTGCCAAACGCCGCATGCATCTGGGCTATCGCTTGGCCGAGCTCACAGCGCCGATGCCGGGTCATCAGGCGGGTGCACGCCTGCGTGGTCATGAATTCCACTATTCGACGATCCTCGCGCAGCCCGACACGCCGCTGGCGGTCGTGCACGACGCGACAGGCGCGGTCATCACCGAGACCGGCTCGCGGCGGGGACAAGCCACCGGCACGTTCTTTCATCTGATCGCGGAGGACCGGTGAGCGGTTTTGTCTCCTTCGTTTCCGCCGGCCCCGGCGATCCCGAGCTCCTCACGCTCAAGGGTGCCGCGCGGCTGCGCGAGGCCGACGTCGTGCTCTATGATGATCTTGCTTCGGGCGCGATCCTCGATCTGGCCCGTCCCGGCGCCAATCTCGTCGCGGTGGGAAAGCGGGCAAGGCGGCCCTCGACCAAGCAGCACCACGTTAACCGCCTCCTGGTCGACTACGCCGCAACCGGTGTGCGCGTAGTTCGCCTGAAGTCGGGCGATGCCGGTATCTTTGGCCGGCTCGAGGAGGAGCTCGAGACGCTGCGCGATGCGGGCATCGGCTATGAGATCATTCCGGGCGTCACCACGGCCTGCGTCGCTGCGGCCCAGGCCGGGATTCCCCTGACCCGGCGCCATACCTCGCGCCGGGTGCAGTTCATCACCGGCGCGGACGTCACGGGCGAGCTGCCGCCAGACCTCAACTGGGCGGCGCTGGCCGATCCGGAGGCGACGACCGTGGTCTATATGGGCCGCCGCACGTTTCCGGCGCTTGTCGCAAAATTGATAGAGCATGGGCTCTCCCCAACCGCGCCGGCCTTGTTCGCCGAATCCCTCGGCCGTCCCGATGAACGATTGGTCCGCACCACCATTTCGGAGCTTGCCGAGCAGCTTGCCCGGGGCGGGGCGGCCTCCACGGCGGCCGTGATCCTGTTCGGCGCGCTGGCGGGGGAATATCCGTCATGACGGCCTCGGCCGCCCTTCGCCCCTTGACGCCCGGCTTGCGAAAGAGGCACACAGGAGAGGCATGGTGCTCGACGCGGCGCAAAGCGCCGGAGCATAATCGGGAATGGGGATGGGCGGACCCAGTTGCGGCGCCCAAAACCCCAGCCGCCCCCGCGACTGTAAGCGGTGAGGGACTTCGATCAGCCACTGGGCCGCAAGGTTCGGGAAGGCCGGAGACTCCCAGTGAACCGCGAGCCAGGAGACCGGCCCTGCACGTTTTTAGGCCAAGGCCGTCGGGTGTGACGGCAAGAAGGATCTGAGCCATGCATATCGAACCCGGACTAGTCTCGGACGCCAAGCTCGTGTTGAGCTACGCAACCGGCATCGCCGTCGGCGGCGTTGCGTTGAAGCTCGCGGTCGAGACCGTGCGCGAGCAGGGTATCACGTCGTTCGCGGCGCGCACGCTCGCCACCACGGCCCTCGTGTTCGTCTTCTTCGAGATCCTGCCGCACTTCCCGGTCGGCGTGTCCGAAGTGCACTTCATCCTCGGCTCGACCCTGTTCCTGCTGTTCGGTGCTGCGCCAGCGGCCTTCGGCCTCGCGTTCGGCCTGCTGTTCCAGGGCATCTTCTTCGAGCCGCCCGACCTGCCGCAATATGGCATGAACGTCACCACGCTCCTGGTGCCGCTGTTCGCGATCCAGGCGATCGCCACGCGGATCATTTCGCGCAACACCGCCTATGTCGATCTGAAGTACCGCCAGGCACTGGCGCTTTCGACGACGTATCAGTTCGGCGTCATCGCCTGGGTGGCGTTCTGGGCGCTCTATGGCTCCGGCTTCGGCGCGACCAACCTCGCCAACATCGCGACGTTCGCGGCGTCCTACGCGCTGGTCATCGTGATCGAGCCGCTCGCCGATCTCGGCGTGCTGGCGCTGGCAAAGTCGTTGCGCGGCGTCACCGCGCCCGGCCTCGTCACCCCGCGTTTGCATAGCGCGGCCTGAGAGACAAGCGAATGGGCGGCCGTCATGGCCGCCCTTCGCAGCCTCGATGTTCACGCTCTCCCTGATAGGCATCGGTTGCGGCAATCCCGAGCAGCTGACGCGCGCCGCGATCGCTGCGATCAACGCGGCCGATCTCGTCCTGATCCCGCGCAAGGGGACCGCAAAATCCGATCTCGCCGATCTCAGGCGGACGATCTGCGCGGATGTGCTCACCAGCGACACGACGCGCATCGCCGAGTTCGATCTTCCAGTGCGCGACGCGGCTGAAGCGGACTACCGCAAGGGCGTGGACGATTGGCACGATGCCGTCGCCGCGACCTGGTCGCAGGCGATCGCAGATCATCTCGACGCTGACGGCAAGGTCGCGCTGCTGATCTGGGGCGATCCCTCGCTTTATGATTCTTCGCTGCGCATCGCGCGGCGGCTCAATCCGTCGCCTGAGATCGAAGTCGTGCCCGGCATCACCTCGATCCAGGCGCTGTGCGCGGCACATGCGCTGCCGCTCAATGATATCGGCGAGCCATTCCTGGTGACGACGGGCCGCCGCTTGCGCGATGGCGGCTGGCCGCAAGGTGTCGATACCGTGGTGGTGATGCTCGACGGCGGCACGGCGTTCCAGTCGCTTGATCCGGAAGGGCTTCACATCTGGTGGGGCGCCTATCTCGGCATGCCGGATCAGGTCATCATGTCCGGCGTGCTGGCCGAGATCGGTCCGCGTATCGTCGCTGTGCGGCAAGAGGCGCGCGAGCGGCATGGCTGGATCATGGACAGTTACATCCTCAAGCGCAGGCCGTAAGGCAAGCGAGGCAGCATGCTCCCCGAATGGGTCTACCAACAGTGCCCCGATATTTCGGCAGTCCATCGCGAGGCGGCGGTCGCGCGGCAGGCGCAATTGACGAAACCGACCGGCGCGCTCGGACGGCTCGAGGAGCTCGCGATCGAGCTTGCGGGCCTGCAAGCAACTGAGCAGCCGCGCGCGGCGCGGGTGCCGATCATCATCTTCGCCGGCGATCACGGCATTGTCGCGCAGGGCGTCTCGGCCTATCCGCAACAAGTGACCATCGCGATGCTGGCGAATTTTGCCTCCGGCGGCGCCGCGATCTCGGTGCTTGCGCGTGAACTGGGATCAAACCTGGAGGTCGTCGACGCCGGCACGCTGGCGCAGCAGGAGATGGCGGGAATCGTTACCGACAAGCCGCGTTGCGGCACGCGCGATTTCAGCGTCGAAGCTGCGCTCACCCCCGCGGAGCTGGCGTTTGCCTTCGAAGCCGGTCAGCGCGCAGTTGCTCGCGCCGCGGCCAGCAAGCCCGATCTCCTGATCTTCGGTGAGATGGGCATCGGCAATACCACGACATCGGCGGCGATTGCGGCGAGCCTGCTCGGCATGGGTGCCGAGGAGATCGCGGGCAGCGGAACCGGCGTCGACGCGGCCGGCCGTGCGCACAAGGCGCGGGTGATCGACGCTGCGATTGCTCACCATGGCGTTGCGGGCGCTTCGCCCGAGAAAATCTTGTGCGCCGTCGGCGGCCTCGAAATCGCGGCCATCTGCGGCGCTGTTATTGCGGCTGCGCAGCGCCGCATCCCTGTGCTGCTCGACGGCTTCATCGTGTCGGTGGCGGCGCTGGCGGCGACGCGGCTCAACCCCTCTTGCCAGCCATTCTTGTTGTCATCGCATCGATCGGCGGAGCAGGGGCACCGGCTGGTGCTGCGTGCGCTGAACGTGCAACCGCTGATCAGCCTCGATCTCAGGCTCGGCGAAGGATCGGGCGCGGCCATCGCGCTGCCATTGGTGCGATCTGCCTGCGCGCTCCACAACGACATGGCGACCTTTGCGCAGGCCAATGTGCCGGATCGTCCGGCCTGATCAAAGCATCCGCTGGTTGACGGAGACGACGCGCCAGCCGGTCGTGAGCCGGTCGATCCGGGTCAGCGACAGCGGATCGATGACGAAGCGCAGGGCCGACTGTGGCGTCAGATCCAGCGCGATGCACAGCGCCGCGCGGATGGTGCCGGAATGCACGACGAGCGTGGCCGATCCGGCTCCGATCCGCGAGAGCCCCAGCCGGACGCGCGTGACCTGATCCTCAAAGCATTCGCCGCCCGGCGGCCGTCCGTGCGCCGGATCGTTCCAGAACTGCGCATAGGCGTCCCCTCCGGTCGCTGCGAGATCGTCATGCCGACGACCGGTCCAGGCACCGAAGTCCTGCTCGCTGAATTCGCCCACCAACTCGGGTTCTAGCCCCAGCGCGCGGGCCGTCTCGACCGTGCGCCGCGACGGGCTCGCAAAGCTCGTGGCGTTCTGCGGCAGACGCTGCCGCAGCGCCTCCAACTGCGCGCGACCGCCGAGATCGGCCGGCGCATCGGCTGCATGGATCGTCCCGGCGATCCCGTCGACGGGCGCATGCCGTATCAGCCAGAGGAAGGTCTCGCCTTCCATGCTTATCTCCAAGGAAGTTGGTCGTTGTGGCAATAACGCCTGCTGGCACATTGACTCTGTCTGGATCGTAATCCTAGATGCTCGTGACGGTTTCCCCGAGAGGGGATGAAAAGGGAATGCGGTGCGGGGACTTTGTCCCCAATGCCGTGGCTGCCCCCGCAACTGTAAGCGGCGAATCTTGCGTCACGAGCCACTGGGTATCTCGGTCCCGGGAAGGCGACGCAAGGTAGTGACCCGCGAGCCAGGAGACCTGCCGTCAGCCGTGGTCACACGCGAAGATGTCGGTCGGGGAGTACAGACATTCGGCTTCATCGGAAGGCTGACAAGCCAAGGTGAGACCTCGTTCGCTGTGACGTGCCACTGACGTCATACCGAGGTCTGAACCATGTTTTCCGTCCATGCCATCCGGCTGCGCAATTTCCTTGCGTCCGCTGCGCTCACATCCCTTGCCGTCCTTGATCTGCCCGCTGCGATGGCGCAGCAGGTTCGCGAACCTCTGCCGCCCGTCGAGATATCGCCCGCTCATCCCCGGAAGCTGGCCAGGCCGGCCGCCCGGGAAGCGCAGAGCCCACGCCGCGCAGCAGCGCGCCGGCCGGCGACTGCATCCGCAGTGCCCAAGCCTGTCGTGCCCACCGCAGCGGCGCAAACACCGCTCAACACCAATGCAGTCCCCGAGAGCGCCTCGCGTCTCGGTCTAACCGTGCGGGAGGTCCCCGCCACCGTGGAGGTGATTTCAGCGAAAACTATGCGCGAGCAGGGCTATCGCACTGTTTCCGAGGTTGCGCAGGGCGCCGTCGGCGTCACCTCAGGGGATAACCCGGCCGAGCCTGCGGCGTTCTCGATGCGCGGCTTCACCAACAGCCAGATCAACATGCTCTACAACGGCATCAAGATCGGCCCGCAGAACATGACCTCGCGGATCATGGACACGGCCAATCTCGAAGCAGTGGAATTCCTGAAAGGTCCGGCCTCGCTGATCTCGGGCGAAGGTGCCGCCGGTGGCGCGATCAACACCGTTACCAAGCAGCCGCACACCGGACCAATCCGGAACGAAGCCGATTTCTTCTCGGACTCGCTGAACTCGTTCGGCGCGCATTACGGTTCGGGCGGCAGCACCAACGTACAGGGACTCGACTATCGCTTCGATGTCAGCCGTGCTTCGCTCAACGGCTTTGCCGACGACACCAACACCAAGACGCTCGACGTCTCCGGCCAGCTTAACTACCGCATTTCGGACAGTCTCAAGATCTGGGGCGCGATCGAGTATCGGGAAGACCGTTCGAAAGCCTATTGGGGTGCACCGCTGGTGCCGATCGCCTTCAGCGGCTCGCATGCGACGACGGGGATCGTTTCGGGCAATTACTTCAACAGGACTGATCTTGGGGCTGTCACCATCGACGACCGCACTTTCAACACCAACTACAACGTCCTCGACAATCGAAACGTGGCGCAGGAGGTGTGGCTCCGCGGCGGCTTCGAGCTGAGGCTTGCGCCTGACCTGACGCTGAAAAGCCAAGCCTATGGTTATGGTGCGGAACGCACCTGGTTCAACAATGAGATCGAGGCGTTCGATTCCACGACGAACAGGGTGTATCGCGAGCGCTTCTATGTCGCGCACAGCCAGCGCCTTGTCGGCAACATCACCGACTTGATCTGGGATGCCAACATCGCCGGCTTCGACAACCGCTTGGTCACGACGCTTTCGTCGAGTTATCTCGACTTCGTCAGGCCGGGCGCGGCAAACTTCCCGAACGACGATGTCTCGCTGGTCAATCCCGACCGCGGCTATTACGGCCTGCTCACGACCAAGCAGCAGACCGCCCGCATCGACAACGAGGCACTGTCGTTCGAGGACCGGCTGAAGTTGACGCGCAGCTTCGCGCTGGTCGGCGGCCTCCGCGTCGAGCATATCGGGCTCGACCGCAACTCGACCGACAAGACCGGGCTGGGGAACGCGAACTTCCCGTTCTCGAAATCCTGGGTCCCGACAACGGGGCGTATCGGTTACACGTGGGAAGCCGTTCCGGGTCTGACCTTCTTCAGCCAGTACGCCACCGGCGCCGACATCGCAGCCAACAACATCTTCCTGCTCAATCCGACCGATCCGCTCAACCTGACCACTGCGCGCACCTATGAGACCGGCGTCAAGCACCTGTTCTGGGACAACCGGGCAGAGTGGTCGTTCTCGGCCTATGACATCCTGCGCAAGAACGTCTATGCCGCGGCCGGCGGCATGCAGCTCAACCTCGCCGGGCGGCAGGAGTCGAAGGGTGTGGAGCTGGCTGCATCCGTGCGGCCGATCGAGCCTCTGCGTCTCTGGGGCAACATCGCCTATGTCGATGCGCGCTATGCCGATTACAATTTTGTCGGCGGCTCGTTCTCCGGCAATACGCCGCCGAATGTGCCGCGCATCGTCGCGAACGCCGGCGCCTCCTGGCGCCTCTTCACGCCCTGGCCGGTGGAGCTCGGCATCACCGGCCGCCATGTCGGCGACCGCTACAACACCGATGCCAACGTCGTGACGATGAAGGCCTACACCGTCGCGGACGTCTACGCCTTCGTCGACATTCCCAAAACGGTGTTCGATGCGCTCGACCAGGCCCGCCTGACGTTCCGCGTGCGCAACATCGCCGACAAGCGTTATGCGATCTGGGGCGATCCGTTCTATCCCGACCAGATCCTCTTGGGTGCGCCGCGCACCTATGAGATCTCGGCTGCGTTCAAATGGTAGGATGCTGATCGATGATGAGCGCGATCGTTCTGCTGCATCGCTGGCTCGGGATCGCGTTCTGCCTGCTGTTTGCGATGTGGTTCGCGACGGGAATCGTGATGCACTTCGTTCCGTTTCCGTCCCTGACGGAAGCGGAACGCTTTGCCGGACTGGCGCCGGTGGATCGCGCAGAGGCGAGGATCGCGGTCACCGATGCGGTGACCGCGAGCGGGATCGGGGATGCGACGCGCGTTCGGCTGATCCAGCGCAGCGACGGACCGGTCTATATCGTCTCGGCGCCATCGCGTGCAGGCGCAGTCCGTGCCGCCGATGGGGGCGACGCGTCGGTCACGTCTTCCGACATTGCACTGGCTATTGCGCGAGATCATGCACGCAGCCGCGGACTCGATGCCGCGCGGGCCGCGATTGTCGCGCGCGCGGGCTATGACCAATGGAGCATGCCGAACGGCTTTGACCGCCATCGGCCCTTGTTTCGCATTGCTCTCGGCGACGCCGCCGCAACGGAGGTCTACGTCTCCTCGCTCACCGGCGAGATCGTTTTGGATACAACGCGCAGCGAGCGTGGCTGGAATCTTGTCGGCAGCGTGCTGCACTGGATCTATCCAACGATCCTGCGAAGCAACTGGTGGCTGTGGGATCGCGTGGTCTGGACCTTGTCGCTGCTGGCCCTGATCGCAGCTTTGCTTGGCGCTGTGCTCGGCCTTACGCGGATCAAGCTTCGCGGAGGTCTGATCGGCTCACCCTATCGTGGCTGGCATGCCCTGCATCATCTCATCGGACTCGCGGCGACGGTCTTCGTGCTGACATGGATTTTCAGTGGCTGGCTCTCCATGGATCACGGGCGGCTGTTCTCGCGCGGGCAACTGACCTCGGCAGAAGCCGGCGTGATGAACGCTTCACCGAATTGGACGGCGGCCGCATCGCTCGATCGGCAGCCAATATCGCTGTCGGCCCGTGAAATCGAATGGTTTGCCGTCAACGGCAATCTCTATCGGCGGGATCGGATGGGCCTTGCCGCCCAGACGTTGATCGAGGCAGGCGATGCGCCCCGCGATAGATCAACGGGATTTCTGGATGCGCACGAGCTCCAGGGGCTGACCGCGCGCCTCGCGGCCGGCTGCGCCGTACCGTCCGTACTTGCCGACAGCGACGACTATCCCGCGCAGTCCACCGTCCCGGGTGCCCCGGTCTACCGCTCGCGCTGCGGCGACCTCTGGTTCGACATCGACGGCGCCGACGGCAATTTGCTGCAAAGGCTGGATTCGTCGCGGCGGGCTTATCGCTGGTTCTACGGCGCGCTGCACACGCTGGATTTTCCCGCCCTGATGGCGCATCCACGTCTACGCGATGTTCTGATTGTCGGACTATGTATGTTGGGACTGGTGTTCTCGGTCACCGGGATCGTCATCGGCTGGCGCCGGTTGCGGTTCTCATTGTCAGTCCGAGCTATTGGGCCGGGCCGCAGCGGCCGAAACGCATAGCCGGGGACTTGCGCGTCCGGCCGAATTCTCGAAACATGGGGCCATTAAGTGACGGAGACCTCTGTGACGCAGCTGACCGACGTCTTTGAAGCCGACGTCGCCATCTACACATTTCATATGATCATCGCCGATGGTACCAAGGAAACGGTCGAGGAGCACATTCCGGCGCTGGTGAAGCAGGGGCATGGATCAATCAAGATTTTCATGACCTACGACCGGCTCAAGGTCGACGACGATCCACCATCACAGCAGTTGTGCTCCAAAATTTCGTTCCGGATCCATGTCCGCCACGAGCCGGCCGGTGGGCTTGGCAAGCAAAAACAACCTCGTTCTACTGTGCATGGGGTTGTTTTCGCGCTTTTGGTTTTGCCCGCCCTCAGCCTTGGCGGCGCAGGAAGCCGGTGATCGTGACCTTTTCCCAGATGTCGGCCGCCGCAAACGGATCGGCTCGGTTGAAGGCTTCGACTTCGCTGCGGCCGGGCGCCTCTATCAGGAACAGGCTGCCGATCATCCTCTCGCCGTCGTCGGAGACGAGCGGCCCTGACATCACGATCTTGACGCCGAAGCGCGAGGTGTCGCTCAGGAACGATTTATGGGCGTCGTAATTGGCGAGCCGCGTCGGCAGCGCGCCAGTGCGGTCGATGGCGTGAATGGCGAACAGCATGATGTTTCCGTTTCCTGCTCGGATTCTTGGGACGGCCGCGACGGCGGCCGTCCATGTTTGTCTTGATGGATACGCTTACTTGCCGCCGAGCTTGCCGGCTTCTTCGAAAGTCGGGCAGTTCCGCTGCTCCAGCGGCACGTCGAACGGCTGGTAATTGTCCTTGGTGATGACGGTCGGCTTCAGCACGATCTCGGCGATGACGGGTTGGCTGCGCAAGGATCGGATCGCCATCATGGTGCCGAGGCATCCCTGGAAAAATCCGTTGTAGTCGCCGCTCGCGAGCAGCTTGCCGGACTTGATCGCGTCGATCGCTTCCTTGGTACCATTGATGCCGATCACCTGCGCCTTGCGGTTGGCGCCGTCGAGCGCCTCGATCGCGCCGACCGCCATGGCGTCGTTGGCGGCGAGCACGCCGTCGATCTGCGCGTTCGACTGCATCAAATTCTCCATCACCTGGAGCGCCTGGAGTCGCTGATAGTTGCCGGGCTGCGAGGCCAGCAGTTTTGCGCCGGCGTTTTCCTTCAGCGCGTCGTTGAAACCGCGGACGCGGTCGACATTGGTCAGCGAGCCCTTGACGCCCTCGATAATGACGATGTTGCCCTTGCCGCCCAACGTCTTGAGCAGGAAGCGCGCGGTCTCGAGGCCGAGGCTGTAATCGTCGGCGCCGACGAAGGAGAGGAACTTGCCGCCGGCGGAGCGGTCGGTGATGTTGATAACGGGGATCTTGGCTTCGTTGATCTTCTCAACCCCCGGCACCATCGCCTTGTAGTCGACCGGCGTGAAGACGATGGCGCTCGGCTTCTTCACCACGACGTCTTCGATCTGGCTGAGCTGTTCTGGGATAGAGTCAGGCTTGGTCGGAATGTACTGCAGCGTCTTCGCGTTCAGGGTCTTCGCCATGTTGTCGGCGCCGACCCGCACCGTCTGGAAGAACGGGTTGGTCTGGTTCTTGGTGAAGACGGCGATGGTCTCGCCGTCGGCGCGAACCTCGGTGGTGAACGCGGCCGCCATCAGCAGCGGCAGCGTCAAATAATACGTCAGGTAACCCAGTTTCTTATTCATGTTGTCTCCATCCCTCATTTTGCTTGTTGGAACTCCAGAACTCATTGCGCGCGGCGGCGGGTCTTCATGTCGAGCCAGACCGCGAGAATGACGATGATGCCGGTGACGAGCGGCTGCCAGTTGGCGCTGACCGACAACAGGTTCATGCCGTTCAGCACCAGCGTCAGGATCAGCGCGCCGATAAAGGTGCCGAAGACTGTGCCGACGCCGCCGAACAGCGAGGTGCCGCCGATCAGCACCGCTGCGATCGCGGGCAGTGTCAGGCTTTCGCCGATGTCGGCCTCGGCCGAATTGAGCCGCGACAGGAAGATGATCGAGGCGAGCCCCGCCATGGTGCCTGATACCGCGTAGACCAGCAGCAGGCGCCGCGCGACCGGAATGCCGGAGAGCCGTGCCGCGACCGGATTGGCGCCGATCGCATAGATCTCCTGACCCCAGATCGTTCGCTGCGCAAACAGCGTTCCGATCCCGAGGAACACCAGCAGCAGGTAGACCGGGATCGGCAGGCCGAACAGATAGCCGCTGCCGATCTGGCGGAAGCCCGCCGGGAAGCCGTGCAGGGTCTCGCCCGCCATGTACCAATAGGTGAGGCCGTTCAGCACCCAGAGCATGCCGTAGGTGGCAATGAAGGAGGGGATGCGCAGCGCCGTGACCATGATTCCGTTGAGGAGCCCAACGATGCCGCCGCAGGCAAGCCCGGTGAGGATGCCGAGCGCGGGCGAGCCGGTCTTGTGGATCACGGTGCCGGCGATGCAGGCCGACAGCGCGACATTGGCGCCGACAGAGAGATCGAGGCCCGCGGTCAACACCACCAGGGTTAGGCCGGAGGCGATGAAGAAGGTCAGGCTCGCCTGCCTGAGCACGTTGAGGATGTTGCCGAGGCTCAGGAAGGAATCGCTGAGCACCGCCAGCACCGCGCAGATCAGCAGCGCCGCGAGCAGGCGATAGAATACCTGGATCGCGTCCTGCGACAGGAACGAGCGCGGCGGCGCGATGGCGTCTTTGCTGATGTCGGTCATGCGCGGCTCCGCAGGCCATCCAGAAACAGCGCGACGATGACGAGCACGCCGACGCTTGCGACCTGCACCGAGGAGGGCATCGAGATCAGGTTCAGCCCATTGCGTAAGACACCAACCGAGACGACACCGAGCACGGTGCCGAGAAGCCAGCCATTGCCGCGCTCGAACGAGGTGCCGCCGACCGCAACGGCGGCGATCGCATCGAATTCGAGACCGAGGCCCGCCGTCGGGTGGCCGGAATTCATGCGCGCAGTCATCAAGAGACCGGCGATGCCGGCCATGGCGCCGCCGATCGCGTAGACCGCGATCAGCAGCCGGTTCGGCGAGAGGCCGGCATAGCGCAGCGCCTCCCGGTTGCCGCCGAGTGCGAAGATGTAGGTGCCGAAGCGGGTGTGATAGAGCAGGCCGTGGAACGCCGCATAGGTCACCAGCGCCATCACGATCGGCACGGGAATGCCCAGCAGCGTCGCCGAATAGATGTCGCGCACGCTGTGGGGAATGCCGACCACGCTCTGGCCGTCACTGACGATCAGCGACAGGCCTTGCGCCATGCCGAGGGTGCCGAGCGTCGCGACGAAGGGCGGGATGCCGAGGATGGCGACCAGCCAGCCGTTGACGGTGCCGAAGGCCGCGCCGACCAGCAGGCCCGCGCCGAGGCCCAGCAGCATCGAGTGGGTCGCGAGCGAAACGATGGCGACGCAGAGCGAGGTCAGCGTCAGCACCGCGCCCATCGACAGGTCAAGCCCCTCGGTCATGATGATCAGCGTCATCGGCAGCGCGAGCATGGTCAGGATGGTCGACTGCACCAGCACGTTGGAGAGGTTGGCGACGGACAGGAAGCCGGGCGCGATGGCGCCGAACACCGCGATCAGAAGCACCAGCACGATGGCGACGCCGGGAATGCGTTGCAGTGGATTGGACTGTGAAACGACGGCGGCCTCACGCATGATGCATCCCCAGTCGCACGATGTTCTCCTCGGTGAGCTCGCTGCGCGTCAGGTGCCCGGCGATGCGCCCCTCGCGCATCACATAGGCGCGGTCGCAGACATGGCAGATCTCGACCTGCTCGGACGAGATCATCAGCGCCGCCGCGCCTTCCGCGACAAGGCGATCGATCAGGGCAAAGATTTCAGACTTGGCACCGATGTCGATGCCCCGGGTCGGCTCGTCGAAGATGAAGAGCGTTGATCCCGCAGCCAGCCATTTGCCTATCACGACCTTCTGCTGGTTGCCGCCGGAAAGAAGGCCGACGGTCTGGCGTGCGCTTGGCGTCGCGATGCGCAGCTGCTGGATCAAGCCGTCGGAGGTGCGCTGCGCGCCACGCTGGTCGAACAGGCCGCTCGGGAACAGCTTTCGCAGCGCCGATACCACCAGATTGTCACTGACCGACCGCAGCAGCGCGAGACCCTCGCTCTTGCGGCTCTCCGGGATCAGCGCAATGCCGCGGCGCGCGGCAAGATCCGGTTCGCCGGACATAGCCTTGCCGTCGAAGAAGATCTCGCCTGAGCTCACGGGATCGGCGCCGAAGATGGCGCGCGCGACCTCGCTGCGGCCCGATCCGACCAGGCCGCACAGGCCGACGATCTCGCCTCGGCGCACCTCGATATTGATGTCGGAGATTCCGGTGGAGGCACTCAGCCCCTTGACCTCGAGCAGCAGCTCGCCGGGCTTGTCGGAAAAATTACGCGGATAGGTCATGTCTACGTTGCGACCGACCATCATGCGGACGAGCTGGTCCGGCGTGACGTCGGCAGGGCGAACGCCGTCGATGCGGCGGCCGTCGCGCAGCACCGTAATGCGGTCGCCGAGCCCGAACACCTCGGCCATGCGGTGCGAGATGTAGACGATGGAGACGCCGTCGGCCTTCAGCCGCGCGATCAGTGCGAACAGCAGCTCGGTCTCGCGGTCTGACAGCGCCGCGGTCGGCTCGTCCATCACGAGGATGCGCGCGTTCTGGCTGATCGCTTTCGCGATCTCGACCATCTGCTGCTGCGCCACCCCTAACTTGTCGACAATGGTGGAGGGATCGATCTCGAACCCGATCATGCCAAGCACACGCCTGGCGTCGGCGAGGATCTTGCTGCGATCGATCGTGCCGGGGATGCGCCCCCGCGGCTCGCGGCCGAGGAAGATATTCTGGGCGATATCGAGATGGGGGACGAGCGAGAATTCCTGGAAGATCACGGCAATGCCGAGCTTCTGCGCATCCGCGGTCGAGTTGATCGCGACCGGCTCGCCCTTGTAGTAGAACTCGCCGGCATCGGCGCGGTAGGCGCCGCACAGCACCTTCATCAGGCTCGACTTGCCGGCGCCGTTTTCGCCAAGCAGCATATGGACTTCGCCGGGGAAGACGGCAAAGGACACGTCGTCGAGTGCCTTGACGCCGGGAAATTCCTTGCTGATGCCGCGCAGCTCCAGCAGCGGGGCAGGTGAGGTGGGTTCAATGTCCAATGCGGCGGTGCTCATGCGCGCGCTCCGCTTGCGAAGATCTTTCCGGGATTCATCAGGCCGTTGGGGTCGAGCGCCTGCTTGATCGACCGCATCACGTCGACGGCCTCGCCGAGCTCGTCAGCGAGATAGTCGATCTTGCCGAGCCCGATGCCGTGCTCGCCGGTGCAGGTGCCGTCCATGGCGATGGCGCGGGCAACCATGCGGGCTTGGAGCGCTTTGGCGCCTTCGACTTCCTCCGGCTTTGCCGGGTCGATCAGGATCAGCATGTGGAAATTGCCGTCGCCGACGTGGCCGACGATGGGCGCCGTAAAACCGTGTTTGTCCGCGTCGCGCCGGGCTTCGGTCAGGCATTCCGCCAGCCGCGAGATCGGCACGCAGACATCCGTGATCACGGCACGCGCGCCGGGGCGTAGGCCGAGGCCCGCATAGAGCGTGTTGTCGCGGGCGTACCAGAGCCGGCTGCGATCCTCCGGCGCTTTCGCCCAGGCAAAGCCATGGCCGCCATGATCGGCGGCGATGGCCTGCGCGGCCTCGGCCTGCTCGGCGACGGAGGTCTCGGAACCATGGAATTCGAAGAACAGGGTCGGGGCTTCGCGATAGCCGAGTTTTGCGTAGGCGTTGATACCGCGCATCATGACGTCGTCAAGGAGCTCGATACGCGCCACGGGGATCGCCGACTGGATTACGGAGATTGCGGTGTCGACGGCATCATGCAAGGTATCGAAGCTGCACACCGCGGCCGAGATCGCCTGCGGGACCGGATGCACCTTCAGCGTGATCTCGGTGATGATTCCGAGCGTGCCCTCGGCGCCGACGAACATCCGCGTCAGATCATAGCCGGCGGCCGACTTGCGCGCGCGCCTGGCGGTCCGGATCACGCGGCCGTCGGCGAGCACCACCTCCAGCGCCATGACGTTGTCCTTCATGGTGCCGTAGCGCACCGCCATGGTGCCGGAGGCGCGCGTGGACGTCATGCCGCCGATCGAGGCGTCGGCGCCGGGATCGATCGGAAAGTAAAGTCCGGTGCCGCGCAGTTCCGCATTGAGCTGCTTCCGGGTGATGCCCGGCTGCACCACGACATCCATGTCGCTGTCGTGCACCGTCAGCACCTTGTTCATGCGCGCGAAGTCGAAGCAGACGCCGCCTGCGACCGCGGCCGCATTGCCTTCAAGCGAGGTGCCGGCGCCGAACGGCACGATGGGCATATTCGCACCGGCGCACAGCTTGACGATTTCGGCGACTTCCTGCGTGGTTTCAGGGAAGACGACGATGTCGGGCGGCAGGTTGCGATAATGCGACTCGCTCTGCCCATGCTGATCGAGCACGCCACGCGCGACGCTCGCGCGCAGGCCGATCATGCCCGTGAGGCGATCGGCCAATATGCTCGTGCTGACCCGCGGTCCCATCCTTGCTCCCTGTCTGCCCCTGTTGCCGGACTCTTGTCTGGTCCGCCGTCGTTCAGTTTAAGCGGCTCTTGCGCTGCTCGCGACCTGCTTCAGGCCGAAATCATAGTTGAGATGAAAATACTCGCTGTCCACCATGCGACCATCCGGCGCACGGCCGGGCGGGCAGCGCACAAATTCGCGGATCAGGCTGTCCTTGACGCCGAACACCACGTCAGAGTCGAGATATTGGTCGCCGGCGACGAACACATGGGTCACGAGCTGCTCGAAGCCGGGCGCCGAGATCATGAAATGCACATGCGCGGGACGCCAGGGATGGCGGCCCTGGACCGCCAGCATGTCGCCGACCGGGCCGTCATGCGGGATCGGATACGCCGCAGGCTTGATCGACCAGAAATTGAAGCGGCCATTCTGGTCGGTGTGGAAGCGCCCGCGCATCGCGAGATCGCCGATCTTGTCGAGCTGCTGCACGTCGTAAGAGCCATCATCGTCGGAATGCCAGACGTCCACGACGGCGCCGGCAAGCGGCCGTCCGTCGACGGTCGACACCGAGCCGGTGACGAGCATCGGATCGCCTTCCATCGGACCGGAGATGTCAGCGCCGTTGTTTTTCTCGGGCGACGCCTGCACGAAGAACGGGCCGAGTACCGTGGTTTCGGTCGCGCCTTCCGGCACCGGATGGTTGATGGCGTCGACCAGCATGGAGACGCCGAGCGTATCCGACAGCAGGATGAACTCCTGGCGTTTGTCGTCGCACATGTGGCCGGTGCGGGTCAGGAAGTCGATGCCGTAGTCCCATTCCTTCTGGGTCGGTCGCACCTCGCGGACGAAGGCATGAAGGTGGCGCACCAGCGCCTCGCTGACTTGCTTGATCCGCGGATCGGTCGCGCCTGCGATCCGCTCCAGCACCGCGTCGGTGATCGTGTTCTCGTTGACGTTACGCATGTGTGCCTCCGCCGATCAGAGTTTGGGTTCGCCAAGCCCGGACAGCCGTTCCAGATGCTTGACGGTCGCGATGAAATCAGTGTCGCCGTCGCCCTGCGCCACCAGCGAGCCATAGGTTTCGCGCACTTGAGCCGCGAGCTGAAGCGGAACGCCGACGGCATGGCCGGCGCCGAGGATCAAGTCGAGATCCTTGGCCATCTGCTTGCAGGAGAAAGTCGAGTCGAAATCGCGGTTACGCAACGGCGCGGTCTTGTACTTCACCATCGGTGAGGCGACCGCGCTGTCGTCGAGAACTTTCAGAATGTCCTGCCAGCCGATGCCGCCCTTGCGCGCCAGCGCCAGGCTCTCCGCCATCATGGCGGCCGACACCGCGATCATCAAATTGACCGCAAGCTTCGCATATCGCGCTTCCTCGCCGGGCCCGAGATAGGTCTGCGCGCGGGTGAAGGCGGCGAACAGCGGCTTTGCGTTTTCGTAGGCGTCCTTCGGGCCCGAGACGAAGCAGCTCAGCGCGCCGGTGTGAACGATGCTGGCGTTGCCCGAGACCGGCGCCCGCAGATAGGCAATGCCGCGCGCCTGCGCGGCGATTGCAACTTCCGTGGAGGCTTCGACGCTCACGGTGCTGGTCTCGATCAATACGGCTGCCGGCGCCATTGCGGCGATGAGGCCGGTCGGGCCGAGCATCGCGCCGCGCAACGCCGTGTCGTCCGGCAGCGACGTGACGATCGCGGCCTTGCCGCGCACGGCCTCGGCCGGTGAAGCGGCAATCGAGATGCCTTGCGCGCGCGCCTCGTTGAGCCGTGCGTCGTTCCGGTCGAACGCGGTCACTGCGTAACCGGCCTTGGCGACGAGCACCGACATCGGCAGGCCCATCTTGCCGATCCCGATGAAAGCGATGTTCTCTAGCGCGTCTGTCATTGTTGTTGTCCTTGACGCCCTCAGGCGGCGTGTCCCTGTCGTTCGATGTCGCGCACCAGCCGCCGGCCGGATTGCACGAGCAGTTCCTTCTTCGCCTCCAGACCGTCGGCCACCAGACGGCCATGTCGCTTCTTCCAGACGCCGCCGATCATCACGGCCTCGATATTGGCGAGGCTCGTCTGCATCACCACGGTGGAAACGGGATCGTGCACCGGGACGAGGTTGAGATCGCTGGCATCAATGATGACGAGGTCGGCGAGCTTGCCCGGCGTCAGCGAGCCGATCTGGTTCTCGCGGCCGAGCATGCGCGCGCCTTCCGTCGTGATCCAGCGTAGTGCCTCGCGGACGGGGATCGTGGTCGTCGCCGGAATGGTGCCGTTGACCTTTCGCGACTCGGCGTTGTCGAGCGATCGCTGCGTCGAGAGCGCAACGCGCGCAGCGGAGAAGAGATCGCCGGCGAGCACGGATTCCAGATCGATGCCGATGGTCGGCCGCACCCCGCGCTTGAGCAGCCGTCCAGTGATCGGAAAGCCATGGCCCTGGATCATCTCGTTCTCCGGCGCCACCGAGAAGGACACGCCGAGGTCGACCATCCGGTCCAGCAGATCGTCAGGCAGGTCGTTGCCATGGACGATGTTGATTCCGGCGCCGACGAGGCCGGCCTCGATCAGCTTCTCCCAGCCATCAGGCGTCTTCGCGGGACCGCCGCCCTGATGCATCGATGCGATCAGCTTGAGCTCCCGCGCCATGCGGAAATCGTGCATGGCGACGTCGAGCGTCGAATAATGCGGGCCGAGGATCGCGAGCCCAAGCGTGACGAGGCCGTCGCGGTCGGCGAGGGGCCCCGCCAGCAGCCGCTCGACCTCGCGGCGTGGATGCGGCACCTCCGAGAAGTGCCGCTCGCCCGGTTTCGGCTCGGGCTTTGGCGAACCGTGGAAGAAGGCAGCGCGGATGCCGCTCTCGATCAGGCCGCGCACGGCAGCGTCGGTGTGATCAGGCGTCGGATTGTTGTGGCACCAGTCGACCAGCGTGGTGGTGCCTTGGTTGATCTGGTTCAACGCGCCGACCAAGGTCGCGATATAAATGTCCTCGGGCCGGAAGACCGTTGCGAACCCGGCATGCATCCGGCGGAAATATTCCAGCAGCGTCCAGTTGGCGGCATAGCCGCGCAGCGCCGTCTGCCAGGTGTGCATATGCGCGTTGATCAGGCCGGGGATGACGATGCGCCCGGTGCCGTCCACGATCTCCGTTTCGGCCGCGCTGCTGCCGACGTCGATCGATGGGCGCACGTCGACGATGCGGTTGCGCTCGATCAGCACGTCGCCAGTGCTGAAATCGCCGATCGCATCATCCATGCTGATGATGACCGCGGATTTGATCAGCGTGCGCCGCATGGAATCAAGCCACCGCTTTGACGTCGGCGGGCGGCTCGCCGGCCCAGGCGCGTGCGATCAGGTCGCGGATGGCGTTGCGCTCGAGCGGCCGCGGGTTCCAGTAGGCGTTGGTGACGGCCAGGTCGGCAGCCTTGCCGATGCCGTCTTCGGGCATGCCGATGTCGCGTAGTGCAAGCTTTGCACCTAGCCGCTTTGCGAGATCGTAGAGTCCGCGCGACGCATCGGCAGTACCGATCGCGCGCGAGATGCGTGCCATCGCATCGGGCACGGCCGGCGCGTTGTAGGCCAGCGCATGCGGCAGCACGATGGTGTGGGTTTCGGCATGCGGCAAATCGAAGGTGCCGCCGAGCGTGTGGCAGAGCTTGTGATGAAGCGCCATGCCGACGGTGCCGAGACAGACGCCGCATAGCCACGCGCCATAGAGCGCTTCGGTGCGGGCCTCGCGGTCGTCACTCTTGGCGGCGATGGCGGGCAGGGCACGTGCCAGCGCGCGAATGCCTTCTTCCGCCATCAGCGACGTGACCGGATTGGTGTCGCGCGCATAGAGCGCCTCGACTGCATGTGCGATCGCATTGATGCCCGAGGTCGCAGCCAGGCTCGCCGGCAGCGTCAAAGTGAGATCGACATCGTAGATCACGGTCTCCGGCAGGATGGCGGCGTCGCGTACGGTGGTCTTCAGGCCGTTCTCGGTCTGGCCGACGATCGGCGTCATCTCCGAACCTGCATAGGTTGTGGGAATGCAGAGCTGGTTCACACCCGTGCGCAAGGCGAGCGCCTTGCCGAGGCCCGTGGTCGATCCGCCGCCGAGCGAAACGACGCAGTCGGCCTCGCATGCCTTCATCTCGGCGAGCGCCCGCTCCGTGACCTCGACCGGCGTGTGCATGGTGGCGCCCGGAAAGATGCCGGCATAGAGCGAGCCGAGTGCCGCGCCCAGGCTCTTGCCTTGCGCCTCCTGCTGCGGCGTCGTCAGCACCAGCGCGCGCTTGCCGCCGAGCCGCTCGACCTCGGCTTTGGCCGAGGCCAGCGTTCCGCTGCCGAACACGACGCGGCAGGGCAGGTTTTCAAAGGTGAACGTACCGATCATGCGCCGGTCTCTTTGATGGGATAATCGACCTGGAAGCGCCCGATCCGCAAGTCGCCCAGCGCCTCGCGCACCCGCAAATGTTCCGGGTGGGTGGCGTAGGCCTGGAGCGAGGCGTGGTCGGTGAATTCGGAGAACAGGACGACGTCGCAGGCGTAGTCGACATCGCTGACATCCACGCCGACCTCGATATGGGTGAGGCCGTCGATCCTGCCGCGCAGCCCCTCGAACAGGGTTTTGACCTTGATCCGGGCGGCGGAACGCTCCGCTGGCGTCTCCCCGCGCAGCCGCCACATCACGATGTGCCTGATCGGGCCCGACATTTCCCTGTTTCCTCGCCTGCTATCTTGCTTGTGTTGGCGCCATTTTGACTTGCGGGATGCGGAAATAAAGGCCAATAATTGCAAGTCTCTTTTTCTATTTGCGAAAAAATGGACCGCCTGCTCCAACTCGAAGTGTTTGCCAAGACGGCCGAACTCGGCAGCCTGTCCAAAGCTGCCGAAGCCCTGCGCATGTCGAATGCTGCCGCGAGCCGCCACCTCAGCGCGCTCGAGGAGCGGCTTGCGGTCCGGCTGATCGAGCGCAACACCCGCCGGCTGTGGTTGACGGAGGCGGGGCAGGAGCTGCTGGAGCGCTCCAGCCGGGTCTTGAGCGAATTGGCGGAGGCCGAGGACATCGTCAGCGACCGCGCGCTGTCGCCGCAAGGCACACTGCGGGTCACGAGTTCGCTGTCCTTTGCTGTGATCTATCTGGCGCCGATGCTGCCGGCCTTCCGCGCGCGCTATCCGAAGCTCAACATGCAGATCACCACCGCCAATCGGTACTCCGATTTCATCGAGGCCGGAATCGACGTGGCGATCAGGACGCGCGAGCAGGAGCCGGATTCGAACATCATCGTCCGCCGCATCGGCCAGATGCGGCGTGTGCTTGCTGCTGCGCCCTCGTATCTCGCAAGCTGTGGCGAGCCGGAACAGCCCGCCGATCTCGCGCGCCACAACATGCTGGTCTACAATCTCGCCAACGATCCTTATTCGCTGCGCCTGCGCAAGGGCAACGGCGCGCAGACTGTCCGCATCACGCCGACGCTCGACAGCAATGACGGCCAAGTCATCCGCGGCGCCGCACTGGCAGGGCTCGGCATTCTCATCCAGCCGCTCTACATCGTGCAAAGCGATATCGCGGCGGGTCGTCTCGTCCCGGTTCTGATGGACTGGGAGCTGCCGCTGCTGACGATGAACATCGCTTACCAGAACCGTGCCGGACTGCCCGCCAAGATCAGGGTCTTTTCCGACTTTCTGGTCACCCACATCCGCGAGCATTCGCAGCCGGGGATCTGGATCGACGCGGCGAAGTGAGACGAACGCTTTGAGTTTCGACTGCCATGATCCGGCAGTTGATTGGCGGGCCGATTGATCAGTGTGCCGAGTTTGCGCTGGTCCGCGGCGACAAAACGCGCGACGGAAATTTGCTCGTGAAGGCGCGGGTCTTGGGTTGGACACGCGATCCGTCGATCACCTCGAGCCGGCCGCAGCGGTTCAAGGTGTGCAGCTTCCTGCCGGGCCAGGCCGGTCCGGGCCTCAGGGAGTGGCGGACGATCTGCTTGAACGTCGTCGGCGACAACTCGACGATTTCCGCCAAGGCGAGCGCTGCTCCGTATCCGCCAGCACAATCCTGGACCGGTCGCCACAATCGGTCATTGACGGTAATGAAATTCCCCGCAGGTCGCGTGCTCGCGCGGTCGATCAGGACGGGGTTGCTGGCATGCGGCAACCACGGGCCCATGAGGTGCTCGGCGTAATAGATCGCCAGCGAATCCGAATACCCGCCGGTGCCGTCGCGCCAGGCCCCGAACAGATAGTTCAAGCCGTTGTGCCGCGTGATCGTCGCATCGGCGAGTTCAAGTCCTGAAAGCAGTGTCGCGTGCCGCTCCCATTTGTCCGGAAACCGAACGCATTTATAGATGGCGACGTCCCCATTGGTCGAACTCTCCGGGATCATCCACAACGCACCATCGTCCTCGATGAGGAATGGATAGGAGAGGTGCCAAGGCTCCTCCAGCACGGGGACGACCTCTCCGACCGGGCCGGCGTCGTTGAACTCGATCGCCGACACGATGCCTTTTCCAACCCGGTGGTCGAGGTCTTCAAAGAAGACGAATGTTCGGCCCTGCCAGGTGATCGGGAAGGGATCGGCGTAGAAGTGGTTTCCGGGATCTGCAAGGACGTTCCAGCCGGACCCGGAGAGATCTCCGGTCTGCCAGACGCCTGCGCCATCATTGAAGCGCCATCCGACATGCCAATGCGGGGCATAGCAGCAGAGGCGATAGATCTCCTTAGCGATCGATACGGCGAGGCCGCGCGCGACGTACGCCGCTGGCGGGCGGCCGTTGCCGGCTCGGGCCGGGCGTGCCAGCTGCGGCACGATGCGCGGCCTTCCCGACAGGATGGCCGCCACCATGGTCAGGGTTCGCGCCATGACCGTTTCTAGGCCGCCGCTCAGACCGGCCGCGATTTCGGCGGAGGGGTGGCCGCGATCGAGGATTGCACCGTCGACCTCGTCCACGATTTCGATCACCGGCAGGTCGCCGGCGAGAATGGCGGTAAGGGCTGCGTTTTCGCCTGCGGCTCCATTGAACAGCGGGCGGAGATACTGCCGGGCGGAGCAGTTCGGATCCCGCGCGGCGCCGGTGAAATCGACGATCATGTCGGCCGTGCCGGCGCGAGCCTGCATCCGTTCCGGACTGATCTTCAGCCTGTCGGCGCCGCTGTGCTTGCCCTTGTGCAACACCAAACGTTCGAGCTCGAACAGCGCGTCGAGACCGGTGGGGCGCGGCTCGGCCGTTGCCGTCCATGCGATCTGAACCGGTACATCCCGGCCGTCGACCGACAGCGTCTCGCGGCCCATCCACCGCCGCGCATGCTCAGTTTCACAGCGAAACTCGATGATCATGTCGAGCCAATCCATTTCAATGCGACCCGGTCAAATGACCTGGCCGAGAATTCGAACGTATTCCTCCACCATGGCATCCACTGAATAGCGCAGCTTCAGGCCTTTGGCGTTTTGTCGCAGTTCGTCGCTCAGTTGTTGGTCCGTCAGCAGCCTGGAGACGGCCGCCGACAGCTTCGTATGATCGGAGGCATCGACGAACAGCGCCGTCGGCTTTCCTTCAACGGACAACACCTCGCGCAAGACGGGAAGATCGGTGACGACCGAGGGAACGCCTGCGTTCGCGGCTTCCACAGCGGCCAGACCGAAGGTCTCTGCCTGGGTCGGAAATACGAACACGTCGAGAGCGGCGAGAAACTCCGCCATCTGCCGCGGGGTGATTTCGCCGAGCAGATGCAGCCTGTCCGAGACTTTCAACTCATCCGCCAACTGCCTCAGCCGGGCCTCGTCGGCTCCCTGGCCGGCCAGTGCGAGGTGCCAGGATGGTTGATCCGGCAACAGGCGTATCGCGGCATCGAGCCGCTTGTGCGGGTGCAATCTTGCCGCGCAGCCGAGCAGGACGGCATCCGGCGGCAGATTGAATTTCTGTCGTGCAGCTTGCTTCGACAGGGTGAGGGCCTTGTCGTCGAAGCCGTGCGGGACATGCACCATGCGCGACCGATAGGCCGCAGGGTAGCGCGAATACTCGCGCTGCATGTCCAGCGAGTTGAGCGTGATGCGGTCGAAGAAGCCGAGGCTGCCCATGACGATGTCGGCCGCACGGACCGGCCAGCTCATCGACAGCGCCGATGAAACCTGATTGGCGATAACGGGCGCGCGGCAGACGAGGCGCGCCACGCCGGCGCCGATGACATTGCCGAAGTGCTGAAACGTCAGAACTGCGTCGGGCCTGGTGGCCCTGATATGGCGGCCGAGCGTCCACAGCATTTGCAGCAGTGCCAGCGGATGTCCCGGCCGGTGCGATGCGCAATAGACCGTATCGGGCGGCTCATCGAACGAATCCGACTTGCGGAAGAAAAACAGATTGGTGACCCGGTAGCCCCGCGCGGTCAGCCCGGCGCCAAGCAGTCGCGAGATCTCCTGCGCACCGGCGTTCTCGGCCTGGGTCTGTACGAGAAGCACGTGCAGCTTTCGTCCGCTGCCCTCGGGCGGCGGGAGTGCTGTCGCAGCCGTCTCGCCCAACTCCTTGTTTGGCTGGTAATGGAGCACGGATCCCGATCCACTGATGAAACGAAATGTTCACCTTCTTGACTCCGTAGCTACCATGCGGGCATCGCGCGGACACCGACTAGCAATAAACGGAGTTAATGCGCGGCCTGCCGGAAGGGCACCGTTCGCGAGAGAATTCCGCTGGTTCCCAACCAAATGAAGCGAGCGCGTTAACCAATTGGTCATGGTCGGATGAGGCGCGGGTAACCGCGGATTAACCATAGATATTTACGTTGGAGGAGGCCACTGAACAGTGTTCGCCAGTTGAATCCGAGTAAAATCCATGACGTTCGGTCGCCGCGCAGACCCGACAAGTTCCGGATCGACCGGTGTCGCCGCGTCGTGGCAGACTCGGAATGGGTCGAACGGCGAGGCTCGTGAAACCGCCGCACGCTCTGGCGGTGCGCTCACGGCCGCGGGTGCGCTCTCCTTCTTGCGGGACAACGCTCGCCGCATCCTGACGTTCGCAGTCGCGATCTTCGCCCTTGGCGTCGTCGTTCTCCTGGTGATTCCGGTTCGGTACGCAGCGACCGCGCTGGTGGTGGTCGATCCCCGCGAGCAACGCGTGACCACGGAGCAGGACGTTCTGCCGGGTATCGGGCAGGATAGCGCCGCGCTGCAAAGCCTGGTCGAAGTGGCGAAGTCCGACGGCTTTCTGAAGCCGCTGATCGAGCAGCTCAAGATTCGCGACGACGAAGACATTTCGGGAGGACACACCGACCCCGCGCGCCTGCTCGAGAGATTCCGCAACCGCCTCGACATTTCCCGTCGCGGACTGACCTATGTCATCGCCATCCGCTTCACCTCGAGCCGGCCGGAGCGGGCGGCCTACTACGCCAATGCGATCGCCGAGGCGTTCGTCGCCAGCCAGGGCCGCAGCCGCACCGATGCGACCGACGAGGCCGCCGACTGGCTCAGTGGCCGGCTCAAATCATTGAATGAACGGTTGAAGACGTCAGAGGACGCCGTGGCCACGTTCAAGCTCGAGCACAGGATCGTCAACGCGGGCAAGGATTCCACCACCCAGCAATTGCGGGTTACTGAACTGTCGCAGCAGGTTGCCGCTGCGCGCGCCCGGACCGAAGAGGCGAAGGCCCGCTACGAGCAGGCACAGCGCGACGTGAAGGCGAATGTAGAGAGCCCCGTCAAGCAGGATCTCCTGAGCGCTCTGCGCGCACAGCGGTCGGCGCTCAATGACCAGATTGCGCAGAAGCGGGCGGTGTTCGGCGATCGCCATCCCGACCTCGTCATGTCGTACAGCCAGTTGACCGATCTGAACAGGCAGATCGAGGTCGAGCGGACCAAGGGCATCGACACCGCAAAATCGGAATACGAGGCCCAGCGTGAGCAGCAGAAGGCGCTGGAAGGCCAGATGAAGGCGGCGGAATCGCAGCTTCTGGTCGACGGTCAGGCTCTGGTCCGGCTCCAGGAGCTGCAGCGCGACGCCGAGGCCAACAGAAACATCTACGAGCAGTTCCTCTCGCGCTCCAAGACGACGAACGAGCAGCGCCTGTTGCAGAGCTCTCAGACCAAGGTTGCGTCTTCCGCCATTCCGCCGCTGCGCTCGACCCTGCCACCGCTGTCTTTGCTGCTCGCCGCTCTCGCGATCGGTTCGCTGCTGACATCGACGGCGGTCGTCGCCGCCACGGGACGCGGATCGGACAAATCCGCTCCTGATATCCGCGACCCCGAACCGGCTCCGCGCCAGCCCGCGACCTGGTCACGTCCGCCCGTGTGGGCCCGCATTCCCGACCTGACGCCCGGCGAAGTCCCTAGAAACATCTGGCAAGGGCCGGTGTCCGCGACCACCGAACTCGATCTCAGTCCCCATCTGCGTCCGTTGCTGGAGCGGCTGGAGAAGGTGCCGGGACCTCTTGGCAAGGTCGTCCTCGTGATGTCGGTCGGCAAGCGGGCCGGCGGCAACACCGTCGCGCGGTCGCTGAACCGATGGGCCGTGAACACGGGGAAGCTGAGCGTCCTGATCCGGGTCGAGCCGGACCTCGGCGGTGCCGGGGCTGGCCTCGCCAACGGCCAGGCCGACGGCATGACCACCGCGGACTTTCGCAGCGTCGACGAGCTCCTGAGCGCCGGCAAGAAGCCCGAGCCACAGCCCGCAGACGATATTCGTTCGGAGTTCGATCTGATCGTCGTCCACGCCACCTCTCTGGCCTTGCAGCCGGAGGCGGCGGCGCTGGCGGCTCACGCCGATCTTGTCATCCTGGTCGCTCGCGAAGACGCGGTCGATTCGGCCGCAATGCGCAGGGCTATTGCTGCGCTCTCCCGGTTTGTCGGTGTGCCGACCGGCATCGTCGTCAACCGTGTGCCGGCGGGCCCGTCGGCATCCCGTCGCGGCGAAGTGCTGGGGCTGGCTGGTTGACGCCACGCGGCAACGGATTGCCGAGCCATGCAATGCCCTGACCGAGAAGACGTCTATTCGCCGGGTTCCGCGCCGCGGACCGCGTAGGCGCCGCGCTTCGATGCCGAGAAGCGCAAAAGTCCCAGAACCGAAGGATCGACCCCGGTTCGCCGCCGACAGAGGATGTTGAGGGCGATGGTCGCGAGCGCCAGCGACACAGTGGCCGAGATCGCTGCGCCAAGAACGCCGAGCCAGGGAATGAGGATGAGAAATCCGATCAGCCGCAACGCCACGTTGGCGGCAACGACAGGGACATACTCGCGCTCATGGCCGGTCAGCTGCAAGATCGCCGCAGATGGACCGCCCGCTGCCTGGAAGGCCGTCCCGATCGCGAGCACGATCAGGACCCAGTGCTGCGCGGCGAAATGCGGCCCGAACAGGTTGAGAAGATGGGGACCGCCAACCCAGATCAGGAGAAGTCCGCTGACCACGCACAGCGCGGTCACTTCCGCCATGAGCCGCAAGGTTCGCTCGAATTCCTCGTGGTTCTTGCTGAAGTACAGTGAGGGGAGCCGCCGCGCGCTAAAACTGTACAATGCGGCGGACAGCATGGCGAACATGTTGGCCAGGCGCGAAGCGGCAAAATAAATTCCGGCGGTTGCCGGGTCCAGCATCCAGTAGACCAGAATGACGTCGAAATACTGGTTCGCTGCTTCCAGGATGGACGCGACCCAGAAATGGAGCGCGCTCGATCTCCAGCGCGACGTCTCGGAGCGCACCGCCGTGCCGCGGAAATCCGGCAAAACTCGCGCAATCGCGATGGTCTGCGCGACCAGCCCGACCGACATGGCAATCGTCATCACGGCGATCAATTCGGCGGGATCGAGCTGCCGATGGCCGGACATGATTGCGAGCAGAAACAGCACAACGCTGACGCGCCAGAAGAACTCCCTGTTTCCTTCTCCCATGAGAATGCTGACCAGCGAGCGAGCGATCTGGCTGCCAAGCATCAGTCCCGCATTGACGGCGATGTAGGCCGACACCGCGATGATCAGCAGCCACGAATCGCCTCTGATGTTCGCGCCGATCGCGGTTGCGCCGATCGCAATCAGCATTGCGACGGAGGAAATCCTGAGGCTCGATAGCAGAACGCCTTTGGTGAGATCGGGCTGATTACCCACCCGATACTCGTTCAGAAATCGCACCAGCAGCGATTCCTGGCCGACCAGCCCGACGACCGCCGCCATCTGGGCCACCGAAAGCCAGGTCGCAAAGATGCCGAACCCATCGGGCGACATCGTTCGTGCCGCCAGCGAGAACAACGCAAACGCAAGCGCACCGCTACCAACCTTGAGGAGGATGGTTCCGGCAACACCGCGCGTCACGTCGCGCCGCATGAACTGGACGATGGAATCGATCATGGGAATTGAAGGGGTAACTCCCCCTGGAGAGACATTTTCCGATACAGCCGACAGCCTAGCATGCCGAAAAACCGCGAGTGTTAATGGGCGGCCTCCATGCGCTTGCCGGCCGCGACGATGTCGTGGCTATGCCGGCTGCTTCACTATGGAACATCGCTGACCCCACGGTCCCAGATCAAGCAAAGCCCGGCCCGATCGCGTGGCGGCATAGCGCCGTATCGACGGTCAATGAAGGCGAGATGAGCCGTTTGAATGCGGACTGGCTCGCCCGGAATGGCCGCCGAGTTGCCGGAGACCGAGGTTTGCAGGGCATCCTCAGCAAGGCGCGTGCCGGATATCGTCAAGCCGGGCAGCCCTCTGCTTCATTAACCGAGATATCGAGAAATGATCGCGTTTGGTCCTGTGATGCGACATCAGGCGAGAGAATTGCACGTGCAACCATCGTTGACCGTGGGAGCCTGGACTATGACGGCCGATAGCAAGTTGACTGAGCCGAACGCTGGATCTGCGACCGCGACGATCGTCGCCGACATCGCCATTGTCGGCGGCGGCCTTGCGGGATCGCTCGCGGCGGCGGTGCTCGCGCGGGCAGGGCATCGTGTCGCTCTCGTCGACAAGCGCGCGGTCTATCCGGACGAGTTTCGGGTCGAGAAAATCGGCGGCCATCAGCTGGTCATGTTGCGCAAGCTGGGCTTCCTCTATGCGCTCGACCGCGTGGCCTGCCGATATGATCAGGTACTCAATATCAGGGAAGGCAAGGTGGTCGATGTCAGCGTCGGCCAAGCTTACGGGCTTCCCTACGCCGATCTCGTTGCCATGGCGCGCAGCCAACTGCCTGATCCGTCGAGCCTGATCGTCGACGAAGTCACTGCAGTCAATTGTAGCGACGATATCCAGCATATCGAGCTCGCTTCCGGAAGGCGCCTCGACGCGCGTCTCGTCGTTCTGGCTACGGGCATGGCGGGCGTTCTCGGCTACAAGCTCGGCATCAAGCGGCGCGTGCTGGCCGAGCGCCATTCGGTTTCGTTCGGCTTCACGATCGCCCGCCGGGACGATGCGCCGTTCGCTTTCGAGGCGCTGACCTGTTACGGCGAGCGCACGGCGGACGGCATCGATTATCTCAGCCTGTTTCCAGTGCGTGCCGGTATGCGCGCAAACCTTTTCATGTTCCGCGACCCGACCGATCCGATCATGCGCGAGCTACGCCGCGAACCGGAAGCGACGGTTTTGCGCCTGCTGCCGGGATTGCGGCCTTACCTTGGCGATTTCCACGTGACCGACCGGGTGCAGAATTGGGTGATGGACCTGTCCGTCGCGGAAGGACATCTCCAGCCCGGCGTCGTGCTCATCGGCGACGCGTTCCAGACCAATTGCCCCGCCGCCGGCACGGGCGTTGCCCGGCTGCTGGTGGACGTCGATCGCCTGTGCACCGAATATGCACCGCGTTGGCTCAAGACCGAGGGCATGAGCAAGGAGAAGATTTCGGAGTTCTATTCCGATCCCGACAAGGTCGCGGCGGACCAGCAGTCACTGAAGATGGCGCGCTTCCGCCAAGCCCTGACATCCCGCAACGATATCGGTTGGGACGTGCGGCGGCGGCTGCACTTCCTGCGCCGCAGTCTCACCCACCGGGTCGATCAAATGCGGCCGGGCTGGCTCGCGCATGTTCGAAGCGCGCTACGCGCCTGAGAGCCGCACCCTGTCGGCGCCTCGCGCTGGTCAGCGCGTCGGCGTCGAGGTGCGGGTCGGCAGGAGCCTGAACTCCGACATTCGCTTGGCGGCGAGTTTCAGCCAGGGCGCTTGTTTCAGGGCGAACAAGGATATGGCGCCAACGGTGCTGCCCGCCTGTGTGACCGCCCACATCGGCGAAGGCTGCGCGCCGAACAGTTTCTTGTAGGGTTCGTCACCGATGGTGAAATCGAGCATCCGATCCCCGCGCTCGATGCAATCCCTCGCCACTTGCTCGAACATCAGCGCGCCCAAGGACTGGCTCTTGTATCCGGCAATGTCGAAGGCGCTCATGATGACAAGGAAGCTGCCTTGATGGCAGAGTCCGAGCACGGCGGCGATCACGTCGCCGTCCATCTTCATGGCATAAAGCCGGACAAAGGAGCCGAGACCGCGGAGCGCCATTTCGGAATAGAAGCCGTAATATTCCGGACGCTGGAGCAGGTCTCCGTCGCCTTGTGCCTGAAAGCGCGGACCGCGCAATTTCCTCATCACGTCCAGCGCCTCGATCACGGAGGCGCCGTCGTTGCAGCATGAAAAACTCAAGTCGCCCTTCTTCTGGAGCTGCCTGGACTTTTTTGCGAGCTCCTTCTGATAGGAGCGATCCATCGCACTGGCGCGCCATTGCTCGAACGGCGCGACCAGAACGCTCGCGTAGGCATTGGAGTCCATCGCGACGCGGCGGGGCGTAGCCAGGAGGTTCTCGATCGGAAGCCGTCCGTCTGGCAGCTTGGCCATTCGCAGCAGATCGAACGGGCGGACGAGGCAGCGGATTTCTGCGCAGGCACTCTCGTCCTTGAGCAGCTCGGAAAATACCTGCGGGCTGCACACCGGCGCCAGATAGTCGGAGACGCGGAGGTCGGCGAATTCGACGGTCCGTATCGGGCCGCGCCGGACCCGCAGCAAGGGCAGCACCATCGCAAGGGTGCCCATCGGGCGGTGGCGGACCGCGACAACCAGGGGAGTTGCGCCTGCATGAGACGCGAGCCTGGTGTAGAGGGTATCCAGCCAGAGCGGATGCTGGAACGCGGTGGCGGCCGAGTTTTCAAACAGCTTCGCATAGTCCGGCGACAGGAAGTCGAATCCCTGCTCGATGGCGATGTCGAACGTGTTGCTAGGTCTGTTCATGCGCAGCCAGGGAAAACCAGATAGCTCGGGACGATCGAGCCGGATCTGTGCTTTATAGCAGGGTCGTTACGGGTGAGACACCGCCGGCGTGTGATTTGCATTAATGCTTCGAGCAACGTTCGTATCGTTACCAAATCCTTAAATTTCGCGCCCGAGCGGCCTCGTGGCGCGGAGATCGACCTGCGCTAGCAAATAATTAACCGAGCTTAAGGAAGGTCGTTTCATGGCCAGCCTGTACACCGAGGTGGATTCCGGGGCATCCGGGAGCGCGATCTGGAAGACGCGCAGCGTTGGCGCTGAGAGGATTGCCAGGGCGGCGATCAGCTGTTCGATCACCGTCAACGTGGTCGCGTCGATGGGCATCTTCAACGCCGGGCTGCTGCCGGCGGAGCTGAGCTTTCTGCAGCAGGCCATAGCCATCCTGATGTGGGGTGTCCTGATCTACGCTAGTGCATTCGTGCAGCCGCGTCTGCGGTTACAGGTCAATCCCGATCTGGTGGCGCTGGTCGCATTCTACGGCTTCGCCGTTGTCTCGGTGTTCTGGTCCAGCCTGAACGTCGCAGCGATCATGAAGAGCGCTGCGCTTGCGATGACGACGTTCGGCGCATTCTGTCTCGTCACGCGCGTCGATCTGGACGAGGTCGTGAGGACCACGGCCAATGGGCTTTTCATATTGGTCGCCGCATCGGCTTTCTGCGCGATCGCCGTGCCCGACATCGGGGTCGACCACAGCTGGATGCACAATGGTCAATGGCAGGGCATCTACGAATCCAAGCAGACACTTGGTTTCGTGGGTGCCTATCTGATGTTCCTTGCTTGCTATCGGAAGATGACGGGGCAGGGGTGGCTGGCCTTCCTCGTTGTATTCCTGCTGGCGTCAACAAGCGTCCTCGCGTCGGAATCGCGCGGCGCCGGTGCTGTCGCCCTGGCTGCTTGCGCAATGCTCGTGACCTCGATGTGGTCGGTCGGCTGCATGAGGCTCTATGCGGTCCTGCCATTCGTCATGTGCATTCTGGCCGGATTCCTGATCCTGTATTTTTATGCGACGGGATATGACGCCATTCATATCGGCGACGCGAGTGTCGATTTTACCGAGCGGACCTTCATCTGGCACTACGCGATAAGCCATTTTGACGATGCGCCGTTGCTCGGCTTCGGCATCAACGGCTTTTGGACGATCCCGTCGATCTACGATTATTTCGAACAGAACCACGGCTGGGTGCTCGACAATTATCACAGCGGCTACATCGCGATCCTGATGGAAACGGGATTTTTGGGGTACACGCTGTTTGCCGCGAGCGTCCTGCTGTTCTCGCACAAGATCCTCCATCTGATTTCCGCACGCACGATCGACCGATCGCACTGTGCTCTCATCATCGGATTCGTCGTCCTCAGCTTTCAGACCAATTTCACGGAGACGACATTCCTTCGCTCGACGATGTTCACATCGGTGCTCCTGGTGGGGTTTTTCTTCGCGACGTGCAGACCGGTGCGATCGACGGAATTGCAGTCTTTACCAATGGATGCAGGATGACCGCCGTACGCGCTCGTTGGCCGAGAAGCTTCAATCTTGCAGCAACGGCATTTTTCCTTCTGTTCTCCCATGTCCATGGGGCCGAGCAGCCCGCCTCCCGTGACACGCCAAAACTCGGTCGCGGCATCAACATTCTCGGCTACGATGGAATCTGGGAAGGTGGCCAAAACGCGCCATTTCGCCTGAACAATTTGACCGCAATCAAGCAGGCCGGGTTCTCGCACGTCAGGATCAATTTTTTCGGCTTCAAGTTCATGGGCCCAGGGAACGTCCTGGACGAGATTGTCCTGAGGCGGCTTGACGCCGTCATCGAGGACGTGCTTGCGAGGAAACTCGTTCCCATCGTCGATGAGCACGATACCCACCTTTGCCAACGCGACGTTTCCGAATGCGGCGAGAAGCTCAGGGCGTTCTGGCGGCAGATCGCCGAGCGCTACGCCGGCAGATATCCGGCGCTCGTCTTCGAGGTCTTGAACGAGCCTGGTGGAGAAATGACGTCCGCCAGCTGGAATTCGCTCCTCAACGAATGTCTCGGCATCATCCGCCGCACCAATCCCGAACGGCCGGTCATTGCCGCCGTCCTCAACACGGATGAGATCCCGGTCGACGAACTGGCTCTGCCGGCCGACGACAGGCACCTCATCGTCACGTTTCATTATTACGCGCCGATACGGTTCACCCATCAGGGCGCGCCCTGGTCTCCGACGTTTTCGCGGATCGGGCCCCTGGATTGGGGCAGCCCGGACGACGAAGCGAAGGCGGCCGCCGATTTCAAGAAGATGAGCGTATGGGCGGAGAAAGAGAAGCGCCCGGTTTATCTCGGTGAGTTCGGAGTGTACGAGCGTGCGCCATCCGACAGTCGCGAGCGCTATTTGTCGTTCGTGGCGAGAAGCGCCGACAGACTTGGCTGGGCATGGGCCTACTGGCAATTCGATCACGACTTCGCGGCCTTCGACAGCGCACGTCAGGCCTGGAAGCCGGGCATCCTGCGCGCCCTGATGCCGCCAACGCGTTGAAATCGCGCGCCCGATTCTTCTGCACAGTTTGCTGCACCTCCGAGCTTGCCGCAAATATCAGCCAGATCGCGATTGCCTTCAGGCGACGGTGAGAAGTCAGCTCGGGGAGGTGCGGTTGCGTCAAGCGGAACAAATTCACATCGCGGAAGGATTGTCGCGCTGAGACCCGTCGGGCAAAACACTCAGCACCCCGTCAACCCCTCCCGACAAAATATTCCGCTTTACCGAAATTCGAAAATGACGTATGTATCGCCCATCCCGGCTCACCCTTGAGGGGCGATCTTGTGTCGTGATGGTCGTAGAGCCGGGCTTGCGGTGGACGCGGCAGCGTCGGGCGCGAAAGTGCGGGCAGGGCGGATTGCTCTCCGTGAGCCCGAGGCTTCGTGCCGACGAGCGGCGCTGCCAGGTTCGTCTCGCCATGATGTCGACGGCAACGTGCACAACGCCGTCGGACCCTGTGGCGAAATGGCGAGCCGCGCGTACGGCAAAACCGTGTGGTCCTGGCCGTCGTTGCTACGGTCAAGCCTTTGCGGATGCGGCATTCGCGTCAACCGGCGCGATGTCCGCGACTTTCGTGAAGGCGAGGGAGGCCAACAGGAACTCGGCTCCCGGGAGAGCACGGCATAAGCCGTAAAGCCACTGCGCAGGGAAGGCCGAGTGATTTGGCTACACCTGTATGCTGCTGTGCGGTTTCCTTGCGCTACATCTTCGCGCAGCGGACCGCGGGTGCCAGCCGGCACCCGGCCTTCCCTGCGCCCTCCTGGACAAGAGGGTGAAGCGACGAAGCAAAGCTCGGGCGAAATCCGTCGCGAGAGCGCGGCCGTACGTCCGAAGCGTGCGCAGACGCTCGGGCACCGATGTCTTGTCCCTAACGCTAGGGACAGACATGTCCCTCCGGTCCGCTTACGGTGGTCCGCCCGGTTGCTCGGGACCGCAGGAGCAAGCGTGTATGTCGGACGAAAGCGGACGAGGAGGAACACGACATGAAGATCGGTTTCGCGCGAGTTTCGATTCTTGTGGCATGCGTCCTTTATGGAAATACGGCGAACGCGGAGATTAAAATTGGAATTGTGATCTCGGCAAGCGGCCCGGGATCCGCGCTGGGGCAGCCGCAGCTCAAGACGGTTGCAGCTCTTCCGAAAGAGATCGCTGGGGAGAAGGTCACCTATATCACCCTGGACGACGAGTCAGATTCGACCAAAGGGGTCCAGAACGCACGCCGCCTCGTGATCCAAGACAAGGTCGACGTGCTGGTCGGCTCCTCGCTGACCCCGGTGACCATGCCGATGCTGGATGTCGCGCTCGAATCGAAGACGCCACTGCTGTCGCTCGCCGCCGCTACCGCCATAGTTCAACCGATGGACGAGAAGCGCGCCTGGGCCTTCAAAGTCGTTCCCAATGATGACCTCATGGCGGCCGCCATCCTCAAGCATATCGCGAAATCAGGCGTGAAGACGCTCGGCTATATCGGCGTTTCGGATGGGTACGGCGAAGGCTACTACAAGGAGGTGAGCCGCCTCGCGCCCGCTCTGGGTCTGACCGTGACCACACATGAGGTCTATGCGCGCGCAGACACGAGCGTCACCGGTCAGGCGCTCAAGGTGATGTCGACCAATCCCGATGCCGTCTTCATTGCTTCCGCAGGAACTCCGGCGGTCTTGCCGCAGCAGGCGCTCCGTGAGCGCGGATACGCTGGGAAGATATTTCAAACACACGGCGTGGCCAGTGAGGAGTTCATCAAGCTCGGGGGCGCGAACGTCGAAGGTGCCGTATTTGCAGGCGAGGCCTTCACCATTGCCGCCGATCTTCCCACAGGAGATCCGTTCCGTCGCTCGACGGAGGAATTCGTGACCGCGTATGAAGCGGCGAACGGGCAAAAGCCCAACATGTTCGCTGCTCACCTTTGGGATGTCGTCGCGCTGATTGGAAGAGCTGCACCGGATGCGCTGAAGACGGCAAAGCCCGGCACAACCGAATTTCGCGCGGCTCTGCGGGACGCGCTAGAGCGCGGGCAGAACATCTATCTCAACAATGGGCTGTCGAACATGAGCAAGGCCGATCACAACGGCTACGACGAACGCTCCGCCTTTCTGATCAAGGTGGAAGGCGGGAAATTCCGCCTGGCAAAGTAGCGGCGCCCGGACGGAATCTTCGCCGGATTATTGCGGCTCGATTCCGGCGGCCTTGATGATCTTTCGCCATTTGGCGGTCGCACTCACGAACATCAGCCCCGTTCAGGAGCGTATCCGCATCGATATTTTCCTGCGCGACAATCTGCCCTGACTTAGAGTCGCTTGCGGAGTGCATCAGAAGCTCGCGGCCATTGCGGCCAGGCGTTGATGGGCTCGTTCGCGGGAAGCCTCGATGGGCTGTAGCGGTCCGATGGTTGGCCCGATCGGTACGAAACGGACATTGCTGATCCCGACAAAACGCAAAATTTCGCGCAGGTACGGCGTTGCCATGTCGATGCGACCGCGGTTCATTCCGGTGGGGAAATCGCTGCCACTGGCGATGATGACGATGGTCGGCCGGTCCTTCAGCAACGGGACATATCCCAGGGATGGGTCGAACCGGAAGGTGAGCCCGGGCTGGACGATAACGTCGAACCATTGCTTGAGCTTATAGGGAATGCTGAAGTTCCACATGGGGGTCGAGATCAGCACCCGATCGGCAAGCGCCAAGCGGAGCGCCACACGCTCGGCCTCCGCAAAGCTGTCCCGTTGCGCGTCGTTGAAGCCTTCCGCCTTCATCCGTGCATATTTGGCCTCGACGATAGGGCCCGAAAATTCCGGCAGCCGCTCCCGCCAGAGATCCATGACATCCACGTCCCAATCGGGCCGCGCTCGGCGAAAGCCGTCAACGAAGACGTGTGCGCCGGCGCTCGACCAGGAGTCGCTGCGGGGCGAGCAGGACAGGTGCAGGAGCTTTGCCACCGCTCATCCCAGCGCTTTGATGACTGCATCGGCCTTGGTCACGACGGCAACGTTTTGCATGGCGAAGTTGATCGATGCGGCGTGCCAATCGGCGTTCATGGTGGAGCAGCAATCCTCAGGAACCACCATGAAGTAGCCCTTGTCGGCACCGGTCCGTGCCGTGTGCTCGACCGACATGTTGGTCCAGGCGCCGGTGTTGATGATCATGTCGCGGCCGGTGGCTTTCAGGATCGTTTCGAGCCGCGTGCCCTCCCAGGCGCTCATTCGCACCTTCTCGACCACGAAATCGCCGGGCCGTGGCTCGAGACCTGACACCGGCGCGGCCCCCCAGCTTCCGCGCACCATCGCCTTGCTGTCGACGAGACCCTCGAACAGCGGCGCATTCAGCGTCACGCCGGGCGCGCCGGCTTCGACCACGAACCAGACATGGATGATGGCGACGCCGCGGGCCCGCGCAGCTTCCGCAAGACGCCGGACGTTTTCGACGACTTGCTGCTGCTTCGCGTGACCTGGTGCGCCGGAATCGGCGAATGCGCCGCCGTCCATGATGACGTCGTTCTGGAGATCCTGGATGATCATGGCACAGCGTCGCGGGTCGAGCTGCATCTCGCTGTCGGCCACGATCGGCGCTGCTGGGGCGGTGCCAGTGCCTGTACCGCTGCCACTCCGCCGTCCGCTCATATAGGGCTCATGACGCGGGCCGACCTTGGTCGGGATCGCGTAGACCGAATGCGTCGAAGTCAGATAGAGGGTGCGGAAATCCGGCCCGCCCCAGGCGAGGTTGGCGGCCAGTTCAGGCACGCGGAGTTTGCCGAGCAGCTCGCTCCGCGGCGAATAGACCCAGATCCCGCCGGGTGCAGTGACCCAGACATTGCCGTGCTGGTCGCACTTCATGCCGTCGGGCAAGCCGGGCTCGAGCTCGGAGCGGATGCCGCTCGCGAACACACGTGCACCAGACAGCGAGCCGTCGCCGTTGACGTCGAATACGCGGATCAGTGCCTGCACGGTGTCGTTGACATAGAGCAGTTTCTCGTCGGGCGAGAAGCACAGCCCGTTCGGCTGGTCGAATAGATTGCGGTCAACGACCAGCTTCGGGTCGGCGCCGGGCACGACGCGATAAACGCCCTGGAAGCCGAGCTGCCTCGGCCGCTCGACGCCATAGACCGGCATGCGGCCATACCAGGGATCAGAGAAATAGATCGCGCCGGAGGAGTGCACGCAGACGTCGTTGGGGCTGTTGAGCTCCTGTCCCCCAAAGTGCGAGGCCAGCACCTCGCGCCGTCCGTCCGGCCGCTCGCGGATCAACGACGATGTCGCGTGCTCGCAAACGATCAAATTGAGCTCGGCGTCATAGGTCATGCCGTTGCATTTGTTCGACGGCCGTTTGACTTCGGCGACGCCGCGCCGCGCATCCCAGCGCCGGCGCACGTCGCCCGGCATGTCCGAGAACAGCAGATAATGATCGACCGGATGCCAGATCGGTCCCTCCGTGAAGTCAAAACCGGTGCCGACCTGCGCGACCGGCGCGTAGGGGTCGATCAGGGTCTCGAATTCGGAGCGCAAGGTGACGTGCGTCATCGTCCATCCTCTGGTGTCTAGGCCGGAAACCAGTTGCGCTGGGGCACAGACTGCACGATCGGTCCGGGGACCTGGTCGTGCAGCCGGCCGACGACGTTGCCGCCCTCGATCTTGGCGGGACGGTCGTGGACCGGCAGCAGATAGCGCGAATTGCTGAGCAGCTTTTTGATGGCGGCCTTCTCGGCGCGCTTGGTGGTGCCGTGGTTGCCCGTGGTGCGCGGCTCCCAGTCGTGGATCTCGTTAAAGGGCGCCACGATCTGGTCGTTGAAATCATAGATGACGTCGCCGCAGATGGTAGCAATGCCGTCGGCGGTCTCGACGATGATGTTCATCGAGCCCTCGGTGTGCGCATTCGCTGCGTCGCAGTAGACGCCCGGGATCAGTTCGATGGGACCCGTGATCTCGAGGTCGAGAAGGCGCAGCGCGCTCTTGGTGTGCAGACGGTCGATCAGATGCTTGATGTCCGGCGCCGGATATTGCGGATGCATCAGGCCGGACACGGAATACTCGAGCTCGCGGCGGTTGACGACGACGGTCGTGTTCATCGGGAACAGATCGTCCTTGCCGGCGTGGTCGATATGCAGATGGGTGTGGCAGACGAAGCGCACATCGCCCATGCGCACGCCGTGCCGCGCAAGCTGGTTCTCGATCATGTGCTCGTGATACTGCAGGCCGCGCATCCCCAGCGTTTCCATGATCTGGTTGGAGCGGTAACCCGTATCTACCACGACCGGATATTTGCCGCCGAGGATCAGGAAGCCGAGGGTGAGGACACGGCGGGTGCGGCCGCAGTCGTGGCCGAGAACCAGAAAGCTCGATTCCAGCTCGATATCGCCATAGTCCAGGATCTTGATTTCCAGCGGCATTCCGTCCCTCCCTGTGTCCGTTCTCGTTCGTTTCCTCGGCGCTCAGAGCCGATAGACGCGCATGGCGGTGGTCTTGAAAATGGCTTCGCGCTGACCATCTCGAAGCGGCGCTGCGGCGGCACGGAACGCATCGATCAGCTCGCGATAACTGGTCCACAATTTCTCGATTGGAAAATTAGAGCCGAACAAGCAGCGTTCGGCGCCGAAGATCGCAATCGTGTCGGTCAGGACGGATGCGATATGTGCGGGGTCGTTGCGGTGGATGAAGGTTCCGAGCCCCGACAGTTTCGACACGACGTTCGGGCAGGCGGCGAGGCGGGCCATCCCGGCGCGCCACACCGCGCGACCTGAGGGTGAAAGGTCCTCCAGCATGCCGGCGTGCTGGAGGATAAAGGTCACTTTGGGACAGGCTTCCGCAAGGTGTGCGGCGTCCGGCATCTGCGGCGTGAACACCTGGAGGTCAAAACTCAAGGCATAATCCGCAAGGCGGGCGATGTTGCGCCGTACCACGGGATCGGTGCAGAGATCGGGGCGGGCCGCAAAGCGATAAAGCGGGTTCTCGTGCCAATGAAGTTGCATGCGGACGCCGCGTACGAGGGAATAGCGCTTCAGGCGGTCGAGTTGCGGACGCACGTCGTCCACTGAGAAATCGGCATAAGCCACGATGGCATGCGGCCAGCCGTGCTCCTCGGCGGTCTGCTGCACCCAAGCGGCCTCGTCCTCGAAGCGGTCATTGGACCAGTTGGTCTGGACATAGACCGAGCGGGTGACGCCGCTGCCTTTGAGGTCGCCGAGATATTCCTCGATCGGGTAATCGCGTCGGATCGGCTCGTATGGACCGAAGATGCGCGGCTGCATCGAGCCGACCAGCCAGGGCAGGTCGGCCTGGCGCCAGATATGATGGTGCCCATCGACGATGTCGGTCACGCAACTCTCCTTTGTCCCAGCGCCAGCACATGCGCAACGATCGACGCGCTCGATCCGCCGTCGACGAGGTCGTCGACGAACCGTTCGATTGCGACCAGCGCTTCGGTCTGCGGACGAAAGCCGGGACCGGCCGCGAGCGGCGTCAGCCAGCTCACGCGCCACGCACGGCGCGACAGTTTCGCTACCGCATCGCGCAGCGCATCGGGTTCGCCCCGCTCCAGACCGTCGGAAATGATGATCACGGCGGCGCCGCGCGCATATCCACCGAAGCGGGGTATAGCGAGAAAGGCCTGAAGCGCGTCGCCGATTCGGGTGCCGCCGTCCCAGTCGCTGACCAGATAGGCTGCGGCGTTGAGCGCCTGCTCGCGGCGCCTGAGACGTAACGGGCGGGTGATACGGGTCAGCCGCGTGCCGAAGGTGAAGACCTCGACGTTGGGCGCCGCCTGCACCAGCGTGTGCGCGAGCTTCATATTCTCTTCGGTGCGGGTCTTCATCGAGCCGGAGACGTCGATCAGGAGCAGCACCTTGCGTGGGCGCTGCCGACGCTTCAAACGCCCCAGCCGAAGGATTTCGCCGTCGCTGCGTACAGAGTCACGCAGGGTGCGGCGCAAATCGGCGTAGGGCCCCCGGCGGGCCCGCATGCGGCGATGGCCGCGCCGCTTCGGCAGGCGCCTGGGCGCCTCACGGGACAGCCGGCGCAGCGCATCAGTGGTCGAGAGCTGCGCAAAGCGGCGCTCGACCAGGGCTTCGGCGCGCGCTGCTGCGAGACCGGACTCGTTGGCCTCGTCCGACAACAACGGCTCATCGTCTCCGCGGGCCTCCTCTTGCAGCCGAACAGTCTCGTCGTCCTCCCCGTCGTCGACGCGCTCGATTGCCTCGTTTCCGCGAAAGTGCAGATCGAAAAGCCGGTCGAACGTGGCACGACGCTCCGGCGGAGGCGCCAGTGTTGCGAGGGCTGCCTGCCGAATGTCTTCCAGGCTGCGTGGGCCGAGCAGCTGGATCGCGGCCAGGAACGAGGTCGTCTGTTCCGGTGCGACGGCAAACTTGTTCGTTCGCAACAGCCCTACGAAGGAGATGAAGACACGCGCAGCGCGCGGCAGTTCGGGTTCGGCGCTCATGCAGAGGCCTCCGCCAGCAGGGCGTCGAGGCGCGGCGAAATGAAGTGCAGATCCTCCTCGTCTTTCAGCGCAACGCCGATCGAGCGCCTGAAGGCATCGGGCCAGCGCGCGCCGCCCTTGTGCAGCAGCGTGGCGGCTTCAGCCCAGTCGACGGCCTCGGCGATCCCCGGCGCCTTGCTGAGCGGCTCGCGTCGCAGCTTCTCGACGGCCGCGACGACGGCCCGCGCGGTCCCCTCGGCGACGCTGGAGGCCCGCATCATCACGATGCGTGCTTCGCGCTCGGCGGAAGGATAGTCGATCCAGTGATAGACGCAGCGTCTCCGCAAGGCCTCATGAAGATCCCGCGTGCGGTTTGAGGTCAGGACGACGACCGGGCGCTCCGAGGCGCGTACCGTACCGCGCTCCGGGATCGAGATCTGGAAGTCGGACAGAAATTCGAGCAGGAAGGCTTCGAACTCCTGGTCGGCGCGATCGATCTCGTCGATCAATAGCACGGTCGAGTCGGGCGCGCGCAGCGTCGCCAGCATCGGCCGCTCGATCAGAAACGCTTCGCCGTAGATATCGATGCTCTCATCGCCGGCCTGGCGGATGGCGAGCATCTGGCGCGGATAGTTCCATTCGTACAGCGCGGCGGACGCGTCGATGCCTTCGTAGCATTGCAGGCGGATCAGCCGGCGACCGAGGACAGCGGCAATGGCTTTGGCGGCCTCGGTCTTGCCGACGCCCGGCGCACCTTCGAGCAGTAATGGCTTGCCGAGTGCCAGACCGAGATAGGCTGCGGTCGCCAGTCCCTCGTCGGCGAGGTAATAGGCCGCCCGAAGCGCCTTCTCCAGTGCCTCGGGGCTATCGATGCCGACGATGTTGCTGCGGACGGCCATCGAAACCTCAGCGCCGCGCCTGAGGGCGTGCGCCGCCCTCGGCCTTGATCGCGCGCAGCACTTTCTCCGGTGTAATCGGCAGGTCGTCGATGCGGACGCCGACGGCGTTGAAGATGGCGTTCGCGACGGCCGGCAATACGGGATTCGCGCACATTTCGCCGGGGCCCTTGGCGCCGAAAGGGCCATCGGGAGCGGGGCGTTCCAACACGGCGATGTCGTGCGGGCAGATGTCGCCGGGGCCAGGCATGACATATTCGACGAAGTCGCGAGGGCCGTGGATTGGGTCGGGATAATAGGGTTCAGGCGTCTCGTAGAGCGCGTGACTGACGCCCATCCAGGCGCCACCGACGAGCTGTTGCTCGACCAGGCGCGGATTGAGCGCACGGCCGAGTTCGTAGGCAGAGTCCATGCGGATCATCGTGACCTCGCCGGTCTCGTCGTCGACCTCGACCTCGGCGACAAGACAGGCATGGGCGTAGCAGGTTGCCGGCGACATCTCGCCAGTCTCGGGATCGACGTTGGATAGCGGCACCAGGAAGATGCCACGGCCCGCGATGGTCTTGCCCTGTTTGAACTGCGCGGCGATGGCGACGTCCTTGGTGGAGATCGAGCGGTGCGGTGCGCCCTTGACGTGGATGTTGCCACGCCCGTCGGTTTCGAGATCGGCGGCATTGACCTCGAGCTCCTCGGCGGCGGCCTCCATCATCACGCCGCGCGCCTCGCGCGCCGCCGCCATCACGGCATTGCCGACGCGATGGGTGCCGCGCGAGGCGAACGAGCCCATGCAATGCGGGCCCGTGTCGGAATCGGCGGTGTCGACATAGACGTCCTCGACGGGCACGCCGAGCGTCTCTGCGCAGATCTGCCGCGTTACCGACTTCATGCCCTGGCCGAGGTCGATCGACGACAGCGCCACGGTGAACTTGCCGCTTGGATTGGAATGGACCAGGGCCTGGCTGGGATCGCCACCGAGGTTCATGCCGATGGGATAATTGATCGATGCGATGCCGCGTCCGCGATGTCGGGTCATCTCAACGTCTCCTGGTGCCGAACACGGATGAGAAGCGGCCCGCCCCATGCGAGGGCGACGCCGGTCGCGGTGATGGCGGTGACGGCGGCGGTGCGGGTGGTGGCGGCTCGCGCGGTGGTTCGCGCGCCGCGGCCGTCGGCAGGCGATCATAGCTCGTGCGCTGCTGCGCCGGCGCGGTTGTCCCCGCGTTGGTGTCGGCAGGCGTCCGCGGGATGGCGGCGCGGCTGCCGCCACCGTCCTTGCGAGAGGAGGCGCGCTTGAACTCGTCGCGGATCGGCCATTTGGCTTTCTCGGCCGCGACCTGGACGCACTCGATCAGCGCCGTGTTCTTGGCCTCGCGCCGATGGGCCTTCATGTCGCCGTCGCGATAGGCGTTGAGGATGCGGAACTCCATCGGGTCCATGCTGACGAGATGCGCCAGCTTGTCCATCTGGCACTCGATCGCAAAATCCATTGCAGTGACGCCGAAGCCGCGCATTGCGGTCGCCGGCGTGCGGTTGGTGAAGACGCAGTAGACGTCGCCATAGACGTTCGGGATGGTGTAGGGGCCGGGCAGGTGGGCTGCGCATTTCACTGCGGCATAGCTCGAGAGCCGCGTATATGCGCCGCTGTCGAAATATGCGCGGGTCTTTCGCGCGACGACGCGGCCGTCGCGCATCACGCCGTCCTTGATGTAGATGCGCTCGGCGCCGCGCGGCGGGCCATATTGCATCTCTTCTTCGCGTCCGAACACGTAGCGCACGGGACGTCCCGTCAGCATCGCGCCCAGGATGCATAAAGGTTCGGTCAGCGTGTCCACCTTGCCGCCAAAGCCGCCGCCGACGGTGCCGCCAATGAAATGAAAAGTGTTGGAGGGGACGTCGAGGATCTTGGCGCAGGTGTCAACCGAGAAGAACAGCGCCTGCGTCGACGTATAGACGACATAGCGGCCGTTGGTGTCGGGCGCCGCGATCGATCCGTTGGTTTCGGTCGGCGCGTGCTCGATGGGCGACATCTGGTAGCGCTGTTCGAGCACGTGATCGGCGGTCGCGAGGGCCGCATCGGCGTCGCCGAAGCGGAGTTTCTGGTGGTCATAGACGTCGTGGTAAATGAAGGCATTCTTCGGATAAGTATCGTTGACGATCGGCGCGCCGGCCTTCAGCGCATCTTCGACGTCGAACACGGCCGGCAGCGGTTCATAGTCGATCCGCACCTTCGCGATCGCCTCGAAGGCCTCGCGCTCGCTGTCGGCGACGATGGCCAGGATCGGTTCACCCTTGTAGCGGACCTTGTCGACGGCCAGCGACGGTTCGTCGTCTTTGCCGAAATTGATCAGGCTCAAGAGCGTGTTGAGATTGCGGGGCACGTCGGAGCCGCGGATGATCCGGCGCACGCCGGCCGAGCGCTCGGCGTCCGCGGTGTCGATCCGCCGGATTCTTGCATGCGAATGGGTCGAGCGGACGACTTTCAGGTGCAGCATGCCCTGGAGCTTGTGGTCGTTGAAATAGCTCGACGTGCCCGTGACATGGCCGAGCATGTCCTGGCGCTGGGTGCCCTTGCCGATCTCCTTGAGATTGTCGTCGCGCTCGTCGGCGAAAATGTCCTTGCGCAATTCCAGCATGATCTGGTCCCTTAGGCGCTTGCCCGGCCGCCGGAGGCGGCGAGGATGGCGTTGATGATCGGCTCGTAGCCGGTGCAGCGGCAGATGTTGCCGGAGATCGCCTCGACGACTTCGGCGCGGCTCGGGGAGGGATTGCGGTCGAGCAACGCCTTGGCCGCCATCAGCATGCCCGGCGTGCAATAGCCGCACTGGGCGGCAAAATTCTCGGCGAACGCGCGTTGCAGCGGATGGAGGTTGGGTCCCTGCTTCAGGCTATCCAGCGTCTCGACGGAGCGACCGGCGACGGTCTCGGCCAGCGTCAGACAGGAGAGATGGAGCTCGCCGTCGATCAGGACACTGCACGTGCCGCAGCCCCCTTGTCCGCAGCCGAACTTCGGCGTCATGTCGCCGATCAATTCGCGAAGCGCCACGAGCAGGTTGGTTCCGCCATCAACGAAAATGGCAACATCGCTGCTGTTGTGACGAAATTGCAGGGCAGTCTTGGCCATACGATCTATTCCTGACCCAAGAGAAGACGACGCAGATGCACGCCGACGATCTCGCGGCGGTACCAGGCGCTACTGAGCGCGTTGTCAGACGGCGATGTTCCTTCCGCGGCTGCCGCGGCTGCGGCCTCGACGGTCGCGGCGTCGAGCGAGCGGCCTTCCAGCGCGCGTTCGGCCGCCCGCGCACGTATTTGCGTCGGCGCCATCGATCCCAATGCAATGCGCGCCCCGGCGATCCGTCCGCCACTGATCGGCAGATGTGCTGCGAGCGTGATGACCGAGCCGCCTTTGGGCTTGATCCGTGCGATCTTGCGGTAGTGAAATGCCTCTGCGCTTGTCGGTCGCGTGCAGGATACCGACAAGACGAGAGTGCCCGCCTGCCTCTCGCGCGATTGCAAAAACTCCTCAATCGGAATGTCGCGCGATCCGAAGCCGCCTTGCACGGTCACCGCGGCATCGAGTGCAAGCAGGGCGACGGTGAAATCACCATAGGGATTGGGCGCGAACAGATTGCCACCCACCGTACCCATGTTGCGGACCGCCGGACCACCAATCGAGCGGGCAGGGGCGTGTAGGAAAGCGAGGTCGCGCTCGCCCAGAATCCGGGCGAAAGTTACGCCAGCACCCAGGGTGATCCGCGGGCCGGATGGGTCGATGCGCGTCAAGGTTTGGTCATTGGCGCGCACGACGGTCGAGAGCGAGATGTCGCCTTCGTTCAGTGCGCGCATCACGAGCGTGCCGCCGCCGAGATAGCGCGCGTTGCGATCGGACGACAGCGCGGCGGCGGCCTCGCTTGAACTCGTGAAGGTCTTCACCGTCACAGTCATGTTGACACAGCCTCCTTGAGGTGTCGGCGGATCGCTTCGAATCCCGCCTGGTAGATGTCTTCCGCGACCATGTGGGTGATGCGGTCCTTGTCTTCCGGCCGCGTCGAGAAGCGGGATTCCCAGTGCCAGAAGGTGCGGTCGCCGTCCGTCACGGGCAGCAGGCGGACATGGGCCACGTAGTTGAACATCGGGATCGGCGTATCGAGCAGGCAATAGCTGAAGGTCTGCTCCAGATCCGACAGCGTCAGCAACTGCTCGCGCAGCTCCGAGCCGTCCTGCAGCTTGAAGCGCCTGACACAGCCGATCTTGTCCGAGGCCTGCGCACGCTCGATCGTGGAGGCTGCGACCGCCGGATGCCAGCGATCGTGCCCGTTGAAATCGCGCAGCACGGCCCACACGGAGGCGGTCGGCGCATCCAGGATCGTGCTCTTGACGACATGCGGCACGGCGCTCACCCTCCGAACTGGCGCTTGAGGGCGTCGAAGCCGCCCTGGAACACGCCGCCGCCGATATTTCCGACGAGTTCCGCCTCCCGCTCGGGTGCGCAGTCGAACTCGGCGGTCCATTCCATGAAGGTCTGGTCGCCATCCGTGACCGGCGTCAGCCGTAGCGTCGCGACGTAGTTCTCGACCCCCATGGGGGATTCGAGGATCGAGTAGGTGCAGAACATGTCGTAATCGGACAGGCCGAGCAGCTTTTCCCGGATACGATCGCCGTTGCGCAGGCGAAAATCCCTGACGCAGCCGATCTTGTCGGAGGGCTCGCCGCCCTCGATGCGACTTTCCGCAATCGCGGGATGCCAGTTCGGCAGACCGTTGAAGTCGCGCACCCGCGCCCAGACGCGGTCGTTGCGCGCGTTGACGACGGTTGAGATGTAGACGCGGGCCATGGTGCGACCTCAGCCCTTCTTCCGGGGGCTGCGCTCGGCGGGCGGCTCGCCGTCGGCCGAAGGCGAGGGCGCAGCGGCCGGCTTCTCGCCGCCGCCTTTGCGCGCGGACTCCTTGATGCCCTGCATGTCGCGCGCCTCCCGGATCAAGCCCGGCATCTTGGCGAGGCTGCCGCCTTCGACGCCGATGTCCGCCAGAAGCGAGTCGATCAGCGGCGCCTGGACACGGTAACGCAGCGCCGAGTCGATCACCTCGTCGGTGGCGCTGCGGCCGCCATTGCCGCCATGGCCATTGCCGTTGAGGCCATCGACCTGAAGGATGCGGATGCCCTCGATCTTCTCCATCGGCTTGACGCTCTCGCGGACGATGCCCTCGATGCGGTCGAGCAGCTTTCTGCGGAACAGCGAGTAGCGTGCCTGGTCGGTCAGCACATTTTCGGCCTCGTTGAGCATACGCCGCGCCTCGGCCTCGACCGCGGCGCGGATGCGCTCGGCTTCCGCGGCAATTCGCGTTTCCTCAGCCTGCTTCTCGGCGATCAGGATCTCCACGGTCTTCCGGCGCTTCGCGATCTCGCTCTCGCGCGCGGTGATGACGCGCTCGGTGGCTTCGGTCGCATGCACACGCGCCTCCTCGGCCGAGGTTTTGGCCGCGGATTCCTCCAACGACTTCAGGTGGATCGCAATCGCCTTCTCCATCAAAACGGTCTCGACCTCCTTCTCGCGATTGATTTCGAGTTTGCGCAGCTCGCGCTCGCGGCCGATGCGGGCCTCGTCCAGGCCGCGATCGGATGCGATGCGGGCGCGCTCGACCTCTTCGCGCGCGGCAATCTCGGACTCCTGGAGCGACTGGACGCGGGCGACCTCGAGTTGTTCGATCGAACGGCGGCGTTCGATCCGCGCCGCCTCCAGCGCTTGCTCGCGCGAGACGTCCGTGGTCTCGAGCTCCTTGCGTGCGACGATCTCGGCCTGCTTAACTTGGCGGTCGGCGTCGATGCGCTCGGACTTCTTGGTCGAGAGCGCAATGACGCGGTCCTCATCCGCGATCTCGATCGCCTTCTTATGCTCGATATTGAGCACCTCGCGTTTCCTGGAGGAAGTGATCCGCTCGGCTTCGAGCGCGAGATCGACGCCGATGCGCTGTCGCTCGATGGCGTCGCGACGCTTCAACTCGGCGGCCTCGAGCACGGCGGTGCGCTCGATCTCGAGCGTGCGCGTGTCGCGCTCGGCCTGAATACGCTCGGCTGCAACGGACTTCTCCTGCGCAATCCGGGCGGCCTCGATGGCTTCGCGGGAGGCAATGTCGGCTTCCTCGACGACGCGGTTGCGGGCGATTTCCAGGGAACGAACACGTTCTTCCTGGGTGATACGGGCAGCTTCCGTCGCTTCGCGCGCTGCGACCCCTGCGACTTCCAGCGTCTGGTTGCGTTCGATCTCCAACTGACGGGTATTCTGCTCGGCCGCGATGCGCTCGGCGGCGAGCCTGTGCTCACGGGTGATGCGCGCGCTCTCGACGGCGCGCTGCGCCTCAATCTCGGCTTCCTGGATGATACGCACCTGCTGGATCTCCAACGCGCGGGTGCGCTCATCAGATGCGATACGCTCGACATTGACGATCATGGTCTGGGCGATGCGGGCCTTTTCGGTCGCCTCGCGGGCCGCGATCTCGGCTTCGTCCACGGCGCGGGTCCGCTCGATCTCGCGGCGCCGGGTCTCCTCTTCGTTGGCGATGCGGGCGTCGGTCACCACGCGGTCCTGCTGGATGCGCGCTTTCTCGATCGCCTCGCGGGCGGCAATCTCGGCTTCCTCGATGGTCCGCATCCGCTCGATTTCGCGCTGGCGCACCTCGCGCTCGGAGGCAATGCGGCTGGTATCGATCGAGCGCTGGTTGGCGATCCGGGTCTTCTCGATCTCCTCCCGTGCGAGCAGCTCCTTCTCTTCGATGGTGCGGGTGCGCTCAATCTCCCGCTGACGGGTCTCACGCTCCGAGGCGATGCGGGCTTCGGCGATCGCCTGGTCGTTGGCGATGCGCGCCTTCTCGATAGTCTCGCGGGCGGAAATCTGCGCCTGCTCGGCTTCGGTCTCGCGCAAGGCCCGCTCGCGCGCGACCTCGGTGCGTTGCAGGGCGCGGCGCATCTCGATGTCGCGCTCCTGCTCGAGGCGCGCCGTTTCACTTTCGCGTTCGATCTCAAGGGCCTGCCGCTCTGCCTCCAAATTGCGGGAGCGGATCTTGATCATCGAATCCTGCTCGATGTCGTTGCGCAGCTTGCGTTTCGCCTCGATGTCCTCCATCAGGCGTGTCAGACCTTCGGCGTCGAAGCGGTTCGAGGGGTTGAAGAATTCGAGATCGGTCTGGTCGAGATCGGTGATCGCGACCGATTCCAGCTCGAGTCCGTTCTGGGCGAGGGCCTCTGCCGCGTTCGCCTTGAGGCGGGCGACGTACTCACCGCGCTGCTCGTGCATCTGCTCGAGGGTCATCTCGGAGGCGACGGAGCGGATAGCTGAGATGAATTTTCCGGCAAGGAGGGCGTGGAGCTGTTCGGGCTCCATGGTGCGGCGGCCGAGCGTGGCGGCCGCGATGGACACGGCTTCGCGGGTGGCCTGAACGCGAACATAGAAATCGGCCTCGATGTCGACGCGCATGCGGTCACGGGTGATCACGGCGTCCTGCCGGGAGCGCACGATGCCCATCGGCTGCACGTTCATGTTGACCGGCGTGTAGTCGTGAATGAAAGGCAGCACGAACGCGCCGCCGTTGATCACGACGCGCTCACCGAGCAGGCCGGTCCGGACGAATGAGGTCTCCTTGGACGAGCGGTGATAGAGCCAGTTCACGATGTAGACGCCGACCACGATCACCACGACGGCGACGATCAGCCAGAGGATCAATTCACCGACTAAAGTCCCTGACATGTTTCTCTCCCTCGTCCTTCCGGCGTTATCGCGCGCCGATCGCCTTGAATTTGCGCACCTGATCCGTCAGCGCCCGCTCGACCGGCAGCCGCTCCATCGAGGAGGCGCCGTAGAAGCCGTGGCAGTGGCGCGTGTTCCTCATGACGAAATCGGCATCGTCCGGATCGGCAATCGGTCCGCCATGAGCGAGCACCAGAATGTCTGGATTGACGCTGAGCGCGGCGGAGGCCCAGGTGTCGATGTGGGCCGGGCAATCCTTCAGCTTGAGCGCGGTCTGCGCGCCGATGGTGCCCCCGGTCGTCAGGCCTAGATGACAGACGATGATATCTGCGCCCGCGATCGCCATCGCGGCGGCTTCCTTCTCGCTGAAGACGTAGGGTGTCGTCAGCAGATCCTTCTCGCGCGCCTTTGCGATCATGTCGATCTCCAGCGCATAGGACATGCCGGTCTCTTCGAGGTTGGCACGGAACACACCGTCGATGAGGCCGACGGTCGGAAAGTTCTGCACGCCGGCGAAGCCGAGCGCCTTCAACTGATCCAGGAAAAGATCCATGTCGCGGAACGGATCGGTTCCGTTGACGCCTGCGAGCACTGGCGTCCTGGTCACGACGGGCAGCACTTCGCCGGCCATTTCCAGCACGATGGCGTTGGCGTCGCCGTAAGCCATCAGTCCCGCGAGCGAGCCGCGGCCGGCCATGCGGTAGCGACCGGAATTGTAGATGACGATGAGGTCGACACCGCCGGCCTCCTCGCATTTGGCCGACAGGCCGGTGCCTGCGCCGCCGCCGACGATGGGCTCGCCGCGCCTAGCCATGTCGCGGAATCGTTTCAACAGTGCTGCGCGTTCAAACCGGGCCATCGGTCACCTCGCTAGTCTCCGGCGCGCCCCGGTGCGGCCGAACAATGTTCGGAACGCGCCGACAATGGTGGAGGCGAACTCGGGATCGTTGATGTTCTTGGAGACGCGGATGAGCTGACGGTTGGCGGTCTGCCGCACGTTCCGCTCCAGCGCGCGGAACAGCGCCGCATCGGCGTCCGGATCCCAGAATGGCTGTCCTCGCGCGTCGAGCGCGGAGACGCCGCCCTCGGGCAGGAAGAAGCGCACCGGGCCGTCCATCCGGTTGAGCCGATCAGCGACCCATTGCCCCATGCGCTCGTTCTCCTCCGCCGTGGTCCGCATCAGGGTGACCTGCGGGTTGTGGACGTGGAATTTCCTGGCGCGGTAGCGCTCCGGGATGGTCTCGGGGGCACCGAAATTCACCATGTCCAGTGCGCCAACCGAGCCGATGAAAGGCACCCGGCTGCGGATGATGGCGCCAAAGCGGTCGTCGGTTGCCGGGAACACGCCGCCCATCAGGAGATCGCCGATCTCCGTGGTCGTGAGGTCGATGACGCCTGCGAGCTGTCCGGAATCGACGAGCTTCTCCATTGAGCGGCCGCCAACGCCGGTGGCATGGAAGACGATGCACTCGAAATCCCCGCCCAGGCCGGCCGCGATCTTCTGTACCGCCGGCGTCGTGACACCGAACATGGTGATGCCGACCGGCGGCAATCCGCTGTCGCCTCGATCCTTCCGTGCATGCTGTTCGAGGCGCGCCTTGACCATGCCGGCCAGCGCGTTGGCGCCATTGGCGAGCACGGCGCGCGAGATCGAGTTGAGGCCCTGCACGTCGGCGACCGAATGCATCATGGTGATGTCCGCGGCGCCGACATAGGGCCCGACGTCGCCGGAGGCGACGGACGAGATGATCAGCTTCGGCACCCCGACAGGAAGGGTCCGCATACCCGGTGCGACCAGTGAGGCTGCGCCCGAGCCGCCCGCCGAAATCACGCCGGCAACATTGCTCTGGCGCCGCAGCCAGCTGGCGAAGGCCTCGGCCATCGCGGTGACGGCGGCGCCGCGGTCGGGTCCGAACACCGCCGATCCGCCCCGACCATGGTTCAAGGCGATCTCCTGAGCGGAGACGTCGCTGGCCGCGTGCCTGCCGCTGGTGGAGACATCGACCAATCGCGTGCGCAGACCGGCCCCCGTGATGATGTCGCGGATGAAGCGGAGCTCCGTGCCCTTGGTGTCGAGCGTACCGACGACGAGCACGACCGGGTGGCCCTGCGTTTGCGCCGCGACCGGTTCGCGCCTGGGCCGTGCCGTCTCGTCGAGACGCATCGCCTGTGCCGAGAACGTACGGGCGGCGGCCTCGATGCGAGCGATCGGCACCGGCTGCGACCAGCGCGTCGGCGGCGTCGGGTTCGACATGTAGATGCGGATCGCGCCGCCTGGGCGCGCTTGCCGCGGGGCAGGCTTCGCCTCCGTACCCGCGGGCAAGTCGAGGTCGAGCTCGAGCTCGGCGTGCAATCCGACGCCGAGTAGGCGCTGCTGCAGTTCGCGGTCGGCGGCCAGCCGCGCCGAATCGATGATGCGGTTGACGCGACCGTTGACCATGATGGCGACGTTGCGCGACACGGCGGTCGCCACGCCAATATTCTGCTCGATCACAAGGACGGACATGTCGCCGTCCTCGCCAAGCTGTAGCAGCATCTCCTCGACCTGGGCGACGATGACAGGCGCAAGCCCCTCGGTGGGTTCGTCCATGATCAGGAGCCGCGGGTTGGTGAGCAATGCGCGCGAGATCGCGAGCATCTGTTGCTCGCCGCCGGAGAGCTGGCCGCCGCCGTGATTCTTGCGCTCGGCCAATCGCGGAAACGTCTCGTAGATGCGCTCGACCGTCCAGGCGCCGCGGCGCAAGCCTGCAGCAAGCTGCAGATGCTCGTCGACGCTGAGCGAACGCCACAGCCGCCGTCCTTGCGGGACGTAGCCGACGCCGAGTCGGGCTATGTGGGCGGGCGGCCGCCGGGTAATGTCATCGCCGCGGACGCGGATCGAGCCGCCGCTGACCGGCGCCAGCCCCATGATGGCCTTGCACAGAGTGGTCTTGCCCATGCCGTTGCGGCCGACGACCGAGAACACGCCGGCCTCGAGCGTCAGGTCCACGCCCTGCAGCGCATGCGAATGGCCGTAGTAGACGTCCAGGCCGCGGACTTCGAGCGCGGCTGCGGAACGGCGGGCCTCACTCATGGCCGCCTCCGAGGTAAAGCTCCTGCACCTCGGGATCGGACTCGATCTCCTGCGGACGGCCTTCCTTGAAGATGCGCCCGTTGTGCATCATCGTGACGCTCTCGACGACGCGCAGGGCCACGTCCATGTCGTGCTCGATGATGATGTAGCCGATATGCGCCGGCAGCGAGGTCAATATCTCGATCAGCTCGGCACGCTCGGTCGGCGACAGTCCTGCGGCCGGTTCATCGAACAGGACGAAGCGAGGCGCGCCGGCAAGCGCCAGTGCGATCTCGAGCTGGCGCTGCTGGCCATGTGCGAGCTCGGCAACGTGCTGATCCTTCACGCCCGTGAGATGGACGGCCTGCACGAGATTTTCGGCCGCGTGCATCAGCGCGTCGTTCTGGCCGGGGCGGAGAAACGAGAACCGCCCCCGTGAGACGCCACGGCAAGCGAGATAGACATTGTCCTGGACGGTGAGGCCGGGGAACAGCGCGGAGATCTGGTAAGTCCGGCGCAGGCCGCGGCGGATTCGCTCATAGGGCGGGAAGTGCGTGACGTCCTCGCCGAAGAAGCGGATGGTGCCGGAAGAAGGCGGGAAGTCGCCGGTGATGCAGTTGAACAGCGTGGTCTTGCCGGCGCCGTTGGAGCCGAGCACGGCGCGCCGTTCGCCGGGGCGGACGGTAATGGTGACGTCGGTGAGCGCCGCGAGCGCGCCGAACATGCGCGTCACGCCGCGAAGCTCCAGCGCTGCGCCGGCGCCGACGGCAGAGAGGCGTTGCGCGACGCTATCCATGGCTGGATCCTTGGCCAGATCCTTGGCCAGATCCTTGGCCAGATCCTTGGCCAGATCCTCGGCCACGTCGGCCGCTTGAACTGGCGGCGCCGGAACGTTGGCGCTGCCGCCAATTCTGCCAGAGCCCGATGACGCCGTCCGAGGACCAGAACACGATGGCGAGGAAGCCAAGGCCGATCAGGAGCCGGAAGCGGTTGCCGTCGAGCCCCAGCTTGACCAGGAAGTCGAGTGCGAAGGTGCGCAGCAGCACGAAGATCAGCGCGCCGATAAAGGGACCGATGGGCCGCGTGATGCCGCCGACCACTGCGATGATGAGGATATCGATGCAGGCTGCAACGCTCACGGATCCCGGCGAGATCTGTCCGTAATTCCAGACTTGGAGCACCCCGGCCAGCGCCGCGACAAAGGACGCGAAGGCGTAAGCCGCCACGCGGTGCGCATTGACGTGGAAGCCGAGTGCCGCCATGCGGCGGGGATTGTCGCGCACGCCTTGCAGCGCCAGGCCGAACGGGGCGCGAGAGATGTAGTCGACGGCGAAGTAGCAGAGTGCGGCAACCGCGAGCACAATATAGTAGTAGGGAATGTCGGCGCGCCAGTTGACGCCCCAGAAATGCGGCGTGGCAACGGTGTTGATGCCGGTATGACCGTTGAAGATCGCCCAGTTCTGGTTGGTGAAATAATAGAACGCCGCGCCGATCGCGAGCGTGATCATGATGGTGTAGATGCCTTCAGTGCGCACAGCCAGCGCGCCGCCAAGCGTGCCGAAGATGGTCGCCAACGCGAGTGCCATCGGAACCGCGAGCCACCACGGCCAGCCCAGGCTGATATTGGCATTGCCGCTGACGCCGAACACCGCGACCATATAGGCCGCGAAACCAGCGATGGTGAGCTGCATCAGGCTGACCATGCCGCCATAGCCGGCAAGAAACATCAGACTCAGCGCCATGATTCCGAGAATCAGCGCGGTCGCGAAAATCTCGATCAGGAAGAAGCCGTTGGCGATCAGCGGCATGATCAGGAGAATGGCCGCGACGGTCCAGGCCGCTGGATTGTCGATCTCCGGCCATCCGCGCAATTTGGAGCCCTGAACCGCAGCCGTGGGACGAACCGTGACGTGGGCGTCGTGAGCGAGGGACATGTCAGCGCCTCGCCAACAGGCCCTGCGGCCGAATTGCCAGCACCAGCACCATGATCAAGAAGGTCACGACGATAGCGTAGGTCGGGATGTAGACCGAGCCGAGCTGCTCGGCGAGGCCGATGATAAGCGCGCCCAGCGCGGCTCCCGGGATCGAGCCCATGCCACCGACGATCACGACAACGAGGGAGGCGAGCAGGAAGCGGATATCCTCGCCGGGCGAGAGCGACTGGAAAGTCCCGCCGACGACGCCGGCGATGCCGGCGAGCCCGGCGCCGAGTGCGAACACCACCACGAAGACGAGCTGGATCCGCACTCCGGTCGCAGCCAGGATGTCGCGATCGTCAACGCCGGCGCGGATGATCATGCCGATGCGCGTGCGGTTGAGCGCCAGCCACATCGCCACGCCGATCACGACGGAGGCGGCGAAGATCACGAGTCGGACCAAGGGATAGCGCAGATAGACCGGCTCGCCTGATGATTTGATCGCGGTGACCAGCGGCAGCTCCACAGGTCCGATCAGCCAGTTCGGGGTCTGAATCTGATAGAAATCGCCGCCGCAGGCCCACAGCATCAAATCGGCGAACACGATCGAAAGGCCGATCGTCACCATGGTCTGGCGCAGGTCCTGGCCCTCCATGCGGCGGAAGACGAGGACCTGAAGCAGGACGCCGACCAGTGCCGTCAGGATGAAGGCGACGATGAAGCTGAGGACCCATGAGCCGGTCGAGGCGCTGATGGCGTAGCCGACATAGCCGCCGAACAAATAGAGCGAGCCGTGCGCGAGGTTGACGTTGCGCATCAGGCCGAAAATCAGCGTAAAACCGCTGGCGACCAGGAAGTAGAGCCCACCGAGCGTGATGCCGTTGAAGACGGCGTTGAGGAAGACGCGCTTGCGGCCGATCGCTTCTTCAAGGCCCTGCGGCCACACCGCAAAAATCAGCCAAAGCGCCACCGCGATCGCGATGATGACAATCAGTGCCCAGACGGGATGGCGTTCGACAAAGCGGGTCATGATCGCCGCTCCGTCTTCACGTCACCCCAACTCTCACCCCGCAAGCGGGGCGAAGGGGCACGCAGACCGTTGCCGGCCGCAAGCCCTGCCATGAACGTGCGCTCCCTATCGAGTGCGATCCTCTTTTCGGGACCGCGTTTGGCGCATCCTAATGCGGCCATAAGGGAGGCACTTGATCGTGAGTATCTTTTCGCGTGCCGTCAGGTGCGCAAAACCTTGGCCACGCGGCGATAATCGGTCGGCGCCATGCCGACATTGGCGGCGAAGAAGCGGGTGAATCCGCTCTGCGATGAGAAGCCGAGGTCGAAGCCGATATCGGCGATCGGCGCTTCGCTCGCCACCAGCGCCTCCAGCGCCTGCTCCATCATCAGCGTGTTGAGATAGAGATGTGGGGTGACGCCGGTCTGGGTGCGGAATAGCCGATAGAAATGCGGCCGCGACAGGCCGGATTCGCGCGCGATAGTGTCGAGCTCGATCTCGGCGCCGGGACTCTCCGACATCATCTTGATGCACTTGCGCACGCGAAAATCTGTGACGGAGCCGTTTGCGCGCGGATCACGCGCGATCGCGGCCTGCTGCCAGCTTTCGTCGTAACAGATATCGATCAGACCTCTCAGCTCGCCATCGAGGCTGTTGAGCGAGGGTGCGCCGCACACGAGGGCGGCTGCGTGCCTGATCTGCTTGTCCAGCGCAACCGACCGCGTGAACTGGGTACGGCCGAAGCGCAGACGGTCGGCGCCGGGCGCATCGGGCGCGAACCACTCCGCATTGACATAGAGCACGAAGAAAACGGCGCCGCCTTCCAGATCGGATGGCAGGAAATTATGCGGCTCCCATGGATTGACCGCGACGACAGAACCTTCGGTGAGTTCGTAATGTCCCTCGCTCACATCGATGCAAGCGGGACGTCCCCCGACATGGAAGATCAGATGACCTTCGCGATGTGCGTGGATGTTGAAAGGGCGGTTCAACTGATAGACCGTCGCCCGGCCAAAGCGGCCGTGGAAGACGGCGAGCGCCCGGCTCATGCCTTCCCTCCCAAAAGCTCTTGTCGTTTTTTGGTAGCGTTCAACAACCGGGGAGAGAATGCAAGGGCGCACGAAGTCCGCGCCTTGCAAATCTCTCCCAAGTCCGCCATCGCTCGCGAACGAGACTACGTCAGTACTTCTTACATTCCGGTACTGTACGGCTTGGCAAACCGATCTTGGCGAACACCGCGGGATCGTAGCCGAGCGTCTGGTTGACGTTCGGAATCACCTTGACAACCTTTGAAAACAGCGCGCCCTTTCCGTCGTCGACGACCTCGGTGACGAAATTGGTGCCGATCGCCTGGCGGTTGGAGTCCAGCTTGATCTTGCCGTTGGGGGCGTCGAGTTCAATCTTGGCGAGTGCTTCCTTGTACTTGGCCTGGTTGTTGGAGAGATCACCGTTGACCTGACGCAGCGCCAGGATCAGCGCCATGGTCGAGCCGTAATAGTTGGTGGCGAGCAGCGAGGGGCTCGGGAAGCGCTTGTTGGGCGGGAAGGCGTCCTGATAGTCCTTCACGAACTTCTGCCAACCGGGGTTTTCCCAGGTGTCGGCCTGGCCGCTCGCGGCCAGCGTGCCGACCAGCGCGTTCTTGGCGTTGCCCTTGGACGACAGGATGGTCTGGTCGATCATGATCGAGCCGCCCATCAGATGCGCCTTGCCGCCGGCCTGTTGGTACTGATTGAGGAAGTTGACGGCGTCGGCGCCGCCGAGGCCGAGATAGATTGCATCGACGTCGTCGGGCAGCGCGGCGATGACCGAGGCAAAGTCCTTGGTGCCAAGCGGCACCCATTGCCGGTTGGTGACCTGTCCGCCGGCACCGCAGAACTCGAGCACGAGGCCGAACACCTGGGTGTAGATGAAGGAGTAGTCTTCGCCGACGGTGGCGATCTTGCGATACTTCTTTTCCTCAAAGGCGTATTTTCCGAGGCCGACCTGCCATTGCGCGCCGTCCATGTTGTAGCGGAAGAAATTTGGAGCCGGATCGACATAGGTCGTTTCCTGGGCGCCGGAGGCGGCGTTGATGAAGGTCAGCTCGGGATGGGTCTTTGCAAAATTCTTGACCGCGATGCCTTCGTCTCCGGACAGCGGCGACAGCAGAATCTGCACCTTGTCCTGCTCGATCAGTTTTCGTACGGCGCGGACCGCGGAGTCGGGCGTCGCGTCGGTCGAGGCGATGACAAATTCGAGTTCCTTGTCGCCGACCTTCTTGCCGAGCACGTTGAGGGCCGTCTGGAAGCCGCGGATACCGTCCTCGCCGAGCACGGTGTAGGTGCCTTCGAGCGTCGCGGTGACGCCGACCTTGATCTTCTCCTGTGCGAAGGCGGTGCCCGAAAGTAACAGGCTGCTCAACGCGATCAGTCCTAGACTGCTTCTCAACATTGCTCCCCTCCCTGGGCGTTCTTGTCGCAATTTTTTACCGCACCCTCGCGCGTCCGCCGCGAGGTGCGGCGTTTTGGCGAGGCTGGCGGTTCTTGAAATGGAAGCTAACCGAACTCGGATGCAGCGCACGTGTCGGAGCCGTGCGCGGCTTAACGGCCAGTCTCATTTTGAATGTTGCGGCGCAAATCGTTCTGCGGTGCACTCTCGCGCATGTCTTCGGCAAAGAGATGAACGAGCAGCGTGCTTGTTGCAGGCTCGGACGCGTCAGTTCTGGCTAATGCGAAGCCCTTGTGGCCGGGAGCGTCGGGTCAATCATCCCGCCAAGAAACCGCCGTCTACGGCGACAACCGTTCCGGTCGCGTATTGCGAGGCCGGCATGCAGAGGAAGGCAACGGCGCCTGCAATGTCTTCCGGTTGCCCCCAGCGCTTGAACGCGGTGCGGTCGGCGATGCGCTGATAATGTGCGAGATCGGTGCGGCCGGCCGCGTTGATCGCCGTTTCGATATAGCCGGGCGCCACGGCATTGACGCGGATACCTTCCTCGGCCCATTTCAAGGCGAGCGCCTTGGTCAGCATCACGACGCCGCCTTTGCTGGCGCAGTAGGCGGGAATCCGCGGCAGCGCCAGCGTGGCATTCATCGAGGCGATGTTGACGATCGAGCCTCCTCTCTCGGCGAGCAGCGGACGGAACGCCATGCAGGTTCGGAACGTGCCGGTGAGATTGACGTCGAGCACCTTCATGAAGGTCTCGATTTCGAATTCCTTGTCGCGCGCGAGAATCCCGGCGCAGTTGATCAGCGCGTCGACGCGCTCGTGCTGTCGGGAGAAAGAGATGACAGCGTCGTCGTTCGTGACGTCGAGCGATGCGAGCGTGAGCCCGGTACGCGATTTCAGCAGGGTGCGCGCAAGATCGGTCTCGTTGGCACCTGTTGCAGTCACGGTTGCGCCGAGGTCGCAAAACTGGTTGCTGATTGCGGCGCCGATGTCGCCGGCCCCGCCGATCACCACGGCATGAAAGCCGGGGGCAAGAGAAAAGATTGAGCTCATCGCAAGGATCTCACTTCAGGATTTGGGAGGCGAAGCTGTCGATTCGCGGACTACCAGCGAAAAATCGATCTCTCGATGCATGATGGTTTGCTCGCCAGCGAGGCTGCGCACCAGATATTCTCCTGCGCGCTGCCAGGTTTCTCCGGTCGGAACATGGATCGTGGTCAGGCTCGGTCGCAAATGGCGGCTCCAGTCGAGGTCGTCGAAGCCGACGACTGATAGATCGCGCGGCACCGAAAAACCGCTGCGTTCAGCCTCGAGCAGGACGCCGTAGGCGATAACGTCGTTGCCGCACACCACGGCCGTTGGACGATCACTCAGATTGAGGAGATAGCGCGCCGCCTCGCGCGCGTCGTCCAGCGTATAGGGCACCTCGACGTGCCATTGCGGGGGGCGTTCGAGGCCGTTTTCCGCGAGCGCGCGGCGAAAGCCGGCGACGCGGGCGCTGGCGCGGTCGTTGTTGCGCTGGAGGGCCGAGACGATTCCGATGCGGCGATGGCCGAGTTCGATGACATGCGTGGCTGCGCGGTGCGCGGCAGCTTCATTGTCGGTTCCGACGCAGGGGTAGGGCCGGTCCGGCTGATAGATGCCGACATTGATGAAGGGCACTGCATTGTCCGCGAGCAGCTTGCGTAACCCGTCATGATGGCAGTCGCCGCGAAGCACGAGGCCATCGACACCGCGGCTGATCAGGTTGCGCGCTTGCTGTAATTCGACATCGAGATCATAGCCGCTGGTGGTGAGAAACAGCATGTATCCAACCGAGGAGAGATACTGCTGAAGCGAGGCGATACCGCGCGCGAACATCGTATTGTCGATCGTCGGCACGATCGCGCCCAGTGTGCGCGAGCGCCGCGACGACAGGATGCGCGCCGGCGCATGCGGGATGTAGCCGAGTGCCTCGATGGCCTGCGTGATGCGCGCGCGTAAAGAGGGACTTACCGCGTCGGGATTGTTGAGAACGCGCGAGACCGACGCGGTCGAGACGCCGGCGCGGGCCGCAACGGCGCGGATGCCCTGCTTCACAGATTTGGCATTCGTCAGTCTCATAAATGTAACGTTACATTGACATGGAGCGGCCGTTGGGTAGCGCAGATATTGTAAATCTGCCTTAGATTGTGCGGTTTGTCCATCGCTTGACAGGGCCGATGTGATGCTTAGGATGTAACCGTTTTCAGCTAATGTTCAAACAGATCGCGTTCAAAAAGGTCCGCCAGCTTAAGGCGGGCCAACCGGGAGGAGAGTTCGATGAAGGCCAGGATGCTCGTGACGCACGTCGCGTTGCCGGTTCTCGTTATTGCTGCCGCCAGTGCGCAGGCGCGCGCGGCCGATTTCGACTGGATGAAATTCAAGGGCAAGACGGTCACCTTTCTCGCCAACAACAATCCGGTCTCGCAGGCGCTGCTGACCTACAAGGCCGATTTCGAAAAGCTGACCGGCATGACGCTAAAGGTCGACGGCTATCAGGAACAGCAGATGCGCCAGCGTCTGATCACGGTCATGAATGCGAACAGCGACGAGGTCGACGTGTTCATGACGCTGCCCTCGCGTGAAGGCGAACAGTTCGCCGCGGCCGGTTGGTACGGGGATCTCACCGCGATGGCCAAGAACGATGTCGCCAGGGAATACGACCCGGCCGGGCTGAGCCAGGCCCTCCTGAAGGCTGCGACATTCGGCGGCAAGCTGACCAGCATGCCCATGAACATCGAAGGTCCGATCTTCTATTACCGCACCGACATCTTCAAGAAATGCGGCATCGAGGCGCCGAAAACCATCAAGGACGTCGAGGCCGCGGCCGAGAAGATCAAGACCTGCGACAGCGCGGTCACGCCGTTCGTCTCGCGCGGCCTCAAGCCTGCGATCGCTTACACCTTCAGCAATGTGCTGCACAATGTCGGCGGCAGCTACATCGCCGCCGGCAAGTCGAACCTCTGCTCGGCCAAGGGCAAGGAGGCACTCGACACCTATAGCCGGTTGCTGCGTGACTTTGGACCGCCCGGCGTCGTCAACTACAGCTTCCAGCAGATTTCCGCGCTCTACCGCAGCGGCCGCGCTGCGATGGCGTTTGAATCGTCGAATGAGTTGCGCACGGTGATGGAAGGCGGCGCGCGCCTCAAGGATACGGGGCTCTCGTCGTTCCCAGCGGGCGAGGCCGGGCAGGTGCCAACCACGATCGGCTGGGGCATGGCAGTGTCCTCGCACAGCAGGCAGCCGGACGCAGCCTGGTATTTCGTGCAATGGGCGACCAGCCCCGAGGTGCAGAAGAAGATGGCGCTCCAGGGCATCGCTCCGCCGCGCCCGTCCGTCGCCAAGGATCCTGAATATCGCAAGTGGATCGACGAAGAACCGGTGCGCAAGGAATGGCAGGCCGCGCTCGACGTGCTCGCCACCAAGGGCTCCTCCGAGGTCGGCTATCCCATCGTCGCCAACCCCGAGTCGCGCGAGTTCATCGGCCAAGCCGTGCAGGATCTCATCTTGAAGCAGAAGCCGATCGACCAGGCTTGTGCTGACGCCGACAAGGCGCTCGACGCGCTGATCGCACAGAAGTAACGGCCCGATGCCGGTCGGCTTCGTGCCGGCCGGAATCTCAACCGATCAAGGACACGGACGCATGTCTGATGCGGCTGCGACAATAACGCGGGACCGACAGCGACTGGAAATGTCGGCCCTCTCGGCGCCGGCCGTGATCTTCACGGTCGCGATGATCGCGTTTCCGGTCGTCTATACGATCTGGCTCGGCTTCCAGACTTTCTCCTCGACCGGCAAGCAATCCTTTGCCGGCCTCGCCAATTACTCCAAGCTGATCTCCGACTACGAATTCTGGCACGGGCTATGGATCACCATTGCGCTGTTCGTGCTGTCGCTGATGCTCCAACTCGTCTTCGGGGTCTGGCTCGCGCTGGTGCTGTTCCACGCCAAGCGCTTGCCCGGAATCGTGCGCTCGCTATTCATCTCGCCGTTCATGATGCCGCCGGTGGTGGCCGGCATGATGTGGCTGGTGATCCTCGATCCTTCGCTGGGTGCGGCCAACTATATCCTCCAGTCGTTAGGCCTGCCGCCATCCGACTGGCTGGCATCGCCGTCACTGGTCATTCCGACCATCGCACTGATCGACAGCTGGCAGTGGACTCCTTATGTCGCTTTGATCGTGCTGGGTGGCCTGCAATCCCTGCCACCGAGCGTCTACGAAGCCGCGCAAATCGACGGCGCAACTCCATTCAAGACGTTCCAGCGCATCACGCTGCCGCTGCTGCTGCCGACGATCGTCACCGCGGCGATCCTGCGCAGCGTCGATCTCCTGCGCTTCTTCGACATCATCTACATCACCACCCAGGGCGGCCCGGGCAACGCCTCGAACACGCTCAACATCTATGGCTTCCGGGTCGGCTTCGAATTCTTCAACATCGGCTATGCCAGCGCGCTGATGCTGACGCTGACAGCGATCGTGTTCGGCGCCGTGCTCGCCTTCAACCGCCTTCGCGGCGCCGTGGCATGGTGACACCATGACGGACGCAGTCAACACCGATCGCTGGATCCGGCGGCTCAATCTGGTGCAGCTCGTGCTGGCCGGAATCATCATCATGGCGCCCACGGTCTGGATGGTGCTGTCCTCGTTCAAGCCATCGTTCGAGGTGACGGCCTATCCGCCGACGTTGGTCTTTACGCCGACGCTGGATAACTATGTCGAGCTGACGAAGACCACGCCGTTCCTGAGCTATGCCCTCAACAGCCTCATCGTCACCGTCGGCTCGACTGCGCTCGGGCTGCTGTTCGGAATTCCCGCCGCTTTCGCCGTGTCCTGGACGCGGATTACGTGGCCGGCGATCCTGACGCTCGCGGCGCGCATGGCGCCCGGCACGCTGTTCCTGCTGCCGTGGTACGTCATGTTCAGGCAGGTCGGCATGATCGGATCGTACACGGCGCTGATCCTCAGCCACGCGGTCATCACGCTGCCGATCGTGATCTGGGTACTGCTGCCGTCGTTCGATGGTATCCCGCGCAGCATCTTCGAGGCGGCGCAGGTCGACGGATGCAGCGTTACGCGCATCCTTTGGCGTATCGCGCTGCCGCTGGTGGCATCCGGCGTCGCCGTCGCCGCGATCCTCGCCTTTGTATTCTCGTGGAACTACTTCCTGTTTGCGCTGGTGCTCTCGAATGGTGACACCAAGACGCTGATCGCGGCGGCCTTCAACTTCATCGGCGAAGGCTCGACGCAATGGGGCGCCCTCATGGCCGCGGCGACGTTGATCGCACTGCCGCCGCTGGTGCTGGCCGCCCTGGTTCAGCGCTGGCTGGTGTCTGGGCTGACGCTCGGTGCGGTGAAAGGTTAGGTATCTGATGAATTTGTCACCACGACCGAATTCGATCATGCAGGCGGCGGTCTTCCACGGCCACGACCGCATCACCATCGAGCGGGTGGCGATGCCTGACGTCGGGGCAGGCGAGCTCCTCGTGCGTGTCTCGCGCACCGCGCTGTGCGGTTCGGACTTCAAGCTCTGGCACAAGGGCGCCGAGTTCACCGCTGGCCACGAGATTTTCGGCGTCGTCGAGCAGCCCGGTCACCGCCTGCATGGCCGCCGTTGCGCCGTCTATATTCCCTTGCATTGCGATCACTGTGCCGCCTGCAAGCGCGGCGATACCCAGATGTGCCTCGAAGTCTCCAGCCTGATCGGTTGGAACAGGCCCGGCGGCTATGCCGAATATGTGCCGGTGCCGGAAAATTGCCTGCTTCCGGTGCCCGACGATATCGAGGACAGCCTCGCGCCGCTCCTGCTCGACACCATCGGCACGTCCGGCCACGCCGTGCGCTTTGTCAGCCGCGTGGTGCCGCCGGGCGAGGCGGGGCCGGTTCTCGTGATGGGAGCAGGGCCTGTCGGTCTCGGCGTCGTACTGGCGCTCCGTGCGCTCGGCTACGACGACATCCACATCGCCGATCCGAACGCGGCGCGCCTGAAGATCGCGCAATCGTTCGGTGCGAAGGCGCATCCGGTGGGCGATGCGTCAAAACGCTTTGCCCTCATCATGGAATGCTCCGGCGCGCATGCCGCGCGCAACCTCGGGATCGAACTCGTGCTGCCGCGGGGCGCGCTGGTGTTGGTCGGCGAGAACGCCGCGCCCTGGACTATCGAGGAAGGCAAGGTGTTCCGCCGCAAGGATTTTTACATGATCCGGACCTTCTATTTCCCGGTCTCGGACTTCGAGCCGAATGTCGAGTTGCTACGCAAGTACAAGGACGAGTACCGCGTGCTCGTCGATGGCGAGTTCGGCCTGTCGGCTCTGCCCGAGAATTTCGCGCGGTTCGCCAAGGGCGAGTTGATCAAGCCAGTTCTGGCGCTGGATTAAACGATCATGGCCTCGATATCGATCCGTAACCTCGTCAAGCGCTACGGCAATTTCACCGTGATCCCCGATCTCAATCTAGAGATCGCTGACCACGAATTCGTAGTGTTCGTCGGCCCGTCCGGCTGCGGCAAGTCGACCCTGCTGCGCATCATTGCGGGCCTCGAGCCGATTTCATCGGGAGACCTTTATATCGGCGACAAGCGCGTCAACGGCGTCCAGGCCGCGCGGCGCGACATTGCGATGGTGTTCCAGGACTACGCGCTCTATCCGCACATGCGCGTCTACGACAATATGTCGTTTGCGCTGGAGTTGCGGGGGACGCCGAAGGCGGAGATCGATGCGCGGGTGAAGCGCGCCGCCGCGCTTTTGCACATCGAGCCCTATCTCGACCGCAAGCCGAAAGAGCTCTCCGGTGGTCAGCGCCAGCGGGTCGCCATGGGCCGCGCGATCGTGCGCAATCCCAAGGCGTTCCTGTTCGACGAACCGCTGTCCAATCTCGACGCAAAACTGCGCGGGCAGGTGCGGGCGGAGATCAAGGCGCTGTCGCAGGAGCTCAAGACCACCATGGTCTTCGTGACCCATGACCAGATCGAAGCCATGACCATGGCGGACCGGATCGTCGTGCTCCAGAGCGGCACGATCCAGCAATATGACACGCCGGAGACGGTCTACGAGCGGCCGGCCAACCAGTTCGTGGCCGGCTTCATCGGCTCGCCCGCGATGAATTTCTTCGCCGTAGAATGGCGCGAGGAGCGTGCGATCCTTTCGCAAGGAGGAGCAACGCTGCCGTTGGATGGCGAGACCGCGGGCCGCCTGCGGCAGGCCGGCAGCGCTGTCGTCGGTGTTCGCCCTGAACATTTTGCCATTGCTCCCGATGCCGCCGACGGCATCGCCATCGACGTCAAGCTCGTCGAGCCGCTCGGCTCGGATACGCTGATCCATTTCGATCTCGCCGGCGTGTCGTCGATCGCGCGGGTCGATCCGTCCCTGCGGCCAAAGGTCGGCGATCGTCTCGGCCTGCGTCCGCAGGCGGGCAAGACCCATTTGTTCGATGCGACCAACGGGCAGGTCTTGCGGTGAGCGCGTCGGCGAACATCGGAGATATGTCGGCGCTGGCGGACGTGGCGTCCGGGGCCCGGCCTGTGCAGGTGGTCTGCCTGGGATTGTCCGCGCTCGACCAGGTCTGGCGCGTCGATCGTCTGTTCGCGGGTGGAAGCGAGAAGATCAAGGCCGCCGGCTACGGCACGCTTGGCGGAGGCATGGCTGCCAATGCGTCAGTCGCGGTGGCAAAGCTCGGCGCTTGCGTCGCGTTCTGGGGCCGGGCAGGCAATGATGCCGCGGGCGCGGAGATGCGCTCGGCCTTTGTTGCCGAAGGCGTCGATGTCGATAATTTCCGGCTGTTTCCCGATGGCCGCTCCTCCGTCTCCGGAATCATCGTCGATCGCTCGGGTGAGCGGCAGATCGTCAACTTCCGTGGCCTGTTCCCGGAAGCTGCGGATTGGCTTCCGCTCGAAGCGGTCGCCCGCACATCCTCCGTGCTGGCCGATCCGCGCTGGGTCGAAGGTGCCGCGACGTTGTTCCGTGAAGCCCGCGCGCGCGGCATTCCCGCGGTGCTTGACGGCGACGTGGCCGATGCCGACGTATTCGAGCGGCTGCTGCCCTTGACCGACCACGCGATCTTCTCCGAACCCGCGCTCACATCCTTTGCCGGCTCGGCTGGAGATGAATCTCTTGCCTCGCTCGCGCGCTTCGGCTGCCGTGTCATCGCCGTCACGCGCGGTGATGCGGGCGTGAGCTGGTACGAGAATGGCCAACTGCACCAGCAGGCCGCGTTTGCGGTCGATGTCGTCGACACCACCGGCGCGGGCGACGTCTTCCACGGCGCCTATGCGCTTGCGATCGGCGTCGGCCTCGATGTGCGCGCCGCCATGGCGTTTTCGGCAGCGACAGCTGCGATGAAATGCCGCCACGCCGGCGGCCGCAACGGAATCCCCACCATCAACGAGTGTCTTGCATTCATGAGGACGAAGCCATGAGAACGATTGGAAAGAACCGCGGCCTGGCACGGCTCGCAGACGCGGATGGCCACTTTCGCATGGTCGCGCTGGATCAGCGGCCGCCACTTTTCGATGCTATCGCGAAAGCAAGAGGCATCGCGCGGGATCAGGTCGAATATTCCGACGTGACGGCGGCCAAGCGTCTCCTGGTCGAGAACCTCGCGCCGCATTGCAGCTCGATGCTGTTCGACCCAAATTTCGCGGTGCCTGCCGCGATCGATCTGCTGCCGCCGCGCTGCGGCCTGATCATGACGCTGGAAGAGCATCGCGTCGAAGAAACCGCAGGCGGTCGCAAGTCACGCGCAATCACCAACTGGAGCGTGGAGAAAATCCGTGCCATGGGGAGCGATGCCGTCAAGGTGCTGGCCTGGTACCGGCCGGATGCCGATGCGGCGGTGAACGAACATCAGAAGCGGTTTGTCCGCGAGATCGGCGAGGACTGCGCCCGCCACGACATTCCCTATGTCCTCGAACTGCTTGTCTATCCGTTCCTCGGCAGCGCCAATCACACCGCTGATTACGTGGAGTCGCCGGGCAAGCTGCCGGGCCTCGTCATCGACAGCGTCCGCGAGTTTGCCAAGCCGGAATACTGCGTCGATCTCCTCAAGCTGGAGAGCCCGCTGGCGGCCAATAGCCTGCCGGCCCGCGACGGCAGTGCGCAAGCGAAAGTCGCGCAGAAGGAATTCGATTCGATCGGCGATATCTGCCGCGAGCGCAACATCCCCTGGGTGCTGCTGTCGGGTGGCGCTGCGCCCGAAAAGTTCGAGCGCGTCCTCGACTTCGCCTATGCTGCAGGCGCCGGCGGCTTCCTCGCCGGCCGCACCATCTGGCTCGATGCCGTCCTGAAGAATTTTCCGGATCGCGCGGCGGTGTCGGCAAGCCTGCGCAACGATGGCCTCAACGTGCTCGAACGACTCAGTGAACTGACTACGGCCAAAGGCACGCCGTGGAAGGCGCGCTTTCCTGTGTTCACTGATATCAAGCAGGAAGGTGACTTCGCGCGCGCCTATTGAGAGGGTGGCAGTTCAGCGTGGTCCGATCTCGCTCGCAGGATCTGCAACATGACGACTGACAGCTTCACCATCCGCTCGATCGAGGCGTTCTGCTATCGCTATCCGTTGGCGACGCCGGTGGTGACGTCGTTCGGAAAAATGCTCAACCGCCCCGCCGTCTTCGTTCGTGCTGTCGACGAAGACGGCGTCGAGGGGTGGGGCGAAGCCTGGTCCAACTTCCCCGCACCGGGGGCGGAGCATCGCGCACGGCTCGTCAACGAGGTGCTCGCGCCCGGCCTCGTAGGGCGCAAGTTCGATAGTCCCGCGCTGGCATTCGAGGTCCTGACCAAGGGCACCGAGGTGCTTGCGCTTCAATGCGGCGAGCCCGGCCCGTTCGCGCAGGCGATTTCGGGCATCGATCTCGCTCTGTGGGATCTCTCCGCGCGTCGGCAGCGCTTGCCACTGTGGCGGCTTCTCGGCGGGCAGTCGCGCAGGATCAAGGTCTATGCCAGCGGCATCAATCCCGGCGGCGCCGCGCAAACAGCCGAAGCCGCCCTCAAGCGCGGCCATCGCGCGTTGAAGCTGAAGGTCGGGTTCGGAGCCGAGACCGATTTCGCCAATCTGGCTGCACTGCGCGCGATCGTTGGTGCCGGCATGCTCGCCACAGATGCCAATCAAGGCTGGTCAGTCACGCAGGCGCTGGAGATGATGCCGCGCCTTGCCGAATTTGATTTGCGTTGGTTGGAAGAGCCCATCAGGGCCGATCGGCCGCGCGAGGAGTGGCACAAGCTGCGCGCCGAGGCGAAGATGCCGATTGCCGCCGGCGAAAACATTTCGAGCGTCGAAGGCTTCAAGGAGGCCCTGGCCGAAGACGTGCTCGGTGTGATCCAACCCGATATCGCGAAGTGGGGCGGGCTCAGCGCCTGCGCTGGACTGGCTCGCGACATTCTGAAGGCGGGCAAGACCTTTTGTCCGCACTATCTCGGCGGCGGCCTCGGCTTGCTTGCGTCCGCACATGTTCTCGCCGGTATCGGTGGCGATGGCTGGCTGGAAGTCGATGCCAATGACAACCCGTTGCGCGATCTGTTTTGTGGCCCGATCCTCAATGTGAGGGAGGGCACGGTTGAATTGGACCAGGATCCGGGGCTCGGCATAATGCCTGATCTTTCATATATCGAACGCTATCGCAGCATTTAGACTTGCGGGCGATCTGTCGGCCTTCTGGCCACTGTGGATCACTCTTGATTGAGCTCGATTTCTTTGGCCACGATTTCGAGGCGTGGAAAGCGAGCAATGAGGCCCAGGGGCTTCCAGGTGAGTAGGCGATCCTCACGGAGGGTGCCCGTAGGCGCAGATGCTCGATGCTTGCGGACCGGTCGATCCGATTAGAACCAGCGCCAGCCGCAAACACGGCGGCCGCGATGCCACCAGCAAACCCATCGGCGCCGACGCCGGCGCGGCGGAGGCCCCCAACCGGGACCCCACTGTGCTTCAGTCACGAAGTCGGGCCGCTTATCGGCAGGTCCGGGGTTGGACGCGACCGGCATCGCCTCCGCTGTGCCGATGAAGCGAAGTGCAATCGCGCCAACCGCGCCAGCGGCGACGGCGTTCTGGGCGAGACCGAGGAAATCGCGACGGGTGGGAGCGTTCATGGTTTTCTCCTCTTCGGGTTAGGTTAAGCGGCTCTCCGCGGGGATTGCAGCGCGTAGAGCAGCCAAGCGAGCCCGTGCGAAATCAGATCGACTCCCAGCAGGAATCCAAGCGCCCAGACGCTGATGGATGGGAAGCCAAACACGATCAGGAAGCCGGCGAGCAGCCCGATGACGCCAGAAGCCAGCATCAGCCAGCCACCCTGTCGCCAATGTGCAAAGCTCAGCACGCACCGGATGATGCCCGATGCCAACAGAACCGCGCCCAGCAGGGAGGTCAGGATGAGGGCACCGGCCGCCGGCTGCATGAGCAGCAGCAACCCGAACGCGAGATAGAGCGCGCCGAGCAGGATCTGCCACAGGAATCCGCCCCATCCCTTTGTCCAGAAGGCGTGGATGATCTCGAATGCACCGGCAAGGATTGCGGTAAGCCCGATCAGCTTGACGCTGATGATCGTTGCGAAGACGATGTCGCCCAGCGCCAAAATGCCGGCCGCGATCATCACGACGCCAAGGAGCGCGCATGTCCACCGGGATGGAGAACTAAAGGTCTTTACCTGGGGGCTGCTATCGTAGGTGGCCACGTCATCCTCCCGCATTCCGGCGGCCAATCAAGTTGGCGCCACGGAAACGCTAGTCGCCGCCGCGCAACATCGACATCCGATGAAACCCTGAATGTGACGGCGGGAATATTCGCCGTGTCCCGAAGCCTGCCGGAAAGTGCTTCCCGGCGTTCTGGACGCGCGGGTCAGGTGGTTCGCGCCGGAACCGATCGTGCCTTCAGGCGCTCGCGCAGGCGCTGGAATGTCACATAGAGCATTGGCACCATAAAGATTCCGATCGAGCTTGCGCCGAGCATGCCGGCAAAGACGGCGGTCCCGACCGCCCTGCGGCTCAGTTCAGCGGCGCCGGTTGCGAGCACCAGCGGCAGCAGCCCGAGAATGAAGGCAACCGAAGTCATCATGACCGCGCGGAACCGCATATGCGCCCCCTCGATCGCGGCCTCCGCAAGTTCCGTCCCGGCTTCTCGTCGTTCCTTCGCGAATTCCACGATCAGGATGCCGTTCTTGGCGGCAAGCGCGATCAGCACCACGAGGCCAATCTGGCCATACAGATCGAGATCGAGGCCGGCGATTTTGATCCCGATATAGGAGCCGAGCACGCCGACAACGACGGACAGCAGCACCGGGATCGGGATCACCGTGCTCTCATAGAGCGCCACCAGGAACAGATAGGCGAACAGCACGGCCAGCGCGAGCACCGCTCCGGTTTGTCCTGAAGCCTGTTGCTCCTGATAGGCGGTGCCGGTCCACTCGAAACTGTAGCCCGCGGGCAGTACGGCATTGGAGACCTCCGCCATGGCCGCTATCGCGGTGCCCGACGAGACGCCTGGCGCCGGGCTGCCATTCACCGTCACTGAGCGATAATTGTTGTAGCGGGTGATGACCTGAGGCCCGGTTACGATCTTGATGCTGGCGAGCGACCGCATCGGAACCATCTGACCGGTACCGTTGCGCACATAGATGCGCCAGATATCGGAAATGTCGGCGCGGTCGAGCGCCTCGCCCTGCACGTTGACCTGCCAGGTGCGTCCATAGAGGTTGAAGTTGTTGACGTAGATGCCGCCCAGCGTCGCCTGAAGGGCGGTGAAGATATCGCTGATGGTCACGCCGAGCGCCTGCGCCTTGCGGCGATCAATGTCGAGATAGATCGATGGATTGGTCGCGGTGAAGGTCGAGAACACGCGCGTCAGTCGTGGATCGGCATTGGCCGCTCCGATCAACGCACTCGTGACACTGGAAATCGCGGCTGGGTCCTGTCCTTCCAGCGCCTGGAGCTGGTATTCGAACCCGCCTGAGGTCGAGAGTCCGATGATCGGCGGCATGTTGAACGGTAGCACATTGGCCTGCCGGATTTGCGCGCCGGCTGCGTAAGTCTGCCGGATCAACGCCTGCACCGAATCCGCGGCCGCCTTGCGATCGGCAAACGGCTTGAGGCGCGTCACCACCAGCGCATTGTTGGGCTCGGACGCCCCGTCGAGCAGGGAGAAACCTATGATGGCCAAGACGTGGTCGACCGCAGGCATCTGCGTCAGGACTCGCTCGATCTGTCCGGTGACCTCGCTGGTCCGCGCGACAGACGCGCCGTCCGGCAGCTGTATCGAGGTGAAGAAGGCGCCCTGGTCTTCCTCGGGAAGGAACCCTGTCGGAGTCAGGTGCGACATCCCGAAAATGCCGGCCGCGAACATTGCGGCGAGTATGAGCGAGAGGCTTGCCACGCGCAGTAGACGTCGTACACCGCCGCTGTAGCGGTCGCGAATCCAGTCGATGCCGTCAAGAACGCGTCCGATCACGCCGCGCCGCGGTCCGGTATGCCGTAGGATGAGCGCACACAAAGCGGGCGACAGGGTCAGCGCATTGAGCGCCGAGATTATCATGGCGGCGCTGATCGTCACCGCAAACTGCCGAAACAACGTGCCGGAAATGCCGGGAATGAAGGCGATCGGAACGAAGACGGAGAGCAGCACCAGCGTGATCGCAACAATCGGCGCCGTGATCTGCCTCATGGCCTTCTTGCTGGCCTCGGCCGGCGAAATATCCGGTTCTTCCTCCATCACACGCTCGACGTTCTCCACTACGACGATGGCGTCATCCACGACGATGCCGATGGCGAGCACCATTGCGAGCAGCGACACCGTATTCGCTGAATAGCCGAGCATCAGCAACACGGCGAAGGTGCCGACCAGGCTGACCGGCACGGCAACGGCCGGTATCACCGTCGCGCGAAGATTGCCGAGGAACAGATAAACCACGATCACGACAAGGACGAATGCCTCGCCCAGCGTCCGCAGAACTTCCGAGATCGTATCTCGTACGAAGCTTGTGGAATCGTACTGCACGAGATAGCTCAACCCCATCGGGAATCGCTTGGACAGCCGCTGCATCGTGGCTGCGACCGCCTGCGCGGTCGTTACGGCATTGGCGCCCGGCGCCAGATAGATCGCGAGAGGCACCGCGGCGCGCCCGTCGATCCTCGCTTCGCTGTCAAGGTTCTGCGCGCCCATCTCGACCCGGGCGACGTCCTTGACGAGCAGCGTCGAACCGTCCGGGTTGGCGCGCAGCACGATATTAGCGAACTGGTCGACCGTTGCGAGCCGCCCCAGGGTCTGCACGTTGAACTGGAATTGCTGGTCGTCGCTGATCGGACGCGCACCGATGCGGCCGACCGGCGCCTGGACGCTCTGCGTGCGAATTGCTGCGATCACGTCCGAGGGCGTGAGATTGAGGCTGGTCAGCCGCTGCGTATCGAACCAGATCCGCATCGAGTAATTCATCTTGGCGAACAGGTGAGCCTGGCCGACGCCGGGTGTGCTGGAGATCGCGTCGAGCACGTTGATGATCGCGTAATTGGTGATGAACAGCGGGTCCTGCTGACCTTCGGCGCTGTACAGCACCAGAAATTGCAGGATCGCCGACGATTTCTTCTGCACCGTCACGCCCTGCTGCTGTACCTCAGTGGGCAATTGCGACAGCGCGCTCTGCACGCGGTTGTTGACGTTGACGGTGTTGATATCGGGGTCGGTGCCGAGCGCAAACGACACCGTCAGGGTGTAGCTGCCGTCGTTGCCGCTGGTCGATTTCATGTAGAGCGCCCGATCGACACCGATCACTTGCGCTTCGAGGGGCTGAGCGACGCTGGTCTCCACGACCTCGGCAGACGCGCCGGGAAAGGTGCCGGCGACCGTGACCTGCGGCGGCACGATGTCCGGAAACTGCGCCACCGGGATCCGCGTCAGCGCGAGCGCGCCTGCGATGGTGATAATGAAGGCAAGGACCATCGCAAGTCGCGGGCGATCAATGAAGACGGCGGACATCATGGCTTTTTGTCCTCCGGGCGCGTGGCGGTCGAGTTGCCACGGTCTGGCAACGAGGGTGCGTCGCTTGCGCCGGCCTTCATGCTCGACTGGATCAGCGCACTGGCCGGACCCGGCGAAACCGCCTGACCCGCACGAGCCCTTTGCAGGCCTTCGACGATGACTTTGTCGCCGGCGGCGAGGCCATTGATGACGGAAGCGATGGTGGGCGTCGACTGCCCAAGCTGGATACGGCGTTGTTCGGCCTTGTCGCCGGTGGCGACGATGAGAACGTAGTCGCCCTGCTGATCGGACAGCACGGCCGAACGCGGGACCGCCAACACCTCGATGGGCTGGATACCTTCCAGCACGACCGTAACGAATTCGCCGTCGGTCAGTTCGTGGACGGTCACGCCCGCGACGGACGGCGCGCGCAGGATCGGGTTGTCGATCTCGCCGCGCACGGTGATCGTGTCGGTATTCTGGGCGATCGTGTTGTCGACAAAGTTCAGCTTGCCGGACTTGCCATACATGCGGCCATTGGGCAGTCGCAGCCGGATCATCACGGCTTCCAGACCCCCTTGCGGTCCATAACGTTCGCGCAGTTCGAGTGCCTGACGCAGCGGCACCGGGAAGGTGACGTAAATCGGATCCTGGCTGACGATCGTGGTCAGCACGCCCGAGCTTGGACCGACGACATTGCCTTCGGTCACGGCTGTGCGTCCGATCTTGCCGTCGATCGGCGCGCTGATCATGGTGTAGTCGAGGTTGATCTGGGACGCATTGACTTGTGCTTGTGCGGCCTGGACCTGGGCTTCCAGGCTGCGCTCGTTGGCGATCGCTGCGTCGTAGGTCGATTGCTGACCGGCTGGCCCACTGAGCAGCGTACGCGCGCGCTCGGTCGTCTGCTTGGCGTTCTCGAGTATCGCCTGGAGCTGGGCCACCTGCGCCTGCTTTGACGCAAGATCGGCCTCGAACGGGCCGTGCTCGAGCCGGTAGAGCGGGGCGCCCTTTTTGAGCTCGGCACCGTCGACGAACAGTCGCTGTTCCAGAAACGCGGTGACGCGAGCCACGATATTGACGCGATTGACCGCCTCGATCCGCCCAAGAAATTCGCTGCTCTCGGTGATCGGTCGCTTGATCGCTTCGACGATGCCGACAGCAGGCGGAGCGCTGGAGGCTGGCTGTGCTAAGGCCATGCCGCCAGCGATGAATGTCAGGAAACTCGCCGCCAGCATCCTGACCGAAATTTCCGCAATATCCATTGTCCGCTCCCGGCTCCAGGGCTTGGGACAAGCTGCTATCGCTGTCCGCGCGGGCCGAGTGTCAGGTTCGTAATCCCCGCCGCAAGGTTCAATCCGATTGATCGCTCGATCGACAGCGGCTGGAGCGCAATCGTCCGGCGAGAGCCTCCAATGAGAACGTTTGCTCCGAGCCCGGGACCGAACGCGACATTGCCGCTCGCGCCCACGTAGCTCCCCCGCAGCGTGCCGGGGCCGACGCGCGAGTTCCTGGCGAAGACGGCCCATGAGAGGCTTCCGGCGCTGGTCACGCCGATGTCGAGACCAACCCGCCTGATCCGCCCGTCGTAGACGTACTGCCGAGTCGGGCGTGTGGTCGTGAATACGCAACGAAGCTCCTGCGCGGAGCCAAGCACCAGCCCAACGCGTGGTGTGCTGGCGCATATAAGCCGGCCGACTCGGAACGTTTCCGCGCGCGCGGGTAGGGCGTCGGCGCACATCAAAGCGGATCCGCAGATGATTGCGAGAAGCAGGTTAATGCGCATTCAGGCCTCCGTTTGGCTTCCAGTGTTGTCGGGCAAGCTCGCTGGGCTGCGGTCCTGACGAAGCCAGAACGTGATACCGAGGCCGATCAGCAGGACGGCGCCCAACAGGAAGAAGATGATGGACTGCTGCAACCAGGATATCGCCGGAACCGTGATGCCCATCGCAAGGCCGAGGAAGGCGATCTGGGCGGACTGGAGACTGACGCCGGCGAGGAATGTCCCGAGCGCGAGCAAGGTAAGGAGAACCAGGCTTGTCGCCGGCGTCGGCAGCAACTGCTGAACTCCGGATACCAGCATGATGTTCATCGCGACCAGAACGGCGACCCAATGTAGCGCCTGGGTCCAGATTAGCCGCCAGCGCTCCTCCCTGCCGTCGACCTCGGGCCACTTGTTGATGACGCAGACTACGCCGATGGCAAGAGCAAGGAATTCCCAATAGCCGACGAGAGGCTGATGCGAAGCATTGGTGTAGGCGACGCCCGCAATGGCGAGCACAAGCGCGACGATGTAGGGCAGCTGCTGCCACAGCAAGCGGGTCATCCCCGGATGTGTTGACGGCGGACCCGTTGCGGCGTTCCGTTCAGCTTCGAGCTCGCTCATGCGGCACCTCAGGATCGTCCCTTGTTGACCACCAGCGGGGGATCGCCGAGATAGTCCTCGACGTAGAACCTGATGATCGCGACCCGGCCGACCGCGACGAGTGGCATGGCGAGCGCGATGCCCATGACACCGAACATGGCGCCCAGCAGCACGATCGCCACCAAAGTCCAGGCCGGGGGGATTTCGACGGCTTGGCGCTGGATCAGGGGGCCGATCACGTATCCTTCGATCGACTGGATCAGGGTATACACCACGACGGCCCAGATCAGCGGCGATCCTCCGAGCGGCATAGCGACGAGCGCGATCGGAATCGCGGCGACGATCGGCCCGAGATACGGGACGAAGTTCGATAAGCCCGCCTGCAAACCAAGCAGGAAGGGACCAGGCAGCCCGATCCAGTAGAGTGCGATCCAGACGCACAGCGTCATCAGGACAATGCGGATAAGTTGTCCTACGAACCAGAGCCGCAGGACGCTTCCCGTCTGGTCCATCACGCCGCGCATCCGTGCGCGATAGGACGGCTTCGCGAGTATGACGAGACTTTCGCGGTGGCTATCGGGATCGAAGGCGAAGAGGATGCCCAGGAACAGGATCACCAGCACGCCAGTCAGGAAGCTCGACGCCCCGCCAAGGACGAATTGGGCGTGCTTGAAGAACCGCCCTTGGTCGGAGACCAGCCATTGCGTGAAATCCCGGCCCCATTCGGGACCGAGCAGATCGACGCCATAGGTCAGAAGATGCTGCTGCAGGACGTCAAATTGGGTGTCCATGACCTTCAGCAGAAGACGAGTTTGCTCCGGAAGCTTGCCGGCTCCCCACACGAGGCCAAGTCCGACCGCCGCAGTGAGCAGCAGCAGCACCAAGGTCAGGCGCCAGATGCGACCGAGGCGGACGACAGGCGCAATCGCCCTTGCGGCGGCATCCAGAAGCGCTGCAAACAGCACGCCCGCGAAGATGATGAGCAGGCTCGAGACGGTTTTCCAGATCAAAAAGAGGGCCACGCTTACGCCGAGCAGAGCGAGACCCGTTGCGAGAATGCTGCGCGGGCCGTGTTCGATCGCCGGCGTCGTGCGGATCGCGCTCTCGTGGAGTTGCTCTTGTCCGGACGTCACGTCGCTCATCGGGGGAACTCGGGGATTGCAGCTGGGACCGTCGCATCCGCCCATCAGGTACGAACACGACGGCTGCCATAGTGAGGATGCGAGCCGCCGCGATGGCGCCAATGGCGATGCTTGGTCGGGTTCGTATTCGTATTTGGTGTGGCGGCTGCGGGCGCTGTCGCTGGGGGTTTCGGCGTCGACGCGGTCGATTGCGCTTGGGAGAAACTCGGCTGCGCGGCCGCGATCGACCCGATCAGGATCAGTGCGCCATAGACGGTCCGGACGTTCATGTTCGCCTCCTTTCGACCAACAACACCTCAGATCGAGATCGCACCGACGGCCAGCGCATACACGCCGGCACACGCAGCGAGCGCGATCGCAGCAAAGATGATCGCCTCGAACGGCTTGAAGACGGCCTCTTTGCGCTCGCGCTTGGCCAGAAAGAATAGAACCGTTCCCGGCGCGTAGAGTATCGACGACAGCAGGAGAAATGTCGGGCCACCGGCGTAGATCATGCCGATGGCGTAGAGCGTTGCGATGGCCGAGCGGATCCCGTCGACGGTGCGGGCGCGTTCGCCGGCACGGTAGGAATTGCCGAGATATGACAATTTGAGGCCGTACGCCGCGACCAGCAAATAGGGGATCAGCGTCATCGCGCTGGTCATCTTCAGGGCGACGGTGAACGCGTACTCCGCGAACCAGGTGACCAGAACGAAGGCCTGGATGACGCAGTTGGTGAGCCAGAGTGCTCCGACAGGGACTTCGTGTTTGTTCACGACCGCTAGAAAGGAGGGCATGGTGCGGTTGACGGCCGCGGAATGCAGCACCTCCGCAGCGAGCAGCGACCAAGAGAGGTAATTCCCGAGGATCGAGACCAGCAGCGCCAGGCTGATGAAAATGCCGCCCCATCGCCCGACCATCGCTTCCATCACGCCGGCCATCGAGGGTGTCGGCAGGCCCGCGAGCTCCTGTCGCGGAAGGACTCCATAGGATAGTATCGTCACGAGGACGAGAAGGCAGAGGACGGACAGGAATCCGGCGACGGTCGCAAATCCGATGTCGGAGCGATCACGGGCGTAGCGCGAGTACACGCTGGCGCCCTCGATTCCGACAAAGACGAACACCGTGAGTAGCATCGTGCTTCGAACCTGCGAGAACACCGCTACCGCGCCCGGCTGCTCGGTCCCCCAGAAATTCTGCGAGATCAGGTCCGGATCGAGGACGATGAACGCCACGCCGATGAAAAGCAAGATCGGGATGATCTTGGCGTAGGTCGCAATCGTGTTGAGCGTGGCGGCGTTCTTGATGCCTCGCAGTACGAGGAAATGGACGCTCCACAGGAGGAGGGATGCCGATGCGATCGCCGCCGGCGTCGTGCCGTCGCCGAAGATCGGAAGGAATTGGCCGATTGTCGCCTTGATCAGGATGAGGCAGGCGACGTCCGCGAGGCAGCATCCGATCCAATAGCCGGCCGCCGAAGCGAAGCCGATATATTCACCGAAGCCAGCCTTGGCATAGGCGTAGATGCCGGCGTCCAGGTCCGGCCGACGACGGGAGAGCGCCTGAAAAACGAAGGCGAGCATCAGCATGCCGGTGCCCGCGATGATCCAGGCGATCAACGTCCCGAGGACGCCCGTGGCGTGTCCAAACGATGCGGGCAGCGCGAAGATGCCGGAGCCGATCATCGACCCGATCACGAGCGCGATGAGCGCGCTACGCGAAAGCTTTTGGTCGACCTCGTTCGACGAAGGAGCCATGAGGAGAATGGCTTTCCGGCCGGAGATGAAGTGGGCGCGACCTCGAAATGAAACGGGACGGGCCGGCCACTCTTGGTCGAGATCTTAGAAGCGACCTCCCGGTCGGAACATCAGGGATTCCATGTAGAGGGCAATGTCGGAAATCGGCCCGACCGCGACCCCGCGGCAGCGGTGTGACGCCGGCGGGGAAGGAAGCTGTGCTCTAATGCCGACTGGCTGGTCCAGGCGTCGCGGCGACGATCAGCACGAAGCTGGCGCGGCAGAATTCGCCTGCTTTTGCGAGTTCTGCTGCGATACGTCCGGCGTGCACGACCGCGGCTTCCTGATCCACGTGCTCATATCCGGTCCCGTCCAGGCAGAGCCCGTACTTGTCGACGATATGAAAAAAGTAGCGCATGCGGATTGAGTAAGCCGCTGTGCCGCGAGCTACCAGTGACAAACGTGTAAGGAATCTAGGCAAAATGGATAAGGAACTCGCGCGCACGCTATGGCTCGCGGGTCACCAGCGTCCGGAGATAGGTATTGTATCTGCCTGCGATCGGGTGATCAGCTGATGTTCCAATCGCAGGCCGGCCGGTATTGTGCATACTTCCTGCCCAGACGCGAGGAGGCCAAGCGATGTCCGACTATGATCCGAACGCGACTTTCTCGACCACGGCTGGCACGTCGCCTGCGATCGACGTTGGATTACGCGCCTACATGCTGCGCATCTACAACTATATGGCCGCGGGCGTTGGCCTGACCGCCGTTGTTGCGTGGCTGACTTATGAGGTTACCGGTCCCGCATTGCTGGAGAGCCCGCTGATGTGGGTCTTCATTCTAGCTCCGCTCGGGCTGGTGTTTTTTATCGGAGCGCGCATCAATACGCTGTCGGCGGCAACGGCGCGGCTGTTGTTCTTCGTCTATGCCGCGCTGGTCGGTGTCTCGCTCTCGATCGTGCTGCACATCTACACCAGTGCCTCGATCACGCGCGTCTTCTTTATCGCGGCCGCAATGTTCGGAGCGCTCAGCATCTTCGGTTACTCCACAAGGCGAGATCTGTCCGGGCTTGGGAGCTTCCTGTTCATGGGCCTGATCGGCGTCATCGTCGCAAGCCTGATCAACCTCTTCCTGAGGTCGACGGGACTCGATTGGTTGATCTCGATCGTCGGCGTCGGTGTCTTCGCGGGGCTCACTGCCTACGACACCCAGCGGATCAAGGCGATGTATGACAACAGGGACGACGAGACCACGGCAGGTCGCAAGTCCGTGATCGGGGCGCTGTCGCTCTATCTGAACTTCATCAATCTGTTCATGATGCTCCTGCGCCTCTTGGGCGGTCGGCGCTGAAGGCTAAGCTCGAGCGGTCGTTGTCGCGGACCGGCTTTGCTATCCTGCTCGTCGATCAATGACCGAAACGACTGCATCCATGTCGACGACGAGGAGCTTATCCACGGCACCGAACGTAGCCGCGCGCGCCGCCTGTGCGACTACCCAGGGCCTCCCTCTCAAGCACGAGAAATGACTGGCGCGCCTCACCTCAGGTCGACGCTGGAAAGCAGAGACCGGCGGTTTCAGGAAGCCGGTCGCTCCGCCGCGCTGGCGAGCGCGTCACGCAGGATCTTTTCCTTGGTCTCGTCCAGAGAGGTCTTCAGCACGACCCCGCCGGCGTCCTTGATCTCGTTGAGGACCTTGTCGGCGGTCATGTTCTTGATCAGGACGAAGAGGGCCGCGTTGCCGGGGTGGAGCGATGCCGAAAGCTCCTTCACGAACGCGTCGTTGATGCCGAAATCGGTCAATGCGCCTCCCAGCGCTCCGGACGCGGCGCCGAGCGCCACACCGATGATCGGATTGAGGAAGAGGACGCCGATCAGGAGGCCCCAGAAGCTGCCGGAGATCGCGCCCGTCGCCGTGGTGTTGACGAGCTGGTTCAGCTTCACGCTGCCTGTTTCTGTCTTCACAGCGATGACGGCATCGCTGATGGAGATCAGATACTCTTTTTGCAACTTGAGCAGCCGCTGGCGGACGTCCTCGGCCTTCGCCTCGCTCGGGTACACGATCGCGACAAGATCAGACATGGAGGCCTCCGTTCACATTGAGGTAGCTCGTCCAGAAGGGACTGATCCCGGCTGCACGGTGCGACATCGAGACTAGAAGGTGAGAGGCCAGCCCGGCATCCGAGAAAACCCTCGGGGGCAGGGAGGATGTTCCGGACCTGCCGGAACGCGATTCCTTCGCCGGCCTTAGAGATTCAATTGGCGGCGAACATCAGCGCGGCGAGCAGCAACGCGACCAGGAGGAGGGATATGCTGGCCGTCGACCATTGGCGAAGAACGCCGTCGCCCGTTTCGACGAGGCTGCCGAGTCCGATACAGGTTCGCCGCAAGGGGGCGATCAGCTGCATGATCGTTTTCCCGGCTGCCGAAAACGCCAGGGGATGCGGCCAGGGGCTGAGCAGGATCGCAAGCGCGGCACCTCCGAACACGGTTACGAACAATTTGACGAGCGCTTCGACTCCGAACAGTTTCGATTCCACGGTATATGTGATCGGCAAATACGGCTCCCATGGCAGCAGGCCAAGCAGTAGTGAGCAGAGTGCCAAGGCAAGCGCCGCCAAACCGCTGCCGCGTGGCAGCTTCGCGACGAGGGCGACCGGCTGATCCGAAGGCGAAAGCGCATGGGCAAGTACCAGAACGACATAGGCGGCCGTGAACATCCCGCCGACCTGAAGCACGCCAGCCCACCACCACTGTCCCGTCCTCGCCGCCTCCTGGAGCAACAACTCCTTCGCGAGGAACGCGCCGCTCGGTTGAATTCCCATCAGTGCGAAGCCGGCTAACCCGAAGGTCATGACGCTCAAGGGCAGGGCGCGTGCGGCGCCGCGGATCCCGGTGATGCGATCATGGCCCAGTCCTGCGTAGATCGACCCGACTGCCAGGAACATTGCCGCTTTCGCGGCGGCGTGGGAGATCGCCTGCATCAATCCGCCCGCCAAGGCCTGTCCCGTTTCGAGCCGTCCTGAGGCATCGAGAGCGAGTGGAAACAGCAGGAAAAGGTACCCGATCTGGGCCATTGTCGAATATGCGACGAGCAGCTTGAGGCGCTCCTGCCGCAGGGCGACGATGCTTCCGACCACGATCGCGCCGGCTCCCAACGCTGCGAGAAATTGTGCAGCGGCAAAGCCGGGCACGCCGGGCAGCACGTTGAACCACACCCGCAGGAGGATGAAGAACGATCCCTTCACGACCAGGCCGGACAGGATCGCGCTCGCTGCGGCCGGGGCGCCGGCGTGAGCGGGCGGCAGCCAGAGGTGTAGCGGAAACAGCGCGGTCTTGGCGAGGAGGCCGGTCGTCATCAACGCTGCCGCAATCAGCGCGCCGGGCTCCGTGGAGACGCGATGAGACAGCAGCACGATATCGAGCGTGCCGTAGAGGCCGTAGAGCAGCGCCGTGCCCATCAGGTAGAGGACGGACCCGACCAACGCGAAGAGAAGGTAGCGCAACGCTGCCTGAAGCGTCTCCGCCTGGCCCTCCAGAGAGACCAGCGGCACCGCGGCGAACGTCAGTAATTCCAAGGCAACGTAAAGGGTGAAGAGGTCGCCTCCGACGAAGATGGTGTTCAGCGCCGCCCAAACCGCTAGCAGAAGAATCCAGAATGCGAACGGTGCCCGGCCGTATCCTGCTGCAAGACGAAAATCGGCTGCGGCAAAAATGGCGACCGCACAGACTACGATGGCCGTGGCGGCGAGCATCACCGCCGACAATCCGTCCGCGCGCAGGGCCACCCCCAGAGGTGGTGGCCAGGCACCGAGCAGATAGACCATGTGACCGTCGTTCTGCGGCAACGCCAAGAGAACGCCCCCGGAAATTGCTAGGCCGACCGGTATGACTGTGAAGGCGACCCGCCGGACATAGCGGTCGCCGAGCGCGAACGCCAGCAGCACGCCCGCGACTGGCACGACGATCAACAGCACCAGCAGGAGATCTGCCGTCGTCGTCGCCAGCGCGGAGGGAGTGGCCATCATCAGCCGCCGGGCGCGTCGGAACGCGAGCTCGTCGGCGCGCGACTGCCGAGCGTCGTGGAGCCGCTGGTGTGGAATAACCGCAGCAAAAGGGCGATCGCCATTGCAGTCGCGGAAAACGCGACCACGACCCCGGTGATTACCAGGGCCTGCGGCACCGGATCGTTGCCAACACCCGCCGCAGCCCCCCTCCGTCCGACGATCCCGAACAGAAGGAACACGCCGCTACCGAGCAAGTTGAACGCGAGGATCTTGCGGAGCGATTGCGGGTTCGTGATCAGGCCGTAAAGCCCAAGCCCGACCGCAGCGGCCGCGCACAATCCGAACACCGATACGCTGCTCATCGCTATGTATTCCTTTCCGGCGCGCCGGCGAGGAGGAGGGCGAGGGTCGCTGCGATCGTGAGGATCATCGCGACCTCGATGCCGAGAATTAGCGGTTTGGCGAACGCAACCGGATAGGCGAGGAAGGCCGCTCCGAAACAAAGCCCGCCGAGGCCAACGACAAGAAACAGGCAGGGCCCGGCGACCAGGATAAACCGTAGCCATCGGCTGCTCACCGGTGGTGTGTCCGCCAATCCAGCCATGATGACCAGCAGCCACATGGACGCGAGAACCGCACCGCCCTGAAATGCTCCGCCGGGGTGATCGGCGCCTGTCCACAGCATGTAAATGCCGACGACGATCCCCGCCGGCGGCAACAGGCGGGCGAGGAAGGCGAGAACGCCATTTGGGTCGGCTTCGTGACGCGGTCCCGGACGGCCGCCCCAGGCCCGGTCCGACGCGAGCGACCATACGCCCACGACGGCCAACAGGAGCACGACCTTCTCGAGCATGGTGTCCAGCCCTCGAAATGCCATGAGGACATTGGTGACCGGATTGGCCATTCCGGTCGCCCCGGCATTCGCGACGACCGCCGGTGCCAGCGTCGGAGCATAATCGGGCAGGATCAGGATCGCGAACGCCAGGGCTGCCGCGATCGATGCGGACAGGATGGCGGCGATCAGACGTGTAGAACGGTCTGGTCGTTCGGCTGCCGTCGCCTCGGCATCGCGCAACCGGGCAGCCGCACCCAACAGCACAACGCCGCCCAAGCCGCCGCCGATGGCGGCTTCCGTCAGTGCGACATCGACCGCGTCGAGACGGACCCAGATCAGCGCAACCAGGAGACCGTAGGCGACGAAACCGACGGTCGCCGAATACGTCTCGGGGACGGCGATGGTCCAGATGGCGAGGCCCAGTACCACGGCGGCGAGTGCGATCTCGAAAACCGTTGCGATGCTCATCTGGCCCCGCTTCGGCGCACCGCGCGCGCGATCAATTGCGAGACGGTGGCGCCCGCCAGCAGTGCGAACATCCAGATGCTGATCAACTTCAGCCCGTCGCGAAGGCCTTCAGCTTGCGGGAGCAACCCGAGCACGACGAATCCGAGGCCGAGGTTGTCCGCCTTGGTCAGCGCGTGGAGGCGGGTCAAGGTGTCGGGGAAGCGAAGGAGGCCCACTGTACCTGCCAGGAAGAAGAACGCGCCCGTCGACACGCACGCTATCGTCATGATGTCCCGCGCGAGGTTCATTTGCCCTCCGCCGAACCGACGCCGTCGCTTTCCAGGCGGGACAGCCCTTTTTTAACGAACGCGATGGACGCGAAAGTGGCGAGCAGCGCGAGGATCAACGCCACGTCAACGGCCGCCCGGACGCCTGTCACGGTGCCGAGGAGCAGCAGCACGGCAATGCCCGCGGTGCCGATCAGCTGCGCAGCCATCATCCGATCGGCATCGCCCGGACCGCGCAATATCGAGACCAGGCCGAGGGCCAGCAGCGTCAGGATCAAGCCGACGGCGGCGGTCAGGAATTCAGTCATTGTAGAGGGCCCGAATGAGCGCCGCTTCCTCGGCGGCGAGATCGGCAAGGACCGGCTGCGTGACATCGAGGCAGTGATAGATGATCTGTCCATTCTCCTCGCCGGCAGGCACTGTTCCGGGCAGCAGGCTGGTCAGTGTCGTGAAAACGTTTTGCCGCACGCCTCGCGGCAGCCGCGTCGGATAGGCTACGAACCCGGGACGCAGAGGCAATCGGGGGTTCAGCGCGCGGCCTGCCACGTCTATTCCGGCGACGACGGAGTGATACAGGAAAAGCGACGCCAGACGGGCAATGGCTGGGAGCGACCGCCGCGAACTGCCCGGCTCCAGCAAGTACAAGCTTGTCCAGGTTGCTACCGCGATTGCGACCGCTGCGGCAGGAACGTCTCCGACCTGAGCGCCAGCGAGCACGAGCCAGAGGCAGCCGAACCCGACCGCACGCGAAGCAACGCTCGACCACCACCCTCGGGTGATGGTGCCCGCCGGCACGTTTCGTCGTCCTGAGGATCCGCTCATGCTGGAAATCCTCCATCGGCATCACATCGCATCGTCAAGCTTCAGGGTACCTGAAGGGATCAGCCTTCGCGTTGGGACGCGACCGCGCGTAGCGATACATCATAGGTCGTTCGTCCGGCGCCAGCGTGCCGGTGCTTCGCCGGACGATTCCATCATGTGTCCTGGGCGTAGGCGGCGATATCGGGTGATTGCCTGATCGGGTCTCAGGAATCTCCCAAGCCACGAACTCGGGCAAACCGCGATTACATCCGGATGCATCGGGTAGATTTACCGATGTCCGGGACCAGCGCTTCCGGCGAAAATGGCGGCGGGGATCGTCAGAAGACCGAGGCCTGCGGAAAGCCGATTTGCCAGGCGGCGTTTCACACCGGAACGGAAGAGCTCATGTTCAACCGCGGCAGCCATTCCTCTTTCAAACGCATCAGAGCTATGGTCATTTTGACGGCGCTATCGCCGGTGCTGGCAGCCTGCGGGAGGGAAACGGCAGCGAATGACACGCCAGCGCCTCGTATAGTGCGCACGACGACCGTGGAAAAGCGCAAGCTCACGACGCCCCTGACGTTCTCCGGACGGATCGAAGCCGAAGATGAAGTCAATCTGGCATTCCGGATCTCGGGTCGGCTGTTGAACAACGACACCAAGATCGGCGATCGGGTCAAAGCCGGTCAGGTGCTGGCGCGATTGGAGTCCCAGAACGAGTTGAACGCGCTGCGCCAGGCGCAGGCGTCGCTTGCCGCGGCACAAGGGCAGCTGACACAGGCGCGCAATCATTTCGACCGTCAGGAGACGCTCCTGGCGCAGGGTTGGACCACACGGGTCAACTACGATGCCGCGACGCAGGCCCAGCAAACGGCGCGGTCGCAAGTCGACGCCGCCGAAGCCGCGCTGAGTGCCGCGCATGACCTCGTCGGCTTCACCGAACTGAAAGCCGATGCCCCAGGCGTGATCACCGCCACCGGTCAGGGAGCCGGCGAAGTGGTGCAGGCCGGACAGATGATCGCGAGGATCGCGCGGCAAGACGGTCGCGATGCCGTCTTCGACGTTCCCTCTCAACTGGTCAGATCGGCTTCGGCCGATCCAGAGGTCGAGGTCAGCCTGGCGGATGATCCGACCATCAAGGCCAAGGGGCGCATCCGCGAGGTTGGCGCGCAGGCCAATGCCGTGACCAGGACCTTCGAGGTCAGGGTCGGCCTGACCGACCCACCGCCGGCGATGCGCCTTGGTGCGACGGTCGTCGGGCGGGTGAGCACGAGCGCGGGGCCGATGATCGATATTCCGGCCTCAGCCCTGACGAGGATGAACCAGCGACCCGCCGTGTGGATCGTCGATCCAACCGCCGGTACGGTGTCGGTGCGCAATGTGGACGTTCTGCGGTTCGACGAGGCCCAGGCGGTGATTTCGCAAGGATTGGACACCGGCGAGATCGTTGTTACGGCTGGGGTGCAGGCGCTTCATCCAGGCCAGAAAGTCCGGGTTCTCGGATCAGAGCAATGAGCGGAATCAATCTGTCCGATTGGGCGCTGAAAAGCCGTTCGCTGGTTGTCTATATGATGATCATCGCGGTGGTTGCGGGTGGGCTGTTCTATTTCCGCCTGGGTCGCAACGAAGATCCGGCCTTTATCATCAAGACCATGGTCGTTCAGGCCGCTTGGCCGGGCGCGTCCGTCGAGGAAACGATGAAGCAGGTGACGGAGCGCCTCGAACGCCGCCTGCAGGAGACGCCGCATCTCGACTTCCTGCGAAGTTTTACCAGGGCAGGCGTCTCGACCGTCTTCGTGAATCTGAAAGGCAGTGCCAGCGCACGAGAGGTCACAGACACCTGGTACCACGTGCGCAAGTCGATCGGCGACATGCGCCATACGCTACCCGCCGGAGTGATCGGGCCTGGGTTCAACGACGAATTTGGCGATACTTTCGGAATTATCTACGGCTTTACCAGCGACGGCTTCAGCCAGCGTGAGCTGCGCGACCGGGTCGAAGATATCCGCTCAAGGCTGCTTCTCGTGCCCGACGTGTCGAAGATCGAGCTCCTGGGCGAACAGGACGAGGTGATCTTCGTCGAGTTCTCCACGAAGGAGCTTGCGGCACTCGGAGTCGACCGGTCCGCCCTTATTGCGGCCCTCCAGTCGCAAAACATCGTACGTCCGGCCGGAACGATACAGACGAGCGCCGACAGCATCTCGATACGGGTATCTGGCGGGTTTCAGTCGGAACGGGACATCGCCGACATCAATTTTTCCGCGAGCGGACGTATGCTTCGCCTGAGCGACATCGCGCGGGTGCGTCGCGGTTACACGGACCCGCCCCACCCGATGTTTCGGGTCAATGGGAAGCCGGCGATAGGACTCGCAATCGCCATGCGGGACGGCGGTGATATTCTTGCGCTGGGTGCGAACATCACGAAGGCGATGGCGCAAATTACCGCGGACCTCCCGATCGGGATCGAGCCAAGCGTGGTCGCGGATCAGCCCGTCGTGGTCAACCACGCCATTCGGGAGTTCATGGTCTCGCTGCTTCAGGCGATCGCTATCATCATGGTGGTGAGTTTCATCAGCCTCGGCGTGCGACCCGGCCTGATCATAGCGCTTGCCATACCGTTCACGCTGGCGATCGTCTTGCCGATCATGGGTCTGCTGAGCATCGACATGCAGCGGATATCGCTCGGCGCGCTGATTATCGCGCTCGCGTTGCTGGTCGACGATGCGATGACGACGACCGACGCGACCCTCACCAAACTGGCGGAGGGCGCCAGCAAAGTCGAGGCGGCAACCTTCGCCTACCGGACCCATGCGATGGCGATGCTCGCGGGCACGCTGGTGACGATCGCGGGATTCATCCCGGTCGGCTTTGCGGCAAGCTCGGCCGGCGAATACACGTTTTCGCTGTTCGCGGTGGTGACGATCGCGCTGCTGGTGTCGTGGTTCGTCGCGGTCATTTTCACGCCGCTGCTTGGCGCTGCGATCCTCGTCCCGCCCAAACAAGGCAACTCAGCCGACCCGGGCAGGATTTTCCGGATCTACCGCAGTTTCCTAACATCGGCGATGCGCGCGAAATGGCTGACCATTGCGATCTCGGTGGCGCTCTTCGTCGCCTCGGTTCTGGCGATGCCGTTGATCCCGCGGCAGTTCTTTCCCTCGTCGGATCGGCCGGAGCTGCTGGTCGATGTCAGCCTGCCTCAGAACGCTTCGATCTACGCGAGCGAAGCTGCGGCGAAGCGCCTCGATGGCGCGCTCGCGAGCGATCCCGATGTGGCGCGGTGGAGCACCTACGTCGGACGGGGGGCGATCCGCTTCTATCTGCCCCTCAACGTCCAGCTCCCGAACGACTTCTTCACGCAGACCGTCGTGATCGCGAAGGATGTCGCCGCACGCGAACGCCTGCATGCCAAGCTTGAAAAGCTGCTCGCCGCAGAATTTCCCAAGGCTATCGCGTTCGTATCTCCGCTCGAGCTCGGGCCACCGGTCGGTTGGCCGATCCAGTATCGGGTCAGCGGGCCTGACGTCGAGCGGGTGCGCGAGATCGCGCTGCAGGTCGGGAAAATCGTCGCGTCCAGTGCGGACACCAAGCAGGTGAATTTCGATTGGATGGAGCCCGACCGACAGGTGCGCATCCGCGTCGACCAGAACGAGGCGCGACAACTCGGCCTGAGTTCGCAGGCAACCGCGGCCGTCCTGAACGCCGTCATCACGGGCACGCCCATCACCCAAGTCCGTGACGATATCTACCTGGTCAACGTGGTCGCGCGGGCTACCGACGAGCAGAGGGTCTCGTTGGACAGTCTGCGCAATCTGCAAGTAGGACTGCCGGGCGGACAAACGGTTCCTCTCAGTCAATTTGCGTCCTTCGAGTATGATCAGGAGTTTCCGCTCATCTGGAGGCGAGATAGGGTTCCGACCTTGACGGTCCAAGCCGCCATCGCCGGTGACAGCTTGCCGGAAAGCGTGGTCGCCTCGCTATTGCCGGCGATCGAGAAGTTCCAGAAGACGCTTCCGCCATCGTACAGCGTGGCGGTGGGCGGGACAGTGGAGGAAAGTCAGAAGTCGCAGGCATCCGTGCTGGCCGTCGTCCCGGTGATGCTGTTGGTCATGTTCACCGTCCTCATGGTGCAGCTCCAAAGCTTCCCTCGACTGTTCATGGTCTTGAGCGTGGCTCCCCTTGGGCTGATCGGGGTCGTCGCAGCGTTGATGTTGTCCGGGAGGCCGCTTGGCTTCGTCGCCATTCTGGGGGTCCTCGCGCTCCTCGGCATGATCAGCAAGAACGCGGTCATCCTGATCGGTCAGATCGACGCGGAACGCGCCCTCGGCAAGACGCCCTGGGACGCCGCAGTCGACGCCAGCAGCTCCCGGTTCCGGCCGATCATGTTGACGGCCGTATCCACCGTCCTCGGGATGATCCCGATCGCGCCGACGGTGTTTTGGGGACCGATGGCATTCGCGATCATGGGCGGCTTGCTGGTGGCGACGGTCCTTACGCTCGTCTTCTTGCCGACGATTTACGTCGCGTGGTTCGGCGCGACCGAGCGGGCCGGCGGCGCCGCTCTGCGCAAGCCGTCAGAGGGGCAAAGCAAAGCCGGATAGGGGAATCCTCGTCATCGGCTAGGTAGTCAACCCTATGTTTTTCTGCTCCGTGATGGGTGCATCTGTGACGACAGATAAATCGGGACGCTTCCAATGACCACCGATAAGGACGTCCAAAGATTGCCGCTGCGGACCCTGACAGCCATGGTGGTCGGCGGCATGGTCGGTGCCGGCGTATTCTCGATACCGCGCAACTTCGCGCAGGCGACGGGCATCTACGGGGCCCTCATCGCCTGGGCCATTGCCGGTGCCGGCATGCTGATGCTCTGCTTCGTGTTTCAGACGTTGGCCAACCGCAAGCCGGATCTCGATGCCGGTGTCTACGCCTATGCGCGGGCGGGATTCGGGCCGTATGTCGGCTTCTTTTCGGCGTTCGGCTACTGGGCCAGCGCCTGCGTCGGCAACGTGTCTTACTGGATCCTGATCAAGTCGACGCTCGGCGCATTCTTTCCCGCTTTGGGCCAGGGCAATACCTTGACCGCAGTCCTGATCTCCTCGGTCGGGATATGGGCATTCCATTTACTGGTGCTGCGCGGCGTGAAGGAAGCAGCCGGAATCAACGCCATCGTCACAGTCGCCAAGATCATTCCGCTGCTGCTGTTCTTGGTGTTGTCGATCTTCTTCCTCAAGCCGTCCGTGTTCGTGGACAACCTCTGGGGCGGCGCGGCGGGCGACTATGGTAACCTGTTCGAGCAGGTCAAGGCGACGATGCTGGTGACCGTCTTCGTGTTCCTGGGCATCGAGGGTGCGAGCAACTATTCGCGCTTCGCGGAGAAGCGCGAGGACGTGGGTGTCGCTACCGTCACGGGATTTCTCGGCGTGCTGGCGCTGTTCGCGTCGGTGTCGATATTGGCCTACGGCGTCCTGCCACGCACGGAGATCGCGCAGCTTCGCCAGCCCTCTGTCGGTGGCGTGCTCGAGGCCGCGGTCGGCCATTGGGGAGCGGTGTTTATCGGGGCCGGCGTGATCGTCTCGGTTCTTGGCGCTTATCTGGCGTGGACGATGATGGCTGCCGAGGTGCTTTCGGTGGCCGCCAAAAAACTGGACATGCCGGCGTTCCTGGCACGAGAGAATGCCAATCAAGTGCCGTCATCGGCGCTGCTGATGACCACGCTGCTGATTCAAGTGGTGCTCGTCGCCACGCTGTTCTCAGACGACGCCTTCACCTTCGCGCTGTCGCTCTGCAGCCACCTCTCGTTGATTCCGTACTTTCTGTCAGCGGCCTTTGCGTTGATGCTGGTTTTTCGCAGAGAGACTTACGAAAAGGACCCGCGCGACCTCCGCAAGGACACCATCATTGCGGTTCTGGCGACGATCTACACGATATTCCTGTTGTTCGCCGGCGGGACGAAGTTCCTGCTGCTCGGCTTCATCATCTACGCCCCCGGCACGATCCTGTACTACATCACGCGGAAAGAGCAGGGCAAACAGCTCTTCACGCCGGCCGAATGGGTCTTGTTCGCGGTGGCGGTGATCGGATGTGTCGTCGGTATCCATGGCCTCGCTACCGGCTATATCAGCATCTAGCCCCAGTACGAAAGGAGCCACCAATGGCGAATTCCTCAGCCTTCGGCGTTCATTCGGAGGTCGGTCAGCTCCGGAAGGTGATGGTGTGCTCGCCAGGTCGGGCGCATCAGCGGCTCACGCCGTCGAACTGCGATCAGTTGCTGTTCGATGATGTTCTCTGGGTGGAGAACGCCAAGCGTGACCATTTCGACTTCGTCACCAAGATGCGCGACCGGGGCGTCGATGTGGTGGAAATGCACAACCTTCTGGCCGAAACGGTGGCGGTACCAGAGGGTAAAAAGTGGATACTCGACAATCAGGTCGTGCCCAATCAGGTCGGGCTCGGCTTCATCGACGAATTGAGGAGCTACCTTTCCGGCCTCGACAATCGCGCGCTTGCGGAAACCTTGATCGGTGGCCTGTCGACTCATGACTTTCCTGAAGAGCATGGCGGCCAGGCGATCAAGATGGTCAAGGAGGCGGCGGGTGCCACCGAGTACCTGCTGCCGCCGCTGCCGAACACGCTGTACACGCGCGACACCACCTGCTGGATCTATGGAGGCGTGACGCTCAACTCGCTTTATTGGCCGGCCAGACACGAGGAAACGATCCTCACAACCGCGATCTACAAGTTCCATCCTGATTTCGCCGGCAAGGTCAATGTCTGGTGGGGCGACCCCACGCACGACCATGGGCTGGCTACTCTGGAGGGCGGCGACGTGATGCCGATCGGCAAAGGAGTCGTGCTGATCGGGATGAGCGAACGTACATCCCGTCAGGCGATCAGCCAACTCGCGGCGACGCTGTTTGCGAAGAAGGCGGCCGAACGCGTGATCGTCGCGGCGATGCCCAAGATCCGCGCAGCCATGCATCTCGACACTGTGTTCACCTTCGCCGACCGCGACTGCGTACTGACCGCGCCCGACTTCATCAATCAGACCCGCGCCTACTCCTATCGCCCGAGCGACCAACCGAGTGGCGTCGAGTTGCACCCCGAGAACAAGCCATTCGTCAGTGTCGTCGAGGAAGCGCTGGGTCTTAAAAAGCTTCGTGTGGTCGAGGCGGGAGGAAGCGATTATCAGCGCGAGCGCACGCAATGGGACAGCGGCGCCAACCTCGTCTGTGCGTCGCCAGGCGTGGTGTACGCGTACGATCGAAACACCTACACCAACACACTGCTGCGCAAAGAAGGTATCGAGGTCATCACCATCGTCGGGGCGGAACTGGGCCGTGGTCGCGGCGGCGGCCACTGCATGACGTGCCCGATCATCCGTGACGCCGTGGACTACTAGCGCAGAGGCACCCTGGCGGGTGAAGCCAGGATGAAGCCTGGGCGAAGCCCAAGGCATCGTAGGCCGTGAGTTCGGGAAGCTCGGCCGGCCTCGCGGCCGTTCAGCGGACTCGGCACATGCAGGAGCTTGCATCGACGGCCCCGAGCCCGCAATGGGCAGGATCGTCACGAGGCTCTCGCCTTCCTTGCAGCTGTTTCACACGCTCGACCCCACGCAGGCGCTGTTTAAGGCCGGGCGCCGCTCACTGATCATCGGCATCGTCATCCTCGCGATCTGTCTGGCAGTCGGATGGCTTGCTTCATTGATGCTCGGAGATGGACCTCTCCCAGAATGAATCTGCGCCGGTCTACGGTGGCGCGGTTTAGGAAGTGATGTGCACGTTTCTTTCGGCAGTCTCCGAGCTTGTGTGATCCGAGATTGTGTGGTCACGCAGTAACAACATTCCGCGAAAGGGTCGTGCGTTGTCGGCGTCGCTTGACACAACTACTGCGGGGCCTATGGTCGCGTCGTTGGGGAAGGCGGGGTCGACAGTCTCGAGGTTCAGATGCGTGTATCTGGAGTTCTTCTGCAGCTGGTTGGAGCCTTGGGTGCGACTGCTGCAATGGCCGCGGACGTGGACCTGAAAGAGTTCAGGGCGGATCCGCCGGCACTGCCGCTGCCTTCGTGGAGTGTGGTCGGTTCCGTGTCGTCGATGTTTACCGACAACGCTCTGTTCACACGCGACGCCCGCAAGTCGGACGGTTATTACGAGCCCGATATCAGCGCCAGACTGGACGGATACCTAACGAACGAACTGTCCTATCGCCTCTACGCCCGCGCGCAGTATGAGGCATTCGCAACGGAGAAGGACGGGAATGCCGCAATCGCCCGCTTGGGAGGACGATTGACCGAGAACTGGAATGGCTGGCGGTTCTCTGCGATCTACGAAAATCGTTACGACTTCGACGGCGTCTACCGCGGCCTCGCGTTTACCTCGAACGACGTGATGGGATCGGTGGCCCGCGACTTTCGCATCAACAACGTCACCCTGTCCCCATTGTTGCTGCTGACCTACCGGTTTTCCGATCTTGCGGAAGCGCGCCGCTGGCGCTTCGATGCCGTTCTCGGAATCGAAGTGCAGCTCGACCCCAAATGGTCGGTCGTGAGCACGCCTCTGTTCGAAGCCTATTGGTTTACCGATGGATTGAATTCAGGACGGCAGGACCAGCTCTATTCGGCGGATATCGGTCTGAAGTATAATTTCGCGAGCAATCTGTCGCTCACGACCACGGTGCTGTACGAGGCCCGGACGTCCAACGTTCCGATTCGGCACTACAGGGATCTTCGGATCGGTCCGCGGCTCGACTTCGCCTTCTGAGAAAGAATACGAAATGTCAACGAGACGACTCTTCGTCCTGCTGTGGGCGGTTTTCGGAATGACGGCGGCAACCGCCGCGTTGGCGGACCCCCGTGACTCCGTCGAGCGGAGCCAGCGCATGGATACCGACGCACTCCGGGATGACATCGGGCAGAATCGCCTGCGAGTTCCCGCTCATCCACTGGTGATAGTACCGGCCCCGCAAACTCCTCCGCTCTCTCGGACGAAGAAGAAGTCTGGCTCAGCCAAAGATAGCGGTCGATAGGGCGTCGTCGTGCGATAGTTCGGGCATCTGGCGATGTGCCAGAAACGACGCCACTTGCATTTCCATAAAGCTCGTCCCTGATGGTCTGGACCGTAAGGCGACGTTCGGTCGTGTCCGGATGCGCGACGAAGAATTTTAGCAGTCATTGTCTCATTTTATCGCGTTGGTTCCAGCGATTGGCACAAACTGCATATACCGGACGAAAACTCATGTCAGTCATGCGCAGGTTTTGAAGTATTATGAATTAACCCCTTGGTTGTACGGAAAACCAGGAGGTATGATAGTGCACGTCATTCCCTTAGGGGTGCGCGTCGAATTGCGGCCCTCATGGGACATGTTGAACGGGTCATTATCTAGGTCGTCGATTGGCGACAGTCGATGTCCAGGACGGACTTAAAAGCTGGATGCGTCCAATGAAGCCGTGCAGCCTTCCTGCGAGCCTGTTGAAGCCACATGGAACCGCGAAGCGCCTCGGTCGACACCGGATGAGCGTTCTTGAGTCTTCTGAAGAACAGCCGGATGACCCAACCGGTCGTGATTTGGCTTCCATACAGGAGGGTATTCAGCAGCGGATTGCCTCGGAACTTCATGATTCGACTTGTCAATATTTGGTCGCGGCAAGTCTTGGGTTGATGCGAATCCGCGCCTGCGTCGGCGGAGCAAACGGCGTCGATAGGCTTTGCGACGACGTTGATGCATCGATCGACCGCGCTCTGAGGGATATCCGCTCGCTTACATATTTGCTGCATCCACAGGACGTGATGGAGGAAGGACTGAAGGCGACGATCGAGTGCTATGTCCGCGGCTTTGCTGCGCGCACCGCCTTGCGCGCCCGGAGCGTCGTCGACGCTGGAGTGGACGGGCTGTCATACGACAGCCAAAGGGCATTGCTGCGGATCGTTCAGGAAGGACTCGCGAACATATTCCGGCACGCGAGCGCGACGGAGGTCAAAATCCTCGTCCAGGCAACCCGCGGGCAGTTTCGACTGACCATCAGCGACAATGGACGCGGCTTCGCGGCTCACCGCGCTGAACGAGGCGGCGGAACGACGTCGATGGGTGTCGGCATTCCCGCCATGAGGGAGAGGCTCGCGCGCCTTGGCGGCAGCCTCGAGATTCGATCCGATCCGGAAAGCTCCGGGACCACGTTGTACGCGGTTATCCCGGTTCGCAACGAGGCGAAGCGGCACAAGCGGCGCTTGTTGTTGCAGTCATGAGAGCCGACGCGCATCTCCAAGGACGAGATCCGTCGGGCGACCGTCGCGCTCCGATATGGCCATCGGCTTGCGGTACTCGAAGCGGCGGCGATCGAAGCAGGAGCACTTTGCATGAAACGTATCCTGATCGCCGATGATCATGAGGCTGTCCGTTCAGGTATCCGAGCGGTGCTTGGGCAACGTGCCGATTGGGAGGTCGTGGCGGAGGTGAGCGACGGCAGAAAGGCAGTTGCCGCCGCGATCGAGAGCAGGCCGCATGTCGCCATTCTGGATTTCTCCATGCCGCGCATGACCGGAGTTGAGGTGACCCGGCGGATCAGGGAGTGCTCGCTCCCCACCGAGGTCCTGATCTTTACCGTTCACAGCTCTAGCTTGCTGGCGCAGCAGGCCTATCAGGCCGGCGCGCGGGCCTTCTTGTCGAAGTCGGAGGCGAACAAGCTGCTGCTTGCGGCTGTCGATTCACTCCTGGTTCACAAGTCGTTCGGCGTTGGAAGCGGGGTTGACCATATGGATTGCGCACCGCTCGATGAGGCGAGGCTGACGCCCCGCGAGCAACTGGTCGTCAAGCTCGTTGCCGACGGATACAGCAACAAGGGCATCAGTGCCATCTTGAACCTCAGTGTGAAGACCACAGAAGCTCACCGGGCCGCCGCGATGCGGAAGCTCGATGTGAACTCGACAGCCGGTCTGGTCCGATACGCGGTTAGAGCCAAACTGGTCGACGAGTGATGGAGCATTCCGGCGATCGGGACATCCGCGACCCGATCTCAGGGTTTTGTGGGATAACTTTCCGGAAGAGGGTCGATACAGTCAGCCGACTTGGCTGCCAGTCATCTCCGTTGATTGCCCGATAGGTTCTGGGTCGACATACGGGAGCGCCGTCGTGAAGCGCATCGTCATTGCCGATGATCATGAGGTTGTACGGTCGGGGCTGCGCGCGATCGTCCAAATGCGCTCCGATTGGGTCGTCGGCGGCGAGGCTTGCGACGGCGAGCAGGCCCTGGCTTTGGCGATCGAAACGCGTGCGGACATCCTGATCGCCGATTACTCGATGCCGTTCATGAATGGACTCGAAGTGAGTCGTCGCCTCAGCGCTATGCACACGCGAACCGAGGTGTTGATCCTGACGATGCATGACAGCGAGGAACTGTTGACGGAGGCCATTCTGGCCGGCGTTCGCGGCTTCCTGTTCAAGTCTGATGCCCGAGAGCACCTGATATCCGCGATAGACGCCCTGCTTGATCGCAGGCCGTACTTCACTGGCGTGTTGCTGGAAAAGCTTCTGCGGGACTTCCAGCTCAACAAGCAGAACAAGTCGGGCGTACTGCTCACCTCGCGGGAACAGAGCGTGGTCCAGCTCATTGCGGAGGGGCATACGAACAAATCGATCAGCGCCATCTTGAAATTGAGTGTGAAAACCATCGAGACCCATCGTGCCGCGGCGATGCGCAAGCTCGGGATGTCATCGACGGCGGAGCTTGTTCGCTATGCGATCCGGAAGAAACTGGTCGCGCCATGAGTGCGACGACAGCGACCGACCCTGCGCTCCGAGGCTAGTTTTCGTCATCTCGTCGAAGCACACGCGCATGCTGGCAGCGAATTCCGAGGATCCGGACCGGGCGGCCGGCGCAGACGCATTTAAGGTCCCCCAGCCGGACAGGTTTCCGCGATCCGGTTGAGTTCGCCATCATTGCGGGACTAGAGTGCCCTTGCGGGGAAAATAAAACAATGATGGCACGGCGCTATGCGGTCCGAAAGTCTTGCCCTGGCTGTGGCAGGCCAATGAAGGGTTTGCCGGACGAAGCAGCGGAGGGACGGCTGCGCTACGTCTGCGCCAAATGCGACGACGACCCGCTGCGTGATCCTGCAGCGCGCAAGTGGGCGGACGGCCCGCTGCGTCCTCCGGAGAAATGAGCGCTCTCGCCAGCTATTCCGATCGGTTAGAGCAGGCTCCAGAGGGGCGTGCGCCGACCTGCTCGACGCGTAGACTGAGCGCATGGCGTATCATGGAGAACTCCGACCAAGGAGATCATCCGGGAGACGCACGGCCAGATGCATTTTGCGGCGCGCGCTTACCGGTTTTTCGCGGGCTTCGCGGACAAGATCTTTGGCGATACGCTACCGCTGGATCAGCGCGATTTTTCAGAAACATCCTATTTCGTAGACGACTAAAACAGCTCGGCGCCGAGCGAGCATGATGGCAACTCGCTGCCATAATTTCCTAGGATGGCCGTTCGACGAAGGCGACGGCCTTGTTGCTATAGGTCCATGTCGCGCCGTCGCGTTTGCTGATCCCGAGAAAGGCGGTCGACGTACCGGCATATTTCATGGCCTGATTGCCGCCGTCGATGCCATAGGCCCATGGGTCGAGGCACAGAAACTCGGTGACCTTGTTGTCGGCCCCCGTAGTGCGGTGGCCGACGATGCCGACATAATGGGCGCCGCCGAGGGACGCCCGTACCGGCATCTTGTTTTCGAGATTCTTGATTGTCCAATCCACCGCTTTGCTGGGATCCCTTCCCACGCTCACTTGGTCGCGCGCCGTCGGTTCGGCCATTTTCCAGCCCATATAGCGGACGAACACGATCTTGAGGATCGAACCGCACCAATATTCATTGTTCACCGCTTTGAGGAAGCCGCCATTGTTCTGGTTCCATGGCAGCTTGCTCTTCTTGTAATTTTCCATCGACTCGTCCGTCGAGGTCGTCGACAGCGTGGGATGGGTGTGCAGCGGCTCATCCACCAGCATTTCATAGACACGATGGCGGTTGTCCAATTCGTCGCTCGGGTCTTGGTTGCTGTAGAACTTGCGATAGGTGGGCACATTGGCCGCCGTACTGACGGCGTGGAAATAATGCCAGATCAGATCGGTTTTCCACGAGGGGTCGCGTGTATGGGTGTCGGACATGGAGACGTTCCATATGAGGTATTCGGCTGTTGCGGTTTCGCGGCCTTTTCTCACTTGCGGTCAGACCCAGCCGCGCTGAAAGGTTAGTCCCCGCTCGATTGATGACGGTTCAATTTCGTAGGCGGAACCTCACGCGGTGCCAGCGCAGTTTTTGGCGATGCGGCAAGCCCGGTTCTGGCTTTCAACCGCAGCGCAGGCGTCCGACATTGCGGTCCAAGCCGACATTGTCGCAGATAGCGCAGGCTCTTAAACAGGCGTTCGGAATTCAACGAAGTGCCGGCGCTGACCGCAGCCTCAACGTGCTGAAGGGATGCCGAGAACGAGTGCTCTCACCATGCGTTGAAGTTGGTGACGAGTTGCTTGTCCAAGGACAAGCTTTCCATGCCACTGGAAAGAAAAATATCACTTCGGCTATGGTGTCCACTCCCGGGCATGTTTCGTTTGTGGTGCAAGAAGTGACCGAGATTTCTAGTCCAGGTGCCTTGCGCGCAGATCTTGAAGATCCTTTTTCAACGCCACCAGATCCAGCCCGCGAGGAAAAGTGAGGCGTCCAGAGCGGATCACGAGCCGGACGTACGGATAGCGTTCCTCCGCAAGCATCGGATCACTGATCTTGTACTTGTGCCAATCTTCAACGATGTGTGCCTGTTGCTCGACGTTGTATGAGTCCCAGGAATCGCCCGGCGTGTACTCGTAGCCGGCACCGACTGTCTGCGCCCAGAAGGAGCGCGCCATCGTCCAGTTTGAATCGTTGAACGCCTGCCACACGTGGGTCATTTCGTGCACGAAGAGGTCGCAGATGCGACCGAAGTCGTCGCACAAGAGGCCGAAGGTGGGGTTAGGCGATGCCATGTTACTGAACGCGACATTGCCAAGATTGATGGCATACCGCATGCTTGGCACCATGGGATTGCTTCCCCTAAAGAACGGCCCATCGTTCGTCCACGGTCTTCCGCCTGCTCCCAGGCCATTGGTAATCGCAATTGTCTCCCACGGCGGCAGCGTCGGGCCAAAGACGTTGCGCGCGAAATTCCGCTCGCTGACGTCCAGCACGCGCGCGAAGTCCGGTCGGCTTCCTTCACATGCCGGCGGGGTCGGAGCCGCTGGGGTGGGCGCAACCGGTGGAGTGGGCGCAATCGGCGGGGGAGGCGGCGTACCTGGCGGCAGATAGATGAATCCCCCTCGCCACCCACCTTTCCCGCCGGTCGTACCGGAAGAGAACGCAAAATTCTGGCGGTCGGGCGACATCGTGCGGCACCCTACATACTCGGCCAGGTACCAGTTCACCTGTCGTGTGGCTTGTTGGAAATCGCGCTGTTTGACGAGCTTGATGCCCGGAAAGTTGAACTCGATGAGGTCCCAGGGGTCGATGCCGATCCGCTTGGCGAGGGATATCCAAGTCTCGCCCGCCGTCACGGCATGCCGGATTCCTGCTGGCGGTACATAGCTTTCGACGACAGGCTTCAAGGGCCTTTCCTGGTTCGGCAATGCAAAGCCTCCCCTGCTGATTCCTGCGGAACTACGCGTTCTCGCAACCAATATCTATTGGTCGCCACTACCTCGAGTCGGTTCGATGGTTCCATTCATTCGATGCGCGAACTGGCAGTGGCAAATCGAGGAGCTTCATTCGTAGCATGAAGGCGTAGACAAGGAGCAATGTCGAACGAACAATATCCGCTTTAGCGCCGGCCCTTCGAGCTCGAACCGAGCAGATCATGCGTTCCGCTGATGCTCACGGTTCCCGAGCACTCGAAACCGCCGAAAATTCCGCAGGAGCCGGTGACCGTGACACGCAAATCCTTGCGCTGGTACATGTCGACCGAAATGCCCAGGCGCGAAAAGTCGTTCGCGCTGTTCGGCAGAATCAGGTCGATATGCTCTGCCGCCCATTGCGGTATATGCTTGTTGCTCTTCCAGAACAGTTCATTGCCGGCGTGATGCAAAAAGTTTGGGCCCACCGTCAGTGCACCGCCTACACCCTCGAACGCGAAGCCCGTCTCGTCGATGTGAACGTTTACCCGATCGGGTGCCACCGCGAAATGTAGCGAGGTGATGTCTTGTGGCTGCGGGTCCTTGCCGAATTGCGAGCTGTAGGCGTCGCCCCACTGTCCGCGATCGCGTCCAAGCCCGAAACCGTGCCGCCCCGGAAGATCGCGCGTTGAGAGTGGCCTGTCGGAGAGCTTTGGACGCCAGATCTCCCGAAATCCCTTGCCGATTGTGGCGGCCATCGACAGGTCAAGAGCCCAGTGCGATGGCTTCTCGGCACTTTGGCCTTCGGCGAAGGCGTCGAATCCTTCCGGCGTCTTGGCGATACGCAGCGTCTTGGTCAGATCTCGCCAGTGCTTCGGCAGGAAGGTGACGCCATCGAGTGTGTTCGTCGCAGCCGCGACACCATACTTCTCGAGTTGGTGTCGGATGTAGGGCTTTTCGTCGTAGAGCCGCACATCCGGGTTGGGCCCCGCAAAATACTTTGTCAAATCGATCTGCGGCCGAAACATGGTCAGCCGTGCCGCGATCTTCCGGTAAGTGTCGGTCGTCGTCGGATCGGTCGTCGTCATGGGGCGCCTTCCGCGGCAATCTCAGATTAGTCTCGCCCGAACGGGTTCGGGTTCAATGCCGTTGCATTCGATGAAGCTGGCGCCCGGCCCAGGTCATGCGAAGTCATGTCGCGCCAGCGCAGTGTTTGAACCTGCCGATCGGAAACGGCGACCACCATCCGTGGGGTAGTGTGAACAGTGAGGACGATCAATGTCACTGCGGAGCAGGGTATTAGACGTACTCAATGGCCCGGCGGTCGCACGCATGCGCTTCCGGTTTCCGATCCGCGGCAGCCACGTGACGATTGCGCCGCAAACGTTTCATCACGTTGCCCGGGCGATCCGGTTGGGGCAGGTCACAGTCGCGGTTCCGACCGATCTCGCAGCGGGTGTTGCTGCGCAATATAACGATGTCGCGCGAACCCGAGCCGACGGCACAGCGGTTGCGGCTAATACGCTTGAGGTCGTGTCGGCGACCGGCCGGCTGGACGCGGCCTATATCGTCCACGAGAGCCTGCACGCGGCATACGATCTGTTGCGTACCGGCCTTGATGCCAATGCGGAAGAGGCGTCTGCCTATGTCTGCACGGCGCTCTATTGCCGCATGACTGGCCTGCCCCGCCCTCGCTGGGCCAACGGGCCGATCTACGCCAATGCCGCAGAAGTCGCCCGAACACTGCTGTCCCAGTATCAGAAGGGCGATCCCGGGATTCCCTGGGTCGGGGAGCATGAATGGAAGATGCTGCGCGCAGGTGTTGGCTTTGATCCGGTCTATACCAGCGGCCCCGGCGGTATTCTCACGGGATGGCTCCTCGGCCAGCAATATACCCACGACGGCTAGAGTGCCGGGGACCGCATCCGTTTCAGGAAACGGCAGGAGCTTCCAACTCCTGCCGTTCATCGCCAACGGAGCCGTGCACTTGAGCGCGTCACGCGACCAGCAGGCCCAGCTTGCCGACCATCGCAAGCGAGCGTTGAACGCTTTCTCGCATTGACAGCAGTAACGGCTCGGCTGGTTGCCCGGCTCCATCCTTCTGGCCTATCCGGATGGTAGGGCCGAATTTTTCTGTCATTTCGGCCGTGATCTGGTCGATGGTCCGCGCACCGTCGAGCAATTGCAGGAAATCCCTGGTCCGGTCGTCCTCCAACTGCACTGTTTGGTGGAGGAGGTTGGTGACCAGCGGACCTGTTTGCGCTTGTCTTCGCGCGAGCAGGCTCGCCTGCGGATGCTCCGTAGCTTCCTTCAACAAAAAGGGACGCGACAGCAGGAACGAAACCTCGCCGCTGCAAGCCAGGATGAACATCGCCTCAGTCAACACCTTTTGGTCATCATATGCCTGCCGGTTGCCCAGCAGCGCGCGGGCGCCATCGAGCAGCTCGTCGAATGATAATGCCCGCGGCCAAGCTCGGCCGAGATATAGATACGCGGCCTTCAAGAGCGGATTGATTAGCGTGATCCTGCTGCCGTCCTGGTTCTCGAATTCCATCGCGGAATCGTCTGTCACGCAGGAGTCGGAATGGACCGGGTTGGTCGTGCTCAGCAAATGGAACCGGGTAACGAAATCGAGGTCGATCTGGCGAGATAGCGAAATGCTGTCGTGGCAGAGTAAGGTGCGCCGAAAGCCGTTGCCGTCGATGAAGTCCTGATATTGATCGCGCGCCATGAACTCGCTTTCCGGGAAGCGCTGCAGCGCTGCGCGAACCTCCTCGGAATAGCCGGCAAGATAGCGTCGTGAAAAATCAGCGTCGCCCAGGTATTGCAGGCCATGGCGGCTTGCGTCTTCGGCGACCTCATGCAGCAGGAAGGCCTCGGCGCCATCATCGAGATCGTCGTGAAATAAAAGCTCGTCGGGCGACTTGAGGACGCGGTTGTACTGGTCGCGCATAACCGCGCCGTGCACCGAGTCGGCCTTGGAGCCGTCGCTCAGGAACTTCAGGATCGCGCGGGCCTGCCCTACCTTCTCCTCCATGCCGGTGAGGCGGCGGGTGTGATACCGCATCATGTCGCGGACCATGTCGCGAAGATGCGAGAATGGGTGCGCGTTGTAGCTGACGTAGCAGACCCCGCGCGGAGCCAGGTTCTGCTTGAAGACCATCATCATCTTCTCGCGCACTGCCGGTGGCACCCAGGAATAAACGCCGTGCGCGATGATGTAGTCGAACCGTCCGAAGCTTGCATCGACATTCATGATGTCGCAGTGGAGAAGCTTGATGTTCTCCAGGCCCAATGTAGCGACATTTTGCTGGCCGCGCTCGATCGTCACGCCGCTCAGGTCGACACCGACGAATTCGCTGTCCGGGTATTGAAAGGCCATCGGCAACAGGTTGCCGCCGACGCCGCAGCCAAGCTCCAGCACCCGGCAACGCTCGACCGGCGCCGGCTGCATGCCGTAAACGGCGGCCATGGTAGCAAGATGGTTGGGATGAGTAAGCCCATAAACATGGCCCGGGTAGTAGACCTCGTCGTATGGCGTTGGACCGATGTTCGGGTGACGATGCTCGGCTTGAATGTTCATCGTGCTCAATTCCACGAATATGCGAACTTGTCGTTCTCGATCGAGACGCGTGCTTCCTTCACCTCTTCCTTGGCGAGCGACTTGCTGAGGAATTCGCGCGACAGCTCGGGGAGCAGGGTGTTGGTGATGATGTTGTCAATCATTCGCCCACCGGAGTCCGGGTCGTTGCAACGCGACACAATGTGCTCGACGACCGCGTCGTCATAACCGAAGGTCGCGTTATGATTGTCGCGAAGGCGCCGTCCGATGCGGTCGAGTTGCAAACGCACGATCCCGGACAGCATCTCGTCCGACAGCGGGAAGTACGGTATCGAGACGATGCGTCCGAGCAGCGCCGCTGGGAACACCTTCAGCAACTCCGGCCTTAACATCCTGGCGAGCTCTTCCGGCTCGTCGCGATACTTTGGATCGCGTGATAGGCCCATGATCAGATCGGTGCCGACGTTTGTGGTAAGGATGATCAAAGTGTTCTTGAAGTCGATCCGCCGCCCATTGCCGTCCTCCATGGTTCCTTTGTCGAATACCTGAAAGAAGATTTCATGGACGTCGGGATGAGCTTTCTCCACCTCGTCGAGCAGAATGACGCTATAGGGCTTGCGCCGGACGGCCTCGGTGAGGCGCCCACCTTCGCCATAGCCGACATAGCCGGGAGGTGCGCCTTTCAAGGTCGAGACGGTGTGCGCTTCCTGGAACTCTGACATGTTGATCGTAATCATGTTTTGCTCGCCGCCATAAAGAGTCTCGGCAAGCGCCAGGGCGGTTTCGGTCTTGCCCACACCGGACGGGCCAGCCAGCATGAACACGCCGATCGGTTTCGACGGGTTGTCCAGCTTGGCGCGGCTGGTCTCAATTCGCTTGGCGATCATCGTCAGCCCATGGGACTGGCCGACGACGCGGCGGTTGAGGATCTCCGGTAGCTTCAGCACGGTTTCGATCTCGTCGCGCATCATCCGGCCGACCGGGATGCCGGTCCAATCAGAGACAACGGACGCCACCGACTGCTGATCTACATGGGCATAGACCATCCGCTTTTCCGGATTGATGGTCTCAAGTGTGTCGAACTTGCCGCGCAGCTCCGCGCGCCTAACAGTCGGATCTTCGCCTTCTTTGGGCCCGGACAGGATTTCACGAATGCTGCGGATGTCCTTGAAGAGCTCCTGCTCGACCGCCCAATCGGCATCGAGGTTCGTCAGCTTGTCTTTCAGTGCGGCGATGTCGTTGGCGATCGCGACAATGCGCTCGTTGTCATCTACCCCAAGGTCGCTGTCGCTGACGAGTGCTGATCTCTCAGCTTCACGAGCGGCAATCGCAACGCGTGCATCCTCGATCAGGGCCGGCGTCGCGCTCTGGCTGATGGCCACGCGTGCCGAGGCGGTGTCAAGCAGGCTGACCGCCTTGTCCGGCAACTGCCGCGAAGGAATGTAGCGGTGGGACAGGTTGACCGCTGCGACGATCGCAGCATCCGAAATGCGAACACCGTGGTGCTTTTCCATCGGACCGAGAAGTCCGCGCAGCATGATGCAGCAGGTCTCCACATCAGGTTCGTCGATCTGGATTGGCTGGAAGCGCCGGGTGAGCGCGGGATCCTTCTCGATGTACTGGCGATATTCCGCCCATGTAGTGGCGGCGATTGTGCGCAGCGTGCCACGAGCGAGGGGAGGTTTCAGGAGATTGGCCGCATCGCCGGTGCCGGCCGCGCCGCCGGCGCCGATCAGTGTGTGGGCCTCATCGATGAACATGATGATGGGGGTAGGTGAGCTCTGGACCTCGTCAATCACCGACCGCAAACGCTGCTCGAACTCGCCCTTCATGGAGGCGCCGGCTTGCATCAGGCCGATGTCGAGTGCGCAGAGCCTTACATTGCGTAGCGGTGGCGGCACGTCGCCCGCGGCAATGCGCTGCGCGAAGCCTTCGACAACTGCGGTCTTGCCGACGCCAGCCTCGCCGGTGAGAATTGGATTGTTCTGCCGCCGACGCATCAACACGTCGATCAGTTGGCGGATTTCTTCGTCCCGGCCAAGGATCGGATCCATTTCGCCCGATTTGGCCTTGGCGGTGAGGTCCTGGGAGAACCGGTCGAGCGGCGTCGTGCCCTTCGGACCCGCTTGGGCCGCGCCTTCCGTGCCGGCGCCAACCAGGCCCGAACCGTCCATCGGCCGCATGGTCTCCTCGTCGGAGCCGGTCCAGACAGCGCGGCGTTCCGCCGCCAGTGCGTCGACGTTGACCTTGGCAAATTCCCGCGAGAGGTTGTTCAGCGCGCGACGAATATCGTTCGATTTCAGGCCTGCAACGAGCAGATGACCGGTGCGGATCTGGGTCTCGCCAAAGAAGAGCGTGGCATAGTGCCAGCCGCGATCGAGCAGATCGATGACCGAATTCGCGACGCCCGGCATGTCGGTCTCGTTCTTAGAAAAGCCGCTGATCACGCCGGCAAGGTCTGACAATAAGCGCGCGCGGTCGAGCTTGTAGTGATCGACCGAGAGGCTGAGATCGTTGCGCTCCTGCTGCAGAATATGAAACAGCCAGTGCGCAAGCTCGACGTTGCGATTGCCGGCGCTCTTTGCGTGGCGCAGGGCCTGTATGAAGGCATCATAGCCGGCCCGGTTCAGCTTGCCCGTTACAGCTTCAATGCTGATGTCGGTCACGGCGGCTCCTCCTGCTCAATTCCTCCGCGGATGCTTGCCATCACGCGGAAATTGCTTCAAATTCCATAGCATTAGGCGATCAGCGCGATGGATAGGTTCAAATCGCCGCGGCATTGGCTGCGGCGCTCCGGCGGGCTCTCAATCGCTCGCCGAGCTGAAAGCGGGCATCGCGGCGATATTCTTCCGTGGAGGCCCAGTTCGGTGAGACCCAGGAGGTCCATCCAAGTCGACCACTTTGTCCGAGCCTGACCGGTACAACCTCTCCCGCAGGAATGGCGAGCTCGACCTCCCATTCCAATTCGTCGCCGATATAGAAGAAAACGGCGTCGGCCAGTGGCTCCGACAGGCTGGGTGTTTCGGTCGGCAGGAATTGTTCGTACTGAGCAAATGTTCTGACAAAGACCCGAACTCTGATCTTGTCCTCGACGCTGAACACGCGCGAACCCAGAAGGGCGTCCTGACCGAGCCTCGCATGCGTTCCGCCGAGCCGGCTGCAGTGACTTGGGTCGAATGAGAGCCAGGTGCCGACGAATTCGTCGATCTCGACTTTGACCTCGAACAGTCCTTGCAGGAACCGAGTCAACCGTGATGCACACTTCGCCCTGGGCGCGACCAGTCCAGCGAAGCTGAGCTTCGCCATGTCAGGTACCGTATCGCGATCGGCGAAAACAGCGGAGCCCAAGCCGGCGAAGGAGCCGACATAGGCGATGAAGCGATCCTCCGCGGGGCGGTCATGCTGCGCGATCGGGCGCGCATCGGCCCAGGCACGAAAGAAGAGTTGCAGGAAGCGTCCGTTGAGGAGGTCAAGAAAGCGCGGGAAGGCGTCATCCCGCATCAGCCACCAGCTGAGACTTTCATCGGTGGTGGCAATGGGCAGGGCGCCCTGCGGGCCCAAAAGGCCGAGAAATTTGACGAGTATCCTGAGCCTGCCACTCTGGTCGTCCACTGCCGCGAGGTTCGAGGCGGGGAACTCCAGATAAGGCACTTGGCCGAGTTCGATATATTCGTCGCGGCGCGCGGCACTGTCACCGATCCGCGGTCGATCCGGGTTGACGCGCTCGAACTGGCGTAACGTATGGAAGAAATCGAAACGCCAGGGCTCGGCCTTCATCTGGTCGATCAGCGTCATAGCGGTCTCCGCGTGCCCATGCGCGGCGGCCATCGCATGATCTCGCCGCGCTCCGGCGTCGAGATGACCGTCTGGGTGAAGGTGTTGAAGCCGGAATAGTCGGCGAAAAAGCGTTCCAGCACCGCCCCGAGCAAAAATACGCCGCTGCCCTCAAATGCTTTCTCGTCGAGCGTGACGGTAATCTCCAGGCCCCGTGCTGCACCGCTGCCGGTGCGCTCGCGCACCCTCCGCACCACAGGACGGCTTTCTATGCTGCGTACGCCGCGAATCTTGCGCTCCGTGGCGTCGTCGAACTGGTCGGCGAACAAGGACAGCATCTCGCGCAGCGCTGCGGCGTTCTTGCCGCCACCGCGTTCGACGAGGCCAAGATAGTTGAGGCTGAGCATGTTGATCAGCCGCCAGCTGACAATCCCGCTGTTGGCGATTTCGCTGCGGCTGCGCAATTGGGCTACCACCGGCTCGCGCGGCGGCGTGGGACCGGCGACGCACATCAGATCAAGGGATGTGTCGTCCAGCAGGCGAAAATCGGCGCCGCCCTGGCCGACCGGCAAGTGCTCCGTGAGATGGCGATTGGAGCAGAGAGCCCGAACGCTCAGTTCGGCGACAGAGCCTTTGCCGCTCAATTCACCGGGCTCGAGCAGTGACAGGAACATGTCCGTCCCGGTGTAGTCGGAGGAAGAACCGTATGTCTTTTCTTCCACTGTGCGGCGCCGAGGTAAGCGGCGGACGGTAAAATAAAGCCCGTCGACCGACCCGCTGGTCCGGTCGACGGCGGCCGAATATAGCGGGCGCACGGGCCGCTTATCCTTCTCTGCCGGAAGGTGCGCGTAGACTTCGAGCACCTGGTGCGGTTCGTATTCCAGATAGCGGCTGCGATCTGGCACCACATGGTACTCGTGCGTATTCGACTTGACCGGAATGCGATCACTCGTCTTCTCGAACAGATTGATCGCCGGCGCGGTATAGAGCCTGAACGTCTCGGGGCGCACCGAGGCGGCCAACCGTGAATTATGTTCATCGAATGCGAAGACAATATCGATCGATTTGCTGCGCAGCCGTGACATCACGCTGCGAAGTCCGGTGAGGTTAATGCCGAGGAACTTGCGTGGAAACATGAAATATTCACGCAGCAGCTCCGAGCCACGAAAGATCCGGTTGTCGTTAGCAAACAGAGACTCGTTCTCGTCGAAGCCAATTTGCTGCACGCTGTCATGGGGGGCACGAGTCACCACCGGATCGCCGAAGTCGTCGAGATGCCGGAAGTAGACCCCCCTGCAATTCGAGATCAATTGCTCGTAAAGCGCGATGGCGTCGGATTCCGCACCGGACAGGTAGATCGGAAGCTCGCTCACGCGGCAGCCTGCGAACCAGGTTTCCGGCTTGGTCCGGGCCTCTGCGTCCGGCGGCTCCTCGTCGAGCCGGGCCGCACTACGATGGGTCAACGATAGCCTCAGCCCCGCGATGACATCACTGCCGACCGGGATACCAAGCGCCTGCAGAGCGCCCGCCGTCGAGAAATACTCGGCGCTTGTGACGTCAAATGGCCAGAGCACGATGTCGCGGCAAAGTCGAAACCGGCAGGAAAGACTTCGTTCTCTCTCGCGATAGGTCGCGTCGAAATAGGCGCCGCGCGCGATCTTCCTGCCGTCGCGCAGTGCCGGGTCGGCATAGGGTGGCCGTGCGGTGACCAGCATGGCCGAAGGTGTCGGCGCAAGATAGTTCGGTACCAGTTGCTCGAGCAGGTTTGCAGTGAATTCCGGGAACTCGTGCTTGAGCTTGAGCTGAACGCGGGCGGCAAGAAACGCAGCGCCTTCCAGCAGTCCCGTGATCATCGGGTCCGAGCGGTCCCGGATCAGGCCGCCGAGGCGCTCTGCGATACCTGGATATTCTTCGGCGAAATCTCCCGCCTGCTCGTACAGCAATGACAGTTCACGATTGTAGAAATCGAGGAATTCGCGATTCATGCTAAAGTCGATTGATCTGGATGTCGCCGCTGTCGAGGTCGACGTCGGCGACAAATTCCACGGGGACGTTGAGCGGCTCAGCTTTGAGGTCGGCGTGAACGATGAAGCGCAGCTTCAGCTGCTCAGGACCGACCGAGCCGTCGCGACGAACCCGGATCGTCTTGCGATCCAGTCTGGGCTCGTAGGTCGCTAGCGTCTCGCGCAACGCGTCGGTGAGTTCGTCGTCCGTAACCTCGTCGATCGAGCGGTGGGCGATATCGGGGAAGCCGTAGTTCAGGATCGATGTCCGGACGCAATCCCGGTCGCTCAGATCCAGGGTCGATTCCAGAGCAATGGTATTGAGAAGTGTTTCAAGGTCATGAGAGACCTCCCGCCGCAACAGCGTTTCCGAGATCGGAAAGCGGCCTGCGCTACGCCGCCCGGCAATGACCCGTTCACCGAATTCATCGCGCAAATTGAGCTTCTTGCGCGCATCGCGAGCTTCATGAGCCAAGCGAAAGGCCAGCATTAGCGGGGGAGAGAGACGATCCCTCTTTGGAGTAATGGTCATTTACCGTCCCCAAGACGCCAGGCTCGCTATGCCCTTTCGCGGAGCATCAGCTGGTCTCCATGATGATGTCGCCTCGGCAGGCGGTCGGGCTCGCGACCGCTCCCGCCGAGACGTCAACCGCAATCGCACCGTGCGGCGCCGGTTCGCGCTAATCGCAACCGGCGCCAAGCAGAAGCCGACAATCAGGCCCATTCCTTGTTGGCGGGAACGTCCCAGCCAAACACCGGCGCCGCTCCAGCGCCGCCTTTTTCCGTCTGGGTCTTGTACGTCATCTTGACCTTCGCGAAATTCAGACTCACGTTTTCGGTGAGGCGATCTTCGCCGTGCGATCCGCCCGTCGATACACTCGAGACCAGAATGTGCTTCATCTCGATCTTGAGATACTCCAGCGGATTTTCACCCGCCTTGCGGACCGTGAGAATCGCCGTATCAATGTGCTTGCCGTTCGCACAGACTTTGAAAAGCTCCGGCGTGGCCTTGTCGACGAAGTGCGTGAAGTGCAGATCCTGGATGCTGACCTTGCCGGCGCCGCCGCCCGAACCGCTGTGGAAAGTGCCTGACTGGCTCTCGCCGAAAGACCAGCTCAAAATATCGATTTCGTCCTTGTGCTTGTCGTCCAGCGACTCGCCCTTGATCGGGTCGAGTTTCAAGAAGATGTCGACAGCCATAGCATAGTCCTCTCAAATTTCTGCGTGGTTACGGTTGCGATGTTGCGGCGTCAGGAACCGGGGCCGGGTAGGCGTGAAACCAGGCTGAGGCCGACGTCCATCGCCTCCAACTGAAAGTGTGGACGAAGAAAGAAGCGCGCGTTGTAATATCCCGGATTCTCCTCGTTTGCGATGACTTCAACCTTCGCAGCGGCCAGTGGCTTGCGCGCTTTCTGAGCTTCTGACGAGAGGGCTGGGTTGGCATCAACGTATTCGTTGATCCAGGTTTGCAGCCAGATCGTCAGCTCATCCTTCTCCTTCATGGATCCGATCTTGTCGCGAACCATGCACTTCAGATAGTGCGCAAAGCGGGACACTGCGAACATGTAAGGTAGTCGTGACGACAGGTTGTCGGACGCGGTGGCATCCACGCCCTTTTCGCCGAAGTACTTCTTCGGCTTGTAGAGTGACTGGGCGCCGATGAAGGCAGCCTTGTCGGTGTTCTTGCGATGGATCAGCGGGATGAGGCCCGCCTTTGCAAGTTCGTGCTCGCGGCGATCACTGATTGCGATTTCGGTCGGGCATTTCAGGTCGACGCCGCCGTCATCGGTCGGGAATGTGTGCGTCGGCAGGTTGATAACTTCGCCGCCGGACTGCACACCGCGGATGCGCGTGCACCAGCCAAACTCCTTGAAGGCGCGGTTGATGTTGACCGCCATTGCGTAGGCGGCGTTGATCCAGCCGTATTTGTCGCCGGTGTGTCCGTCCGTCTCCTCTTCGAAGGCGAACTCTTCCACGGGCTCCGATTTCGCGCCGTAGGGGAGGCGGCCGAGCGCGCGCGGCATGCACAGGCCGAGATAGCGCGAGTCGTCCTGATCGCGCAGTCCCTTCCATGCGGCATATTCCGGCGTGTCGAACACCTTGCCGATGTCGCGAGGGTTGGACAGCTCGGTCCAAGAGTCCATTCCCATCAGCGTCGGCTCGGCGCCGCTGAAGAAGGGGGCGTGTGCGGCGCCGGCGATCTTGCTGAGATCGCGGAGCAGTTGTACATCGGTAGGGAGGTGACTGAAATAATAATCGCCGATCAGGCAGCCGAAAGGCTCGCCACCCAGCTGGCCGAATTCATACTCATAGATCTGCTTGAAAAGGGGGCTCTGGTCCCAGCGTGCATCGGGATAAAGTCGCAGATTCCGATACAGCTCGTTCTTGGAGACGTTCATCACCCGGATCTTCAGGTTGGCGTCGGTCTCGGAATTGAAGACGAGGTAGTGGAGGCCGCGCCACGCACTTTCGATTGCCTGGAACTCAGGTGTATGAAGAATCTCGTTCATTTGCGCGGTCAGTTTCTGGTCGATCCGCGCGATCATCTCCTCGATGGTATCGAGGACGTCCGACTTGATGACGCTCGTATCCTTCAACGCCTCTTGAACGAGCGTGGATACGGCGTTTTCGACTTCGGTTGCAGCACGTTCAGTGCGCGGTTTGAAGCTTTGCTTCAGCAAGCTGGCAAACTCATCAGCTTCGACGGTTTTGACCTGGGTAGTGCTCTCTTTGTGAACAGCTTCTTTTGCCATGGTCCCCATTCCTTCCTTAGCTCTCGGTGCCAGGTTCGGTCGACTGGCTTGTCGCGCGTTCCCGCAGCGCTGCCATCAGTTGAGGATCGGCGAGAAGTTTTTTTAGCTGGTCCTCGGCAGCCACCTTGCCATCCATGTAGCGCAGCAGGTTGGCGAGTTGTTCGCGCGCCTCGAGCAGTTTGGCGGTGGCCGGCACCTGGCGGGCGACTGCCACCGGAGTGAAGTCTGCCATCTTGTTGAAGTGCAGGTTGACCGAGATCTTTTCGTCGGATCCATCGCTGAGGCGATTGGCGACGCGCGCCGTCACGCCGGGCTGGATTGCGGCCATGCGGCTGTCGAAATTGTCCATGTCGAACTCGAGGAATTTACGCTCCTCGACCTTCGTCTTCTCGACGCCAGGGTTATTGCCGGAAAGGTCGGAGAGGACGCCCATGACGAACGGCAGTTCTATAAGTCGCTCGGCGTCATAAGGATCTTCGTATGTGATGTGCACGCGCGGTGCGCGGTTTCGTCGAATGAATTTTTGACCGCTGTCTGTAGCCATGGTTCCCTCACTACGAAATCGCTTTAAACATCGAATTTGCGCGACGCAGATTGACTAGGGCGCTTCAAGTTGCTGCGGTCGGCAAACATGCTTGTGTCCAATTAGTGCCCTCGACCGAAAGCTCGGTTCAACGCGATCTGTCGATTGTTTTAAGCGCTCCCTCAGGTAAAACATCATTCAAAAGGCTGAGGAAATCTCGTTGTGCAAGGTCGCGCGCGCGATCGACCAAAAAGGGGATCGGGCTGGACGGCTCCGCGGTTCGGAAAAACGACGCCACCTTCGTCAGCAGACCCAAGGCCTGCGCTCTGTTTTCCACCGAAAAAACAATATCTTGGGCGCTCTCATCGGTCGTCGATGAGAGCGAGATCGCGAGCTCCGCCATCCGTTCGATCGGCAGCTCGAAGACCTTGTCCCGCCCGATGTTGATCGCAGCGCTCTCCACGTGGGACGGCACCAGCATCCGCATCACTTCAATAAATGATTTGCCGACCATCTCCTGCGCTTGACGTACCAGCAACAGCGCCGGGTTGGATGGTTCCATTCGGGCAAAATAGGCGGCCGCTGCGCCGAGCGCTGCGGACGCCTGTGCAGATGAAGCCAACATCCCGGTGGTGTCCAGCGGCACCTGTATATCGACGGAACCGGCATCTTCCGCAGTTGCGGTAATCGCCGCGGGATCACGCAACGCGACAAGACTCGCAAGCCAGGCAGCCATGCCGTTAACCAAACCGGAGAGCCTGTCGAGGCTGATAGGTTGCCCCGAGTTCATCTTCTCACGCCAGGTCGCCTTGATGCCTGCGATTTCAGCAGCGACCGCGGAGCACCGCGCGCTTGTTGCCTTGAGAGTGTCGAGATCGGTCTCGCTGACGATGCGCTCGATGGTCGCGAGATCGAGCCCGTCGGCGTCGGCGTCACCGGCGGGAATTTCGCCCTGGGCGATTTGATAAGCACGGTAGTTGAGGTTGCCGTGTCTGCGGTTCTCAATCAGGGGAAGGAACTGGAGCGGGTTGATCACGGTCGGAAACACGTCGATTGCTTCGACCGTGACGGCCCGAAGCGCGTAGTCGCCGTCCTCGCCCTTCGGATGCACCGCTTCCCACTGCTCGCGCAGCAGCAAGTTGGTCGCCCTCAGGCAGTAAAGAAAGCCGTCGAGGTCGCGGTTGAGGATTGAAAACTTGGCCAGCAGCAGGTTTAGGCGCAGATCGCGGGTACGCGCCAGAAGGGGCTGTGCGGCGGCAAATTGGCCGGCAAAATCGACTGCCTTTGGATCGAAGCGTCCACGCTCCCCATTGGCATTGACGACCTCGAAGAACGACATTGGCAGCAGGGATTCCGCACCTGCGAAGAAGTTCAGATATTGGACGTCTCCGATGGCGTCGAGATCCGGCCCGCAGGGATCGTCAGCGGTAATGGGCAGCGTCAGGGAGGCGACATCAAGCATGCGAGGATCGTCCATCTGCTCGGTCACGGCCCCGCTGCCGAGCCCGTGACGACTAGGGGATCTCGCGGGGGCGTATGATCCGATTCTATACCTATGGGTCAGATGCCTGCTGATCTTGGTTCATTTCCGAAGATGCCATTTTCGCGTGAACCGGCAAGCTCTTGGAGCCGACTACTTGATGGCCAGGGTGGTTCTTTGGACGGCTGTCGTGAAACGTCAGGAGGCCCAGCCCCGGGGCGGACTTGCCGGCACTGCCAGTGGCAGGCAGGATTTCCGCGGTTCTTGCATAACGTCTGATCAGCTCTTTGCAGCGGGTCATTCGATCGAAGGAGGGAGTTTAAGCCCACATGGGCCAGCTTACTCAGGATACCCGCCTCTGCGAACTCAAGACGCCTCTTGGCAAAGACGTTCTGGTTTTTGCCGGATTCGAAGGCTCGGAAGGTCTCAGTGAACTGTTCGAGTATCGCATCGAGTGTCTCAGTGAGGATGCCGACCTCGACTTCGACCGAGCCATTGGTCAGCAATGTACGCTGACGATAAAGCTGCATGAAAAGGAGCGCGAGTTCAGTGGCATTCTGACGGAGGCCCAGTGGCTCGGGGTAAACAACGACTATTTCAGCTACCGGATCGTGCTGAGGCCTTGGTTTTGGCTGTTGTCGCGGACCACCGATTGTCGGATCTTTCAGGACAAGAAAGCGCCCGACATCATCAAGGAGGTCTTCAACGAACGCGGTTTCACCGATTATGAATCCAAACTGACCGAAGAGGGGTCCTGTCCGAAGCTCGAATATTGCGTTCAGTACCGCGAGACTGACCTGAATTTCGTGTGCCGGCTGATGGAACAGCACGGCATCTACTACTTCTTCAAGCACGAGGGCGGCAAACATACGCTGGTGTTGGCGGACTCCAAATCGTCGCATAGCCCGATCAACGGTCTTGCTACGATTCCCTATATCCCATTGACGGGGGCCGATCGTCGAGGGGAGCAGCATATCTACGAATGGGTCTCGGAGCGCCGGTTTCGGACCGGCAAGATCGAGCTCAACGACTACAACTATCAGAAGCCCAACGCGCAGATGATCAGCGACGCCAAGGGCTCCGAGCACTACTCTCGGTCGGAGATGGAGTTTTACGACTATCCAGGGAAGTTCAAGGAAAAGTCCGACGGCGAGCGCTACGCGAAAATCCAGCTTCAGGCCGAGCAGGCAATGGACCGGAGGCGCCGCGGCAATGGCGACGCCGTCAACCTGTTCCCCGGTGGGCTAACGAAGCTTGAAAAGCACTCCAAGGATTCGCAGAACGTGGAATATCTCGTGGTGCGAGCCACGCACTCGTTCTCGATCGAATCTTATCGCACCGGCGGTCCGAGCGACGCCGGGCAACACGTTTATTTCGGCAGCTACGAGTTTCTGCCGAGCGATCGGCCGTTTCGAGCGCCGATGCTGACCCCGAAGCCAAGGATCAATGGCATCCAGACCGCCAAGGTGGTGACCAAAGACGACAATTCGAGCGAGGAAATCGACGTCGAGTCGCTCGGCGAAATCTACGTCCGCTTTTTCTGGGATCGCAAGAAGAAGCGGTCGTGCCGGTTGCGTGTCGCCCAGGTTTGGTCTGGCAAGCGCTGGGGCGGTCAGATCATCCCACGCGTCGGGCAGGAAGTCGTTGTCGAATTCCTGGAAGGGGATCCGGACCGGCCCCTGGTGATCGGCACCGTGTACAACGACGAATACAAGCTGCCCTACGATCTGCCGTCGAAGAAGACGATTGCGGGATTGAAGTCCGACTCCACCAAAGGCGGCGGCGGCTTCAACGAGTGGAATTTCGAGGACAAGAAGGGATCCGAGAAGATCACGGTGCATGCCGAGAAGGACCATGACGTGACGGTCCGCGACACCGAGACACGGACCATCGGCGAAGCTGCATTCGGCGGCGACACCCGCAAGACCACGCTCAAGAAAGGCAATGACAAACTCGATATCGAATTGGGCGGTCAGCACATCACGCTGGCCATGGACCAGTCCGTCAATGCGGGCATCAGCATCACGCTCATGGCCAACGCCAATATCACCCTGCAGGTTGGTCCGAGCCAGATTATCCTGACCCCGGCGGGTATCGTCATCAACGCGCCGACGATCGCCATGACAGCGCAGGCCGGCATGGCGCTTGCTGCAGGCGGTCCGCTGGTCGCTCACGGCACTCCAACTCTTGTCGGTTGACGATCATGGGGCAGGTTAGATTCGGCACGGTACAGGATCTGTTTCAGGCCTATCCCTTGGCGCGCTATGATGTCGGCAGAGCCGACGCTGACAAGCCTTCGCTGGATTTCCTTCAGGAGGCCGCCGACGCGTGCAATTGGCACCCCGCCGTGTCTTACTGTGCCTACCTGCTTCCAAGGCGCGTGGCAATTGGCTGGGGATGTCGCTCTCTGCGACGGATGTTCGACCATTTCGATGCCAGCGATAGCAGGTCGCTCAATATTGTGGAGACCTGGGTCCGGCAACCGGACGAGCAGTCCCGGAACAAGGCGCTGGCTGTCGGCAATGCCAACGATCCCGAGCAGCCAGCAACGTGGCTGGCGCTGGCGGCCGGCTGGTCCGGCGGAAGCGTGGTTCCCCCGGAATTTGCGCCTGTGGAAGCCAAGCCAGATCAGGCCGCACGGGCGGTGCGTACAGCACTGCTGATTGGCCTCTGCCGGCTCCCCCGTGACTCCCGGGACCAGATAATGACGTCATGCCTGGAGGATGGTATTCAATTGGCACGCGGCGAACCGCGCCCTCCGCGCTAACGAGACGATGTGATGGTGCTGCGCTTTAATATCGAGAACGAACCGAATCTTCCGGACGGCGGACCTGTGTCGTTTACGGTCACCGGCAGGCGTTCGGTCGATATTGGCCGGGACCGTCACCTCGACTGGACGCTGCCGGATCCGGCGCGGACGATTTCCGGAAAGCATTGCGAGGTGCACTTTCGCGACGGTGGCTATTGGCTGCACGACGTCTCGACCAACGGCACCTTTCTCAATGGTGCCGACCAGCGCATACGCGGGCCGCACCGCTTGCGCGACGGCGATCGGCTCACGATCGGCCACTACATCATCGGAGTTTCGCTGGAGGCTGAGGCTGGCGGGCGCACCCCACACCATGAGGCGCAACTGCACGAACCCTCGGGCCAGCAGCATGCGGATTACGGAGAGCTTTGGACGGCCGATCGTGACGTTCCGCCGCCGATCGATCCGCAACTGTTGAAGAAGCCACGCGAGGCTCCGCGGCCCGTCAATCCGGGGTTCCTGGATTGGGCGGCGAGCGTCCCGGCGCCGGGTGTGGACCCATTTCGACGGTCATCGCCGATGTCTCCGTACCAACCGTCCGTGCAGGACGACGACATGAACTGGGCAGCCGGTCCAGTCACCGCGCCGAAACCGCAAGTCGAGCGCCCGCCAGCCATTCCGACTCCACGCCGGCCGTCGGTGTGGATCGATGATGAATCAGCCGCCGCCCAGCCGCTAGCATCGCCATCGCACCCGCAGGTTGAGACGCCGCGCCCGGCGCAAGCAGCAGACGAGGGCCCTGTCACGGCCAAGCCAGTCGGTGGTACCGACTTTGCGCGACTGGTGGCGCGCGCTGCAGGATTGCCGGACAACTTCTTTGCCAGCAAGTCCGATGCCGAACTCGCCGAACAGCTTGGCATCATCTTGCGTATGACCGTGGACAATCTGATGGCGCTGCTGCAGGCGCGAACCCAAGCCAAGCAGCTGACCCGTAGCACCAGCCAGACCACCGTCCAAGCGCTCGAAAATAATCCGCTGAAATTCTCGCCGACCTCGGAAGAAGCGATGCGCATCCTCTTTGGGCCGCCGACGCGCAGCTATCTCGACGCACAGCGCGCCTTTGCACAGGGCTTCAGTGATCTCAAGTCACATCAATTGAGGACCTATATGGCGATGCAGCACGCCGTCCATGAGCTGATTGCGGGCATAGATCCGACGCTGATGGCGCGCGAGCTCGAGCTTCAGCGTGGCGCAAGCTCCTGGCTCGGCACGAACAAGGGCAAACTCTGGGACGAGTTCTTGACGCGCTGGAAGGCGCATCTTGGCCGCGACAACAGCGCGCCGATCGAAACTTTTATGTTGCTTTTCTCGGACTATTACGACCGCGGTGACAAGCCCGGTTCAAAGTAAACTTTCGGCAACCACGCGGTTGCCGACAATTTCTAAGTGGATGTAGGAATGTCTTGGTACAGCAAGGTTTTCTGGTCGGAAGGTCTGTTTCTGCGGCCGCATCATCTGCAGCAGAACGACCGCTACATCGAACACTTGCTGGAAAAGCGCGTTCGCTACACGACACCATACCCCTGGGGCTTTGCCCAGCTAGAGATCGATAAGGATCTTACCGAACAGAGCAAATTCGCGGTGCGCAATGCGTCCGGCGTCATGCCGGACGGTACGCCCTTCGATATCCCTGCGGACAGCCCAATACCCGAATCGATCGATGTGCCGGAGACGGCCGCAGGCCAGATCGTCTGGCTGATGATGCCGGTCGCGGCGCCAAACACCCGCGAGGTCGACGAGGACCGCACCGACAGCGCCAGTCGCTATGTCCGTACTTCGGAAACCTTCATTGACTCGACCTCGGCGCTACGCATCGAGGAAGAGATCGACATCGCTTATCCGCGCTTGTCGTTCGAACTGCGCAAGACGAGCAAGCCCGGATACATGGGCCTCGGCATCGCGCGCATTCTCGAGGTGCGCGACAAGAACATCCTGTTCGACGACAAGTTCGTGCCGCCGATGCTGGTCTGCGCCGCGCATCCAATCATCGATGGCTGGCTCAACCGCATCATCGGCTGGGTTGAGACTAAACTCGACGAGCTGGCGCGTTATGCGGTCGATCCGTCATCCGGTGGTGGGTTGCAGAGTGTCGACTATCTGGTCCTGCAAGTGCTGAACCGTACCATTCCCGTGCTGACTCATTTCCAGCGCTCCGGCAGCGTGCACCCCGAGCGCCTGTACGAGGAATTGCTGAGGTTCGCGGGTGAACTTGCGACGTTTTCCACGGCGGAACGGCGGGCGCGCAACTATCCGGCGTACAATCACGACGATATCGAGAACGTTTTCACACCCTTGGTCAGCGACATCCAGGACTTCTTGAGCGCGCGGCTGGGCCGGCGGGCGATCCGCCTGGAGATCATCGAGCGCGCACAGAATGCGTTCGTATCGCCGATCCGCGATCGAGCGCTATTCCGAAATGCGACCCTGGTGCTGGAGGTTGCCGCACGGCGGCCGCTTGTGGAGATCCAGAACGATTTCCCGCACCTGTTCAAGGTCGGGCCGAACACCAAGATGAACGAGATCGTGCACGCAAACCTGCCGGGCCTGACGCTGGCGCATTTGCCGACGCCGCCGCCGCATATCCGGGCCATCACGGATCACGTCTATTTCTATCTCGACCGCAAGTCGCCGCTGTGGCCCGAGTTCAGTACGGCTGCGTCGATCGGAATGCACTTTTCCGGCGACTGGCCCGAGCTTGAGCTGTATCTTTGGGCTATCCTGGAAGACAGGCCATGAGCGACAAGGACAAGCCGGTCAATCCTTTCGGTCGGGGCGAACGGACGATCATCCGTCCCAATCCCGGCGGGAAGTTGCCGCCGGCGCCGACCTCTCAGCCTCCGCCGGGCGAGGGGCCTGCAGCACGCCCGGCCTATTCGCCATCACCCGTACCCTCTCCCGGCGCGCCAGCGCCACCATCATCCTTTTCGCCCGTTCCACAGGGCTCGAACTACGCCTCCGCGCCGGCCAGCCATCCAGCCGAGGAATGGATCTCGACACCCGCGCAAGGCCACGTGCCGCAACCCATGTTGCCGCCAGGGCCGCCGTTGCGCGTTGACGATCTGGTCGCGCCAAATGCCAATCCGGTGATGCGCGCTGCGGGCCCGTTGCTGCAACTGCTCGGTCGATTGCGGGTGGCGCTCATGCGAGCGTCATTCGCCAGCCTGATGGAGCAGGTCGCAGACGCGATCAAATTCTTTGAGAAGGACATCCGTTCAGCGGGCATTTCCGAGCACCAGACCAACACAGCGAAATACATCCTGTGTGCCACTGCCGACGATATCGTGCAGCACATCCCAACCGAAGAGCGTCACGTCTGGACGCAATATTCGATGCTGAGCCGGTTCTTCGGCGAGCGTGTCGGCGGCGTCCGTTTCTTTGAGATCCTCGACCATTTGAAGGTTGATCCACTGGTCAACTATCCGGTCCTCGAACTTCAGCACACCTGCCTTGCGCTTGGTTTTCAGGGCATCCACCGGTCGTCAGGGGGCGGACTTGCGAACCTGCAACTGATCCAGCGCAACCTCTATGAATTGCTGCGCCGGGTCCGACCGAAAACGATGAGCGACCTGTCGCCCAACTGGCGCGGGCAGGCGCTGGCGGGACGCCGGCAGCGTCTGCGTGTTCCGGTCTGGCTCGTGGCAGCCGTCGTTGCCGCGCTGCTGACCGGGTCCTATTTCGTTCTGCGGACGCTCCTCGCTGGGCGGGCAGAGAATGCTGCCGAGGTGGCGCTCGCGCTCCATCCGGCCGGCCCGATCGAGCTCAAGCGTCAGGTCGTTGCACCACCCCCACCGCCGCCGCCTCCGCCGCCGCCGGATCGCATTACCCAGTTGCAACGCATCCGCAATGCGCTCGCGAAGGAGAACACCGCCTGTGCCATGACGGCGGACCAGACCCCCAGCTTCATCGTGATCAGGGTCTGCGACCTAGCCTTGTTTGCGTCGGGCCAGGCGACCATCCTCGATGGCTTCAAGCCGATCGCACTCCGCGTCGCAGCAACCCTCGACAAGGAGCCGGGACGGATCCGGGTCGTCGGCCATACTGACAGTTCGCCGATCCGCACAGTCCGCTTCCCGACCAATTTCGAGTTGTCAGTCGAGCGCGCCAAGGCGGTTGCCGCGGCACTGAAACCTGGTTTGACCGATGGTTCGCGCGTCGACGTCGAGGGCAAAGGAGCAGATGCGCCAATCGCCAGCAACACAACGCCCGAGGGACGCGCCAAGAACCGGCGCGTCGAGATCTTTATCGAACGCAGCGAATAGGCACACACCGCCGGATCAGGTGGTTTGCGACGGGTACGGTTAGATGGTTGCCAAGGACATTCTCCGCATCGTTCTCTACGGAGTCGGGCTCAGCTCGCTCGGAGCGGTGATCTATTTCGCCGGTCCCTTCATCGCGTTCGGCGATTGGCGGCCGCTGGAGAACCATATCGTCCGGCAGATCGCTATTCTGCTGCTCACCACGGCCGTGGCAGGCATCGTTGGCCTCAATCTGTTCAAGCGGCGCAAGGGTGCCAAGGAGATTGCCGATGGCATCGCCGGTGCAGACCAGCCCGTCAGCGATGAACCGGTGCTCAAGGAGCGCATGAAGGATGCGCTCGCGACGCTGAAGACCGCCAGCGGCAACAAGTCGGGCTATCTCTACGATCTCCCCTGGTATGTCATCATCGGTCCGCCCGGCGCCGGCAAGACCACGGCGCTGGTCAATTCCGGGCTCAAATTTCCGCTCGCACGGGGGGCGACGCCCGCGGCGATCGCAGGGGTCGGCGGTACCCGCTACTGCGATTGGTGGTTTACAGAGGAGGCGGTGCTGATCGATACCGCCGGCCGCTACACCACCCAGGACTCCAACAGCAAGGCCGACAAGGACAGCTGGCTGGCGTTCCTGGACATCCTAAAGAAAAGCCGGTCGCGCCAACCGATCAACGGCGTCCTTGTCGCCATCAGTATCGAAGACATCCTGACGCTGCCGAAGCAGGAGCTCGCACTTCATGCCGATGCCATCAGGATGCGCCTGCTCGAGCTGCATCAGAGGCTCAAGGTCAGCTTCCCGGTCTACGCGCTATTTACCAAAGCGGATCTCGTTGCCGGCTTCACCGAGTATTTCGCCTATCTCGGGGAGGCCGGCCGCCGCCAGGTCTGGGGTGCCACGTTCCAGACCGCCGACAAAACCCAGAATCTCGTGGGGCAGATCCCGGTCGAGTTCGATCGTCTGCTGGAGCGCCTGAGCGAGGAGACGCTCGACCGTCTGCAGGACGAGCCGACGCCCCAGCACCGCGTGCAATTGTTCGGCTTTCCGGCACAGATGGCGCGGCTCAAGCCCCAGATCCACGATTTTCTCAACCTGATCTTCGAGCCGACGCGCTATCACGTGAACGCGAACCTGCGCGGCTTCTACTTTACCTCGGGTACGCAGCAGGGCACGCCGATCGATCAATTGATCGGGTCGCTGGCACGCACGTTCGGCGCTGAGGAGGTCAGTTCCGGATCCTATTCGGGCACGGGCAAGAGCTTCTTCCTCGCCGATCTGATTTCCAAGGTCATCATCGGCGAGGCCGACTGGGTCTCGACCGACCGTGCCGCGGTGCGCCGCGCGCTGATCCTGAAGGCCGCGGCCCTGTCATTGATCGGTCTGGTCTCGATCGGACTGATCGCAGCTTGGCTGATGAGCTACAAGCGGAATTCCGATTTGATCGAGCAAAGCCTGCAGGCGGATAGCGAGTATGCAGTCGCCGGCGCGCCACTTATCAAGCAGACGTTGATTGCCGATCACGATCTCGACAAGGTGCTGCCGCTACTCTACCGCCTCCGCAACGCCCCCGCAGGCTACGGATCGCGCGGCGAGTCGGTGCCTCTGTCGGCTCGCTACGGGCTCAGTCAGCACGCCCGGCTGCTGTCGCCCTCGAAAGCGGCCTATCATACCGCGCTTGAGCGCATGTTCCGGCCGCGCCTGCTGTATCGCCTGGAGGAGCAGCTCAATGCGCGCATAAACGAGCCTGCTTTCGTCTATGAGGCGCTCAAGGTCTATCTGATGGTCGGCGGCCTGCAGTCGCCGGACCGCGAGCTGATCCGCTCCTGGATGCAACGTGACTGGGCGGATAACCTCTATCCTGGCGCCACCAACGCGGAAGGGCGGCGTCTGCTCGACGAGAACCTCGTGGCAATGTTCGACCTCGAGACCGAACAGCAGCCGCTGGTCGAACTCGACGGCCGGTTGATCAAGCAGGCCCAAAGCTCCTTGGCGCGCCTGAGCGTGTCGCAACGAGCCTACGAGTTTCTGAAATCAGAGGCTCGCGCATCGATCGCCGGCGACTGGATCGCCAGCCGCCATGGCGGCCCCGATATGGGTGTCGTGTTCGAAACCACGACGGGGCAGCCTTTGGACGCCGTACGGGTACCTGAATTTTTCACGTATAACGGCTTCCATCAGAAGTTCGTTGCCCGGCTGTCCGGATTGTCAGAGCGGATGAAGCGGGAGCGATGGGTTTTGGGAGATGCCGGCCAGCAGTCGGCCATCGACCAGCAGTACGACAATCTGGCCGGCGATCTGCTCAGCATCTATTCCAACGATTTCGTGACGACCTGGCGAACGGCGCTCGGGAGCCTGCGCCTGAAGAAGCTGCTCGCCGACAAGCCGAAATATGAGGTGCTGCGGGCGCTTTCGGCGCCGACCTCGCCGATGCGGCAAATTCTGGAATCGGTGCGCGACGAGACGGTGCTGACCAAGGAACGGGCGAAGCCGGCGAGCGCTTCGGCTCCAGCTGCCGCACCGGCGCCAGCACTCTTCACGAATGCCCAGGATGGACCGCCTGGCGCGATGATCGAGGCGCAGTTCAAACCTTACCACGCGGCGCTCGAAGGCGAGAGCACCCGCCGGCCGATCGACTCGACCGTCGCGAACCTGAACGACATCGCGCAGAACCTGACGCTAATCATCGAGAATCCCCAACTGGCCGCACAGGCCACAGCCGCGCTTCAGACCCAGGTCGCAGCGCTCCGCAACAATGCCTCGCGCATGCCGCCGCCATTCTCCGACATGCTGCGAGCAGCAGCCGCGGAGTTCGAAGGCAGCATCGCGGCTTCGACCGCCGGGCAAATCCTGCAAACGTTGCGCGATCAGGTCACGCCGGTCTGCCAACAGACCGTGACTAACCGCTACCCGTTTATCCGCGGCAGCGGCCAGGAAGTTCCGCTCGCGGATTTTGCCAAATTGTTTAGTCCGAATGGCGTTATGGACAGGTTCTTCACCCAGTACCTGGCACCTTATGCCGACACGTCGCGGTCGGACTGGGCTTGGCGAAAGGAGAGCCCCGTTGGTCGGTCGTTCTCGCCCGACACGCTCAAACAATTCCAGAATGCGGCTTATATCCGGGATGCGTTCTTCCAGACGGGCGGCGGTGTGCCCGCCGTTTCATTCGCGATCCGACCCCCTGGGGCACCGGGGCCAGGCGTGACAGTTAAGACCGAGATCGGTGGCACCACGATTGCGAGCCCAACCATTCCCGGATCGGCCCCTTCGTCCTTGTTCGGCGGCCCGCAACCTACGCCACCGCCACAGCCGCAGAGCAACTCGCCGACTACCGTCCTATGGCCGGGCCCAGCGCCGCGAACGGCAATTTCAGTCAGTAACGACACCGGCCCGCCATCCGTGCTTGAGCGCATTGGTCCCTGGTCGTTGTTTCGGATGCTGGAGGCAGGCTCGTTAGTGGTGAAAGCGGAAACGGCCAGCGCGAGTTTCATCGTCGCCGGGCGCGAGCTCAACTATCAAATTTCGACTGGATCGTTGCGCAACCCGCTGAACCTGTCAGTGCTGCGCGAGTTTCGTTGCCCGACCGGGATATGACCATGCGTTGCGGGATATTCGGCAAAATCGGTGCGAAGCGCGATTTCATCGCGATCGCGACCCCGCGCAGCTTCCTGGAAGCCTGGGAGCCATGGGTACAGGCTGCGCTGTCAGCAAGTCGCCACCAGCTTGGCCCAGGATGGCAGCAGGCCTTTCTGACCGCGCCGGTCTGGCGGTTTTGGCTCGGCGCCGCGATCTGCGGCACGACAGTGGCGGGTGCGATCATGCCCTCGCTCGATGGGGTGGGGAGATACTATCCCTTGACCCTGCATGCGGTGACCGGCGAGGCCGTCTCGCTGCCGCCGCCGAGCATTGATCCGCAGGACGAATGGTTCGGGCAAGTGGAGGCGTTCCTGCTTTCGACCCTGGATCGGGCCGCAACCTTCGAGCAGATCTCCGATGCATTGGATCGGCTTGCGGTGCCACGACTGCAGGAGACCATCGCCGGCGATCCGCCGGTCACGTCGCTTGGTACTGCGGCAATGGGGAGGGCTTCGGCGGTCGAAGCCTTCGCGGGGTCGTTTGCAGCACTTTGCGCTGCCAACCCACAGGTCTACGCCGCGGCTAGCTTCTGGTGGACCGCCGGAGGGGAAGGCTTCCCGCCAATGGCGCTGAGTTGTCGCGGATTGCCAGATCCGTTTCACTACGTCACGCTGCTGACTGGTGGTCTCGGCCTCGCGGCATCGGGGAATGGATGACGCGCGATGGTGCATATTCCGTCCTTGTTCGATGTTGGTAGCGTCACCCATGCCGGACGGGTGCGGGAGCGGAACGAGGATTCATGTTTGGTACGAACTGACGTTGGCCTGTGGGCGGTCGCCGACGGTATGGGGGGGCACGAGGCCGGTGATCTCGCCAGTCGCATCGTAGTGCAGTCGCTTGACGCGATCGGCACGCCAGAATCAGCCGCAGAACTGCTGGCGGAATGCGAGGAGCGGCTTTTCAGCGCAAACCAGCAGATACTGGCGCTTAGTCATGAACGACAGGGTGCGACCGTCGGGACCACAGCGGCGGTTCTGCTCGTTCGCGATAGCTACTATGCCTGCATATGGGCGGGTGACAGCCGGGTCTACCTTATCAGTCGCGGCGCAATTCGCCAGGTGTCGCATGATCACAGCGAACTGGAGGAGCTGATCGCAGAAGGTGCGCTGTCGCGCGAAGACGTGAATGATTGGCCGAGCAATGCCATTACGCGTGCCGTCGGTGTCGCCGATGATCCGGAATTTGAGGTGGTGACAGGCCCGGCCGAGCCGGAGGATATCTTCGTGATCTGCAGCGATGGCCTGACCAGGCACGTGCAGGACGACGAGATCCTGCAGCACGCGGCTACGCGACGCGCCCAGGCGGCTTGCGATGACATGCTCGCGCTGGCTCTTGTTCGTGGCGGGCTTGACAATTTGACGATTGTGATCGTGCGACTGCTGACGCCACGATCTCAGGAGACGACAAGATCTCCGCTCAATCGGGAGCCGCAACCATGACTCCTAACGATCCGTTCCGATCGTCCTATCACGGCGTGCCGCCCGGCACCCGTCTCAACGGCATTTACGAGATCGAAGCGGTGATCGGCGCAGGCGGCATGGGTGAGGTCTACAAATGCCGTGAGATCCAAACTGGATCGCCTGTTGCGGTGAAAATGCTACTGCCCGACGTGGTTGATAACGAGGCCGCGCTCGCGCTGTTCCGTCGAGAGGCCGCGGCACTCCACAATCTTCCGCATGACGCGATCGTTCGCTACTTCCTGTTTACCGTGGAGCCGGTGCTGCAGCGACCTTATCTCGCGATGGAGTTCGTGAATGGCCGCTCGCTCTCGAACATGCTCGATGATGGGCCGTTGACCTTCGAGGCGCTGATCAGGCTGATGCAGCGTGTCGCATCGGGACTGGAGGCCGCCCATGAGCACGGCATCATCCATCGCGACGTGTCTCCGGACAACATCATCGTTCCGCTCGACGACGTCAGGCGGGCCAAGATCATCGACTTCGGCATCGCCCGGTCGACCCAGATGGGTGACAAGACCATCATCGGCTCGGGCTTCGCTGGCAAGGACAACTACGCATCGCCGGAGCAAGTAGGGTTGTACGGCAATGACGTGACGGCGAAATCCGATGTCTACAGCCTCGGGCTTGTGCTGTTCCATGCACTGACCGGACAGAAACTCGACATGGGCGGCAGCCAGTTTCAACTGGTGGAGAAGCGCCGGCGAGTGCCCGATCTCGGCGCGGTGGATATGCGCATTCGGCCTTTGCTGGAGCGGATGCTGCAGCCTGATCCGGCATTGCGCCCGACTATGGGGGAGGTCAACAGCTGGACGCCAACCGGTTCGGCCCAGACGCCGGCCGCGCCTTTATTTGGCTTCGATCCGCTACGGCGGCCGGAAAGCGCGGCGCCGGCGCCGCAGGACCGTATGCCGTCGACCGCGCGGAGTCCGCGCAGCCTACGGCTGGGGGCAGGCGTCGCGGCTCTGTTGCTGCTGGTCGGCGGTGGATATGCCTTCTACAAGCTGGTCTGGTCAGCGCCAGGCCGCGCGGTTTTGCCGCCACCTCCGAAACTCGCCGGAACAATGGCGCCGCCGAAGATCGAGCCCGCTGGACCACAGCCCGGACGCCAAGAGCCGGAGAAGCTGTCCGCGCAGCCGACGGCGACGCAGTCTGGGGCACTCGATGGGTCCGGGCGCGCTGAGCGCATCCGCAAATACGTGGCCCAATATTCCGGCGGTGACTGCTTCTTCGTCTTGCCGATTGCCGTGAGCCCAAATGCCGCTGTCATCGAAGGGTTCGGTGCCTCGACCGCCCCATTCGACACCTTCGACAAAGCGTTTCGGCGTGATCAGGGTTTCGAAGCTTCGGTCGGCGTCAGGCAAGTGACCCAAGCGCAATGCCCAGCCGTTAAGTTCTTGAATCAGGTCGGGAGCGATCAGGCGCGAATGCCACGCATCACCTTGTCAGCGACAGAGCTGAAGGGCGGTGAAACCCTCAATGGGACCATTGAGAACTTTGCCAACCGCGTGGTGGAGCTGCTCATGGTGTCGGATCGCGGCGAAGTCCAGAGCCTGTCTTATCTTCTGAAGCCGGGCATCGACTCACTTTCGTTTACGCTCCCGACAGCGCGCGCGAGCGGTCCGCAATTGCTGTTGGTCGTGGCGGTCCCGCAGGTTCTGGACTCATTGCGCCAGCCGCGACCGATGGCGGCCGACACGTTCTTCCTGCAGGCGCTAAGCGAGGCTCAGCGCAACAAGGTGACTGTCATCGCGGCCGCGCGCTACGTGCTGCTCACCAATTGACCGGCACGCTCAGAATGTTCCGATCACCAGGATTTTCAGGTCGGCATCCGGCTTGAAGTCGCTTGCCGTATATTCAAGCATGTTTCCAGTAGCCGACGAGGCCTTTAGCCGCCCAGGACAGAAGCTCACCAAACGGTCGCTGCCGCCTGGGTCGATAATCAGCTTGAATGACCGGATCGGCCCAGCCCAATTCGCGCCGGTCTTGAGCACGTACGATATGCGCCGCTCCTGCAGATTCGCGCTATTGGTCTGGTTACCGCCCGCACGCTTATCGAGCTCGGCGAGGAATGTATCCTGGACGCAGTATTCTTTCCGGTAACGCGCGACTTCCTGACCGAGTGCGCTGCTGCGGCGCAGCCTCGAGCGCAGAATGGTGTCAGGACTGGAGCCGACGCTCGGCCGGTACTGGTGTTCGACCGTGACGGCGCGCATGGGCGGAAACACCTGCTGGCGCACAGCCGAGGTCTTGATAACCCAACCCGGCGCATATTGCTGGCGACCGTTGTCGCTCATTCCGGCAGGCACCAGAAGTCCGTCGTCCACGAGCCGGGTCCGGGTCGCCGCCGGTAGATCGGTCACCCGGATCTCGCGGCCACCAATCGGCAGCAGCGGCAACTTGAGTTCGCGGAGCAGGGCACTGACATCCCTGTTGCCAACCATGGCGCGCTGATCGACGGTCAGCGGCGCCGGGTTGCCGTCGACCTTGGTCTCGAAGTCGACGAAGTTGATCGGATCATTTGACGGCAGTGCAACGTTCTCAGCCTCCGACAGGTCGATGTCGGGCAGCGGAAAGGCAACAGTAAGCGTGACTGGCTTGGCGGTGACGTTGGCGAATTGGTAGCGAACGCTGATCCTGTCGAGCGCGATACGAAGGTTCTCGCTCTCCATGGCCACGTCATTGGTGCGTACCAACTGGAGCCCACCGATCGATAATTCCGCAGCCGAGTCGTTGGCGCGTGCCGGCGAGCCTGTCGCAACCAGCAGCGCGACCATCAGGGCCCGTATCCGGAACGACAGTCGGGTGGAGGGTCCGTTCGGCAATCTGGTCTCTATGCGGCGTCGCAGCATATGCTGGCTCCATCCGATGCGGGTCAATCGATCGGCTGATAAAGATCGCCCCACTCGGGCTTCCAGACCCCGTCTGGATCGCACACCACGAGCGCGAGCTTGACGTCGTTTGCCAGCCGGATCGCGCCGCGAAAAGCATCCTGAGCCGGCAATTGCGCGCTGACCTGATCGGCGGTCAGCCGTCCCTGGCTCGCGGCGGCAGGCAGCACGATCGATCCGGAGGCGCCGTCATTGTCGCGTTTCAGGAGTAGCGTGATCGCGTCGGACTGGACTTCGTTCACTTGCTCAAATCTATTCCGGGCCATGGTTTTCCACCGCAAGCTGAGGAAATTTCGGACGATCACCGTCCAGTGATAGAGTTGAACGTGATTGAGATTGCTCACCACTAATTGACGCGCCGCATCAACGGCATCTCGGATTAGTCGATCCGACGCGGCGATCGGTTCGGGGTACATTGAGGCGAACATGCTTCGTCCAAATCATTGGATCTGGGTCTTCATCGTTGGCGCTGGCCTTTTCGGAACCAAGGCGCACGCCGACGATACTGTCGTACGCAGCTTTGCCGGCGGTTCGGCTGCTTCCATGGTCGGCATCGTCCCGGCCAGCGAGGACGTGGAACTCGCGGGACCGCAAGCACTCAGCGCAAACGGGCAGGGCAACCTTTTTGTGCTCGATCAGATCAACGGTCGCATCCTCCAGTTTGACCCGAAACAGCCAAATTCCTATCCTGACGTCCTCAAGATGCCTGAAGACGTCCAGCCGACTGATCTCGTCGTCCACGATGACGACATAATGGTTTGGGACGGCGGCGTACGGACGCTGAAGGCAGCGCCGGGGCAATCCACCCGCGGACTCGGTGGTGACGTGATCCAGCTTGAGGAGGTATCGAGCCGCGGCGCGGACGACCAGGTCGCCGTCTCCGCTTTCGCCCAGATGGGATCGCAGGCGCCCGGCAGCGCGGCAGACCTGCTCGGTCAGAACACCCGCGCGGCCATCATCAAGATGGCTCGGCAGCCCGACCGGCAATATGTGGCTTCCCGAAGCAAGGGCTCGGTGATCGCCGATATCATTCCTGACAAGGGCAATGCCAGCGTACGGGTCGAGATCCAGACCATGGTCACCAACGAGACCATCGGCCAACTCGGCCTGCGCGTGCGCAACCAACTCGGCACGGTGGAGTTTCTCGAGATCGACAACAGCGACCGCTTCTACGTGCTGGCCGAGGACGTTCCGCCATCGGGACAGAGCGCCTCCACGTTCGTCGCACGCTATGCCGCGAATGGGCGTCTCGAGGGAATCTATGAGCTTCCTCTGGAAAATACGCCGCTGACCAGACGGTTCGTCACGGTTTCGGGTGATGGCGACGTCTATTTCCTGCGAACCAAGCCGGACGGTATCGAAGTGGTGGGCGTCGGGTTCCGACCTCTGACCAATGCCTCGATTATCGACGTGCGGCCGTCGCGAACGACAACAGCGCCGGCACCACAATCCGACGTCAAATTTGACGCTTCGGCCGCCGTGAGGCCGTCCAATCGCCAGCAGGCGATCGAGACCGCGTTTGCGTTCGAGGGCATCCAGTGGAAATTGACGCAGGCGAACTACGGCAACGATCCCGATAGCCAATGCAGTGGCTTCAGCCGTGTTCGTCGGCCGTGGTATCTGCAGGGAAAAGTGAACCAGGAGGTGCGCGGCGTACCCTATTGCTGGGGCTGCCACGGTTCGCTCGCGAACTTCCGGCAGCGGATCGAGAGCGGAACGCTGGCTGGCAATGTGTGCACTCGCAATGCGCCACGGCCGGATGTGGCTGGCGTCGACTGTTCGGCATTCGTCAGCGCCGCGTGGGGGCTCTCCGTCCACTACACGACTGCCGCCATCCCCGCGATCGCAGCGCCCGTGGCAAATCCTTGGGACCTGAGGCCCGGTGATGCGCTGAACAAGCCGGGCTCGCATGTGATGCTGTTCCTGCGGTTCACTCCCGATCGCAAGGCCGAGGTGATGGAGTCCTCGACCGGTGGCTGCAACGGCCGCGTCTGTCGCAACGTCTATCCGTTGGCGAGCCTGCTCGCGCGCGGCTATGTTCCGGTCCGCTTTCGGGCGTTCGCGGATGATCAGACGACGGTTTCAGCGGACGCCTATCAGGAGACCGAACAACCGCCGGCGGGCCGCAAAACGGCAAGCAAAAGGCGCTGAACCCAGCGTGTCGCCAGAGCTACAAAATGGGTAGGCATGATGTCGAGGTGGATCACGATGCGGATGCCCAGAGGACTTGATTGCGGGATCGGGCGGCTATGCGCCACCGTCGGGCTCGCTGCGTTGATCGGACTGACAATCCCGCAGGCCCATGCGGCAGGAGATTTGTCGATCAGCAATCCAGACGGGGCGGCAGTGCGCGCGCTCGTGATCGGGATCGACGACTACCAGCACGTGCGCAAATTGAAGGGTGCGGTCGCTGACGCCACGGACATCGTGACTAGCCTGAAATCCATGGGGGTTGACGACGTCATCGAACTGACTAACGCCCAGGCCGATAGGGCAGGCGTCCTGCGCGAGATTAGTGCACTGGTGGAGCGGACCAAGAACAACGACCTCATCTTTCTGTCGATCGCCGGTCATGGCACCCAGGAGCCGGAGCGCCTCAAGGGCGCGGAGCCGGACGGGATGGAGAACGTGTTCCTGCTGCCAGGCTTTGAAATCACGCCAACCGGGTCCGCTGAGCGTGTTCTGGGCAGCGAGTTCAACCATTTCATCCGGCAGTTCGAGCTGCGCGGAGCGAGGGTGATCTTCGTGGCTGATACCTGCCACGGCGGCGGTATGGTGCGCGATATCGATCCGCGTGCCGCTGAGATGAGCTTCCGGCAGGTCCCGCGCTACACGTTGCTGGTCGATGAACTGAAGCCGGTGTCGGACAGCAACGATCCGAAGTCTGAACTTGACCTTGACCACACGGCGTTTCTGGCTGCGGTGGACCGCTACACCAAGGCGCCGGAAGTCCGCATCCCTGGCATCGATGGCCTACGCGGGGCTCTGAGCTATGCGGTCGCGCGTGCGGTGGAAGGCAGCGCGGACATCAACCACGATGGGAAGGTGACGCTTAAGGAGCTTTTCAGCAATGTTCGGCAGGTGGTCTATCAGCTCTCGGACCAGCGCCAGAACATCGTGACCATATCATCGCCAGCTCAGACGCCGGATACCGACGTCGCCTTCGGATTGACGCGCGGTGTCGTGCTGATTCAGGGGCCGGCCGCGAGAGCGGCCTCGGGTCTCGCCGGAGCCGGGGTACCCGTGCCCGTCGAGGGACAGGCGCCCGCACCGTCGGTTGTCACGGCCAAGGCACCAGCCGTTCCGACCCTTGCCGGGGCGACCAAGGAACTTTCGACTGGCGACGCGCCGGGGCCCCTCCGCCTCGCTGCACCAATCCGGCTGGCGGCGCTCGACGGCAAGACGAGTTATTTTGTAAGCGTGAAGCCAAAAGATGTTCCCGTGCAGGCTGTTCAACCGACGGATAATCCCGACCTGATCTGGGATCCAGTGTCGCACGACGTGATTGCTTGGGGTGATGTGGTCGCCTATGGGATGGACGTTGCCAGCCTGCCGACGGTGATTGATCGGACTGCGGCAATTCGTGAACTCAAGCGCATTGCGACCCGGTCGCCGCAGGTGATGCGTATTTGGCCAGACGATCGCCAACAACGTGCTGGCCAGACCATCGAAGTTGACCTGTCTGATGTGGCATCAAGGGCGGTGCTGCTGTTCAATGTGTCCGGCGATGGCACCATCCAATTGTTGTATCCGGTGGGTGCTGATGCGGCGTTGGCCCGATCGGCGAGTTTGCGCCTACCGCTCAGGGTCGGCGAGCCGTTCGGTGCGGAACAGATCGTTGCGGTGACCTCGCAGCAACGCATGGTCGATCTTGAGACAGCCCTAGTGCAGTTCAACCGGCGTCGCGCCTCGGGGCAGGTGATCAGGAGTCTCGAGCGTTACTTGCCCGCGGACGCGCGAATCGCCTCGATCGGCTTCTTCAGTGCTCCCTGACTCTTAGGGGGCAGGCCATGCCGTCATTGCAGCCGATCCGCCAGGAGCGACCATGGCTCGCATTCCTGCTGCTACTGGCGGGTAGCGGAGCTGCGTCCGCAGCACCGTTGCCGACGGGCTCGTTGCATGTCGGCACGACGTACGCACGTTGGCTTTGGCCCGTACAAGCGGTGCGCAGGCAGACCAATACCGCGAGTGTGTCCCTTCAGATCCTGCCGAGTCAGACCGTCAACGTCGGCGGCAAGGTCTCGTTCGGCGTCACCGCCAGGAAGCCTGGATATCTCATTTTGGTCGACGTCGACGCGGAAGGGCGGATGTCCCAGATCTTTCCGACGCCCGAGCTATTGGCGCAATCGAACGAACGCAATATTAATCTCGTCAAGCCGGGTGTCGAATTTGTCGTCCCTGCTCCGGCGGCGCGGCAGCGTGGTTTTGAATATGTCGTCGCACCGCCGACGGGGTCCGCAGTCATGATCGCCATCCTGAGCGAGCAGCGCGTGCAATTGCTCGATTTGCCGGACATGCCCCGCAAGCTGGAAGGTCAGGCCGACGCGTTGAGCTATCTATCGGCCTGGACCAGTGAGCTGCGCGTGCTGGACAACGCCAGCGGAAAGCTGTTGCCGAACAATTGGTCGTTCGACGTCAAACCCTATTCCATCAGGTGAACTCGTCCGGACGAGTCGCCCAGCTCAAAGCTTGCTGAGCCGGCTGAAGAAGCCGCCGCGGGCGATCATGTAATGAATGTCGCTGGGGAAGGGAAACGCGCTGCGAGCATTGGAAATCGCGTGTTGGAGGAACTCACCACTCGCCGGCGCAGGCTTCTGATGCAACCGTGGTTGGTCGGCGACCTGAGGTAGCATGAACCGATCCACGAAAGCTTCGTCCAGATCGGCGACTCTGACCATCTGACCGAATGCCGGGAACTGATCGTAGTGACCTACGGTCACGCGGAGGTTCTTGAGGGCCGGGCGCTGAGGATGCGCTTGATTGCCGTCGGAGATCGCCAGCCCGCGTCCCATCAGATCCAACTTCACGGACTGCGGCAGCGTTGACGGACCATACACGATCTCAAGCGCAGGGCCGCTCTGTCCAGCCAGCCACTGATACCAGAAGGTCGCATCGTCTGGCCGCGCCTTGGCGCCGTAAAGACAGTCAAATCCCCAACAAGCAGTCAGCTCCGCCTGATACTTTCCGAGCGTTCCGACCAGATTGCGCATGCCGTTACCACCGCCGGAGTGGCATGCGATGATGAGCTTGCCAATTTGGAGTTGAGGAATGGACGTCGAAGTGCCTCCCAGGAACTGGGCCAGGGCTCCAAGAATTTCCTCGAGGTAGCGTTCCCCCCAGTTCGACGTTGCCAGATCCTTGACGCTGTAATTTCCAGCAAAGGTGTCGCCAACGGCATATTCATAGCCCAGAAAAGGCGCTACGAGCACGACGTCCTTGCCGGAATCCCGAACTTGTTCGCGGAGCCGCGCTGGATCGTTGTGAAACAGGAATTCGTGGTCTTTGACGTAGAAGCCATGCAGCCAGATTACGACATCGAGCTTGGTGGCAGTGGTTACGTGCTTTGGCGGAAGATAGACCGCCGTCGGCTTCATGCCGGGCGCTAGCCGCTTCGTAAAGAGCGTCGCCCCTGGAAAGGAGGTGGCGTCCTTCTGTTCGAGCTCACACGCCACCACGAAGGTCGCTCCGCGTCGACCAGATCGGACGTGGACTTGGGCCGACCCGATGTTGCACTCAATTGTTCGCCATATCCTCGATACGGCTTCCTATTGGCGTGGCGAACTCGCGCCTTGCTAATTGCATACCTCGACATTCCCGGTGTTGCCACCGGGGCCTCCCCCGCCACGGTAGTCGAGGTGGCAGCCGCGACGGACCTGACGGCACAAATATTGGTCACAAACAACCTGGCCGCTGCCGCCTCCGCCACTTGCCTTCGCAGTGGCTTGTCGCCGCGGAACGTCTGCCATGGGCTCAGATCTTTGGCGCGCCGAACGATCGGCACGTGACGAACCTTCGTCCGTGTTGCGCTTGGCAACTGGCTTCTTTCCGCGCCGCTTCTCGCATTCGTTGTCATCGTTGAGGAACGAGCCCTCGGCACACGTGATCCTGACGCACTGGTCGCCGTTAGCCTTGTAGCCATGATCGCAGATCACGGGACAGACCCGGGTTGGCTTGAGTTTGATTGCGTCAAGCGCGTCGAGACTTGCGAGCTTGGCATCAAATTTCGTTCCCGCGTGCCGGTTGAACAGAGCCAACGAGCGCTGTGAGGCCGCATTCCATTGGCCATCTATGGTACCGATGAAGCAGCCGACGCGGTTCAATTCGCTTTGTACGGACTTGGTGATATCGGCTTTTGCGATATCGGTCTGGCGCGGCTCGGCGCTGAGTGCGGCAAGCTTTGGCTGCGTATTGTCGTCAGCGGGTGCAGCGGCTGTAGGATTATCCGCGAAGGCACTCCCAACAGCCGGCTTATTCCCGGAGAGAGCAGCGACGATTGTAGATTCGGACGCAGTCCGTTTCCGTTCCGCCTCGGTGGCCTGCTCCTGCGCCGCCTGCTTCGCCTTCTCGGCGGCAATTCGGGCCTCTTCCGCAGCCTTCAGATCCGCGGCCGCCTTCTCCTGGTCGGCACGCTGGGCGCCCTGCGACATCAGTCGAGTTTTCTGCTGTTCAGCCTGCTGCGCCTTCGCTGTTGCCGCGACGCGTGCGTCCTCAGCATCGATCTGATTAAGCTGCAGCTTCGCCAGATTTGCATAGTATCCGTCCGGATGCTGGTCGAGGAACGCGTTCAGAGCGGGCTTGTTGCGTAGCTGCAAGGCCAATTCGTAATCGCGACGAATTTCTGCCTGGGGATTGGCTGCTTGCACCGGCTCATCAGCCTTGGCAGCGGGAACAAGTGCAACGTCTTCGCCGCCCAGCGAGCCGTAGACATAGGGCTCCTGTCGGTTGCCCGTGGCTTGCAAGACATCATCGCGGACGAAGCCGAAGGCCCTGCGCAAGTCGAGCCCCGGCTTTGCGATGTACTTTACGAGAGCCGCCGCATACGGACTATTCTTGCTGTTGCCATCGAGTGCGGTTAGTCCGGCTTTCGCGGCAAACGCGATCAGCGTGTTGGAGACGGCGGGTTCGACCCTGGCCAGCCCGCGGCTGATTGATCGAGAGGCAACTGTACGCTTCATCGAATCGGCAAACGGATTGTTGCGGCACGCGTCGACGATCACCACGCGCAACTGTTTCGCAGGCTCGATTGCCAGCAGGACGCGGTCGAGCGAGAATGCTTCGTCATAGATATCAGTGTCACGTTCGAGTCTGGCGTCGGTCGGGATCAGATAGTTTGTCCCGTCGATCTCGATACCGTGACCAGCATAGTACACCAGGGCTATGTCCGCATTGCGAGCCTGATCGGCGAATTCTCTCAGGGCCCGCCGCATATCAGTCGCGGCGAGGTTGAGCCTTGAGTCAACCACATCGAAACCTGCCTCCTTCAAGGTTGCGGTGATGGCCGCAGCGTCGTTGGCCGGGTTTGGGAGCAGAGGGGCGTTCTGATAGTTGGCATTGCCAACCACCAAAGCCACGCGCTTTGTCGCCCAGGCCGGTTGAGCTGCCAGTAACAGCGAAGCGGCAAGGAGAAGCAAAATTCGAAGGCGCCTGTATAATCTCATGGCGAACACCCAACTATGCCCATAGAATGGTAACGTCGCGAGGACGGCCACGTAAGAAATAATTGCTGAATTCGTACGCTAGTGGCGGCTACCTATCGGCCTACAGTACCAATCTCGAGCCCGATCCATTCCTATGTGTTGTCTTGAAATGCGGACGCGTTCAAACGGCACGGAAGATAATCGCGGCCCGGCGCTGTGGGCGGTTTCGTGTGGATGATGGGTACCCACCAGTGCCTATGTCTCGCGCGAATGAATTAAGTTTTTGAAATTACACGACTATTGCATCCTATGGTGTGCTCGCGACAGCGCGGCAGAAGGCTCTGGCTTAGTTCAAACGAAAGTTCCGCTGACGGCAGATCGAGGAGACTTGAAGTCTGGGGGACCGGCTTGCGGGTCGATCGTCTCGGTTACAGCTTGCACGGAGGTCAGGAGCCGGTCAGTTCGGCTTTCCAACTCCCCAGGCGATCGTCACCTTCATGTTCTCGCCGGAGCGCTCGGCCCGGAAATTGTTCCTGCGGTAGAGTTGAAATGAAGGTCCTCCGAATTGCGAAGGCTGGCCACGGTCAACCAGTCGATCGCGTCGGTGGCCGCTACCGGAAGGTCGTAGGAGCGCAAGTCGCCAGCCGGCTTGATCAGAAGGCGCTGAATGTAAGCCGCTCCATTTCGAAGGACGGCGCACGGGGATACAATCGCAATTCCGAACTTCGGAGAAGCTGATGCCAATTCCGTTGAGGGTTTACATCACGCCATTTGCCGAGAGGGGGATCGTTGAGCCCGGGCAATGGAGCAGCGAGACGGCCAAGAAGGCGCTCGACGTGGTCAATACGATCTGGTCAAAGGCCAAGATCGCGTTCGTGATCAGCGATTGCTTGATGGAGAAGCCGCTCGACATGGCAAAGAGCGCGCGCAGCAATGATCAGCGATTGCTGGGCGTTCTTGCCTCTCGGCACGATCCGGACAATGCCGTCCACATCTACCTCGTCAATTCGATTGAAAATCTGTCCGCCGGCGGAAGCTCATACCCCAACAGCCAACCGGAGCCGGCAAGCTTCGTCCAATGGTATGGCAATGACCACGCCAATGGACGCGCCTGGGCTCACGAGCTTGGCCATCTGATGAGCCTCGATCACGTCGAGATCGACTATTCCAATGAGAAGCAGGCGGCGCAGCGTGTCAAGAACCTCATGACGATAGGATTGAGCGTCGGCTCTGACCTGACGGGCCAGCAGATTGATGCAGCCAAGGGCTCAAAGCTGGTCAAGCGATTTGGCGGATAAGTCGGCGGCCGACCGCAGAAGTCGTCACCTCCGTCGCTCTGCAGATCGCGCGCCCGCGGGAAACGGCCATGGCGGCGACAGCCTTAAAGAGGGAGCAGATCGAGGATACGGCGCCAGGTTCCTATTCGCGAGATCCTCGTCGCTCCAATCCAGGCGTTGAGCGCGAGAGTCCATGATTGCGATCACGCTCGTAACCACTTCGCCCGGTTTGCGAAAAGCCATCCGCAATTGATACGCAAATGACCCCAACGATGAAATCACCAACGACCATATCAAGTGCTTTCGGGATATTGCGCTGCGGTTGCTGGACGACGCTTACCGTTTCGCTCTATTTTTGATGGGCGAACAGGCAGACGCAGAGCAAGCCGGTAAAGGTATTATCCAGATGCGCTGCCGTTTTAACAGCGGTTGGGTAGGGGCCTCCAAGTCTAGGGCGATTCCGCGAAGTCGTCGTGCTGTACGAATTCCAGGGCCCGTCCTATCGCGACTCCCTTAGATCGTCGCTGCTCCGATCGCGACAGTGATGTCGCGTATTGCACAGGCGCATACTGCTTCGGTGCCGGATCGAAATGGGAACAAGATCACAACCTTCGTTGCAGCTGTCGATTTCATGAACTTCTCTTTTCTTGCCAGCACTAAAAGCAAGGTGGTCCTGCGCCGTCCGGCCGATCACCGACGAGTTCCTATTTGTCGATTGCAGGTTGAAAAGACATGTTCCACAAAACTGGTCGGGGCCAAGTTGACGTCGATCTGGATTTTTCGGGAGTGGGGGTTCTGCACGCGCGGCTTTGGAATTTCGATTTCGATGACTTTGCCGGCTACCGGTTTCGGGGCTTGAAGACAGAGCACTCCGAATTTCTGAAGAACAAAGTGGTTCCCCTGCTGGAGCACGACGCTGGTCAGATCTGGATGACGGGATCCGCGAGCCGGATCGGTACGGCTGATTGGAACATGACGACATCAGCCAACCGCGTGATTACGGTCGCGAAGTCTCTGTCCGAGATGGGCATCCACCCGGAGCAAATGCAGACGCACGCGATCGGCAATACGCAGACGGCAAATCACAGGCTGGACGAAGACGACGATAGATCCGTGGTCCTTTGGGTGCTGCCTAAGGTCTATTTCGAACCGATCATAAAGCCAGATTTGCCGCGACCCGTTCCGCCGAAACCAAAGGTCAGTCGAAATTTCAAGATAGCCATGCTGCTTGAGGTCGACGGTTCGATCTCGTTTGCAGCGAGAGCGGCCATCAAGCGCATCGTGAAGGGCCGGGCTGGAGCCGGGATTGCGTTTGCCAGCGCGTTGTTCTCCATATGGGACACGGAAAACAATTTGAAGTGCACCTACGTCTATGCGGCGGTCGGCCTGGGCTTTGGCTTAACCCTTCCGAAGACCGGCGGCAGATCGGGTACCCTGCATGGCCCCTGGAATTCGTTTACGACCGAAAAGCCAATCTCCTGTTCGCAGTTCGGCAAGTCGATGCGCTTTACGACTATCGGCATAGGGGATGTAAGCAAGAACTGGATCCTGCTGGAAACGCCCAGGGGAGTGAAGGACGTCTACTTGAGCATCAGCACGGGCACGACCATAGGCGGCGGCGCGTCGACATACCCAGCCCATTTGAGCGCTTTCGTCCCGCTAGAGCGACCGAAGCCGTTTGGCGGGCCGTGAGTGAACCGGCTCATCATAACATTTAGCCGCCATCGGCGAGGCGAGCTTTCGTTCGATGCGTTGCATGACGTCTTCAGACCGAGCGGGCGCAGAATCCGGTCGCAGTTATGGAGTGCTCGTGCCCAACGTGCTTGATTTGATGCGGGTTGACCGGCCATGTGGTCCAATTTCATCATGCTGCTCACGCTCTATTGAGGAGTTTCCCCGACCACGCTCATGTTGCGGCGCATGTGATTTCTCCCTCGAAGCCTTGGATCAACATTGATTTCATTTGCCAAAGCTGATTCTTGATTTCGGTTGAATGTGGGACGTTCTTAGCGTCTTCTTTGGGGCGCTCGCGTTGCATGTGAATGGAGAAAAGAACTGCTCCAGTGACAAAGCGCCGATTTGCCGAGCAACTGAGTGACAATAAAGATTGGCTCGATCCGTCATAGGACCGGGTGAAGACGAAACAGATCAACGAAATGAATGACTTACGTTGGAAATTTTCTTGCGCCCCGATGATGGATTGGACCGACCGGCATTGCAGGGTGTTCCACCGTCACCTGACGAGGCGGGCGCTGCTTTATACGGAGATGCTGACCAGTGGCGCCATCATCCATGGTGACCGGGAGCGGCTGCTTGGGTTCGACAGGGTCGAGCACCCGGTGGCGCTTCAGCTCGGCGGGTCGGATCCGCGCGAGCTCGCGCTGGCCGCGCGGATCGGCGAGGAGTTCGGCTATGACGAGATCAACCTCAATGTCGGTTGCCCCTCCGATCGCGTGAAGGACGGCCGTTTCGGCGCTTGCCTCATGGCGGAGCCTGATCTCGTGGCGGGGTGCGTCGAGGCGATGAAGCGTGCGGTTGCCGTGCCGGTCACCGTGAAGTGCCGCATCGGCATCGACGACCAGGATCCGGAAATCGCGCTCGACAAGCTTGCGCGCGCGGTCGTCGCGTCCGGCTGCGATGCGCTGATCGTGCATGCCCGGAAAGCATGGCTCAACGGTTTGTCGCCGAAGGAGAATCGCGACATCCCGCCGCTCGACTATGATCGCGTCTATCGCCTCAAGCGCGCAATGCCTGACGTGCCCGTCATCATCAACGGCGGCATCCCCGGCATCGACGAGGCGAGAGCACATCTCGAACACGTCGACGGCGTGATGCTCGGCCGCGCCGCCTATCAGGAGCCATGGCGGCTGCTGTCGGTCGATCAAGACATTTTCGGCGAGGCGGCGCCGCATGCCTCGATGCAGGATGCGATCGAGGCGATGATGGCCTACATCGAGCAGCAGCTCGCGCGCGGCACGCGGCTGCACGCCATCACGCGGCATTTCGTCGGCGCATTCCACGCCGTTCCCGGCGCGCGCGCCTTCCGCCGCCATCTTTCCGAGCAGGGGGTGAAGCCGGGCGCCGGCCTCGAGGTGCTGCGCGATGCGATCGCGCGTGTCGGTGCGCGCGCGCCGGCGGAGGCAGCAGCCTAGCCGTAGTCATGAAGAGCCGGATTGCAGTCCGCGGCGCGCCGCCTGATGTTGCGTCCGTGATCGATGGCAGCCCGCGTGATCGCGTCTGTCGGCAGTGGCGGCGCGGCTCTCGTGGGGAGTCTAGTCGACTGCCAGACGCGAGCGGCGGTGAACGGTCTGGAGCTCCGGATAGCCGGTGAGCATCAGCTTGTCGGCGCGCACGCCCCAGCTCTCCAGGCGGTCGAGGAAGCTCATGCCGAGCAGGTTCGTCTTCATCTGCCCGCGCTGAACGACGAGGGCCGGCACCGACTTCTCGACGAGGTGGCCGACGGAGAGGCGCTCAAGCGTGAGGCGGGCCGCCTTGGTGTGGCCGCCCGCGGTTTCGAGATCGACGTCGTATTCGAGCATCTCGAGCGGCAGCCCGATCGCTTTCGCGGTTTCCCAGGTCAGCACCACCGAGGTCGCACCGGTGTCGATGACCATCGGCGCGGCGACGCCGTTGATCTTCGCACGCAGCGCGAATTCACCGCCCTGGCCACGCTGGATCTGCACGGCGGGGGCAGGCGATGCGGTCTGTGTACGAAAGATGTGCGAGACCCTGCTGCTCGCGCGCGCGAGTTGGTCGGAATCGCCATAGGCAACGACGGCACCCGCCGTGCCGGCGAGCATGATGAGAACGAGCAGGAAGCGGATCATCGCGCACCCCCGGATGCGCGCCGGCCGGTCAAGTGCGTTTCGGCGATCCCGCCATGGGCGCAAGTCCAGCCTGATTCATGCGCACCGGCAACAGCGCCATGACCGCCAGCCGTTCCGCGCTTTCCATACCATGCCAGCGCGCGATCTCCGGCAAGGTGCGTCCGCAGCCGAAGCACAGTTTTGTCTTGGGATCGATCATGCAGACGGCGACGCACGGCGTTTCTTTGCTCATTCGGGCATAGTGAGGGATCGTCGGGCATGTCTGCAAGCATCTCGTTACGAGCCTGTACCTGCGCTCATGATCGGCTTGTTACGCGGCCTGCGCTTCTCGTCCGCCACCGCGGAACTGTCCGGCTGAAGCGGCGGAGAATCATCCGACATCGGCGCCAGCGCGCTCATCACGCGCTCGGGCGGGAAGGTAACGATCACCTCGGTGCCGATGCGCAGCTTCGATTTCAGCGTGAACGTACCGCCATGCAGGTCGATTAGATTTTTTGCGATCGGCAGGCCGAGACCCGCGCCCTGTTCGGCCGACTTGATCGAGTTGGAGCCTTGGCCGAACGAGGCGAGCACGACCGGGATCTCGTCCTCGGGGATTCCGGAGCCGGAATCCTTCACCGAGAGATATTGTCCGCCCGAGGCCGTCCAGCCCGCCTTAAGCCAGATCTCGCCGCCCTGCGGCGTGAACTTGATCGAGTTGGAGAGCAGGTTGAGCACGACCTGGCGGATCGCGCGCTCGTCGGCCCAGAGCCGCGGCATCGCCTGCTCGAACACCTCGTGGATGGTGATGCCGCGGCTCGAGGCGCGCAGCTTCATCAAATGATGGCAGTCGGCGACAATGCCGACCAGCGAGACCGCTTCCTCGTTGAGTTCGTAACGGCCGGCCTCGATCCGCGACAGGTCGAGGATCTCGTTGATGAGATTGAGCAGGTGGACGCCGGAATTATGGATGTCCCCGGAATACTCCTTGTAGACGGGCACGGCATGCGCGCCAAAAATCTCGCTCTTCATCACCTCGGAGAAGCCGAGGATCGCGTTCAGCGGCGTGCGCAGTTCGTGGCTCATCTGCGCGAGAAAGCGCGACTTGGCGACATTGGCGGATTCGGCGCGGTGACGGGCTTCGTCCGAGATCGCCTTGGCCTGTTCGAGCTCGCCGATCAGCGCGTCCTTCTCGGCGCGCGCCTCGAGCGTGGCGAAGGTCGAGGAGTGCAGGCGGTGCGCCAGCAGCACGAAATAGCCTTCGGCGGCGAGCGCGAGCCCGGCCAGGATGTAATTGTCCAGCGAGCCGGTCATCACAAAACTCAGCGCCATCGCGACCGCGACCGGCGCCGTAGCGGCAAGAGCCGCGATCGGCAGATTGGCCGCCAGCATGCTCGATACTGCGATGACCAGCAGCATCAGGAACATCATCAGCGTTTCCGTGACCAGGTCGAGCACGGGATGGATCAGGATCGCCATCCAGCATAGGCCATAGAGCAGGTCGAGCACGACGAAGCGCGTCCGCCAGGCGCGCGTCGCGGTTGGCGAGGAGGGCGCGGCCAGGAAGCGGTGGCAACTGCGGATCATCGCTGCGTGGATGCAGAGCATGCCGGCGGTCCAGGCTGCGGCCGGGATCGGCTGCATCCACAGCCCGAACAGCACACCGGTGGCAACGACCAGCAGCATCGCGACATAGGAGGCCGACAGCCGCGTCTGGGCATATTGGCGCAGCATCTCGGCGTCGAAAGCCGGCCGGGTTCCGCTGGTCGACGTTAACTTGTCGCGCGCCTCGCGCACCCGCTGCGCCGCAGCCCTTCGGCTGCTCGCCGACGGCGCGCTCACCGGCTCGGCCGGAAGCTGGACAACCTCGGGCTTTTCAGCGGGTTTACTCATCGCACAACAACAATTCCTGCCCGCGCGAGGCGGGCCTTCTGCATTGTCTATCTCTGGCAAGAAATCCTTAAGAGGTGACTTAAGGAGCTAAAGAATTACGTTAACCCGGCGTTAATTTTGGATCCGGCCTGAGTAGCTCATTGCAGCACCGCATGCTGCGCGATGTACACCACGGCTCCCGCCAGATAGCCGGCGAGCGCGGGGACGGCGATGCGGCGGGCATACCAGAGGAACTCGATGCGCTCGAGCCCCATGGCGGCGACGCCTGCGGCCGAGCCGATGATCAGGATCGAACCGCCGGTGCCGGCGCAATAGGCGATGAACTCCCAGAGGAAGCTGTCGGGCGGATAGTGGCCGAGGTCGTACATGCCCATGGTCGCGGCCACCAGCGGCACGTTGTCGATGACGGCGCTCAGCAGGCCGAGCACGATGACGATGAGATCCTGGCGACCAATCGCGGCGTCCAGCCATTTGGCCAGCATGGAGAGCAGGCCGGCATGTTCGAGGCTGGCGACCGCGAGCAAGATCCCGAGGAAAAACACGATCGAGCCCATGTCGATCCGCGTCAGCGCATGCGCAAGCGTGAGCGGACCACGGACATGCTCATCCTTGTTGCGATGAACGATCTCGCCGACCAACCACACGATGCCAAGCCCGAGCAGGACGCCCATGAAGGGCGGCAGGTGCGTGACCGTCTTGAAGACGGGCACCGCGATCAGTACGCCGAGTCCGAGATAGAACATCACGTTCCGCTCGAGCGGATCGACGCTCTGCAATCCGTCCTCTTTCGGCGGCGGCGCGATGGTCTTGCCCTTGAGCGAAAAGCTGATGAATGCGAGCGGCACCAGCAGGTTGAGCAGCGAGGGCAGGAACACCGCGCCCATGATCTTCAGCGGCGAGATCTGTCCGCCTATCCACAGCATGGTCGTGGTGACGTCGCCGATCACGGTCCATGCACCGCCGGCGTTCGCGGCGATGACGATGAGGGAGGCGAACAGCAGGCGGTCGTCGCGCTTGGCGATCAGCCGCTGGATCAGCGAGACCATGACGATGGTGGTGGTCAGATTGTCGAGGATCGCACTGAGGAAGAAGGTCACGAAGCCAATCAGCCATATCAGACGGATCTGGCTGGTCGTGCTGATGCGGGAGGTGATGACCTCGAAACCGTCATGGGCGTCGATGACCTCGACGATGGTCATCGCGCCAATCAGGAAGAACACGATCTGCGCGGTGGAGGCGACGGACTCATCAAGCTGACGGCTGACCAGCGTGTGGTCGCCCGTCGCGAGCGCGTAGATTGTCCAGAGCACGCCCGCGCCGAGCAGCGCAGACGCGCTCTTGTTCACCCTGATCGGATGCTCGAGCGCGATCGCCGCATAGGCGAGGACGAAGATTGCGGCGAGTGCGATCAGCAAGGCAGGATCACTTCGTCAGGTGTCAGCGATTAAGGCGCGCGAGCAGGCTCGACGTGTCCCAGCGCTTGCCGCCCATCTTCTCGACCTCGGCGTAGAACTGGTCGACGAGCGCGGTGACCGGCAGATTGGCGCCGTTGCGGCGGGCTTCGGCCAGCGAGATCGAGAGGTCCTTGCGCATCCATTCGACCGCGAAGCCGAAATCGTACTTGTCGTCGTTCATGGTCTTGTAGCGGTTCTCCATCTGCCAGGACTGAGCCGCGCCTTTTGAGATGGTCTCGATCACGGCGGCGACGTCGAGGCCGCTCTTCTTGGCGAAGTGGATACCCTCGGAGAGTCCCTGAACCAGGCCTGCGATGCAAATCTGGTTGACCATTTTGGTCAGCTGGCCCGAGCCGGCCGGCCCGAGCAGTTTGCACATTCGCGCATAGGCGCCTGTGATGATTGGCTCGGCGCCGGAATAGGCATCCTGGGCGCCGCCGCACATCACGGTCAGCACGCCGTTCTCGGCGCCGGCCTGGCCGCCGGACACGGGTGCGTCGATGAACTTGAAGCCGGCCTTGGTCGCGGCAGCATCAAGCTCACGCGCGACCTCGGCGGAGGCGGTGGTGTGGTCGACGAAGGTCGCGCCCTTTTTCACGCCGGCGAACGCGCCGTCGGCGCCGATCGTGACCGCGCGCAGATCATTGTCGTTGCCAACGCAGCACATCACGAAATCCTGGCCCTCGGCTGCAGCCTTCGGCGTCGCCGCGGTCTTGCCGCCAAACTTGTCCGTCCATTCCTTCGCCTTGGCCGCGGTGCGGTTGTAGACGGTGACCTCATGGCCCCCTTTTTTCACGAGGTGTCCGGCCATGGGGAAGCCCATGACGCCGAGACCGAGGAAAGCGACTTTAGCCATGTGGGGTACCTTGTCCGTAGTTCGGGTTTTACGGTTTTTGCCGGGCGAGGGGACGCCAATCGACGCCCTCAAAAGTTCCGCCATTGCGGCAGATCGCGCGCACCATAAACCGTTGAGGCCGGAGGGCAACGGCTTCGTTTGATGCCCTCCTGTGCTAGGATGGCGGACCTAAGGACTTCAAAAAAAGGGAGCGAAAGCATGGGCAGCGTAAGCGTGGGCGTGCTCGATCATTTCAACATCCGGACCCGGAATCTGGCCGAGACCGTCCGCTTCTACGAGGACGTGCTGGGCCTGGAAAATGGCGCCCGGCCGAATTTCGCCTTCCCCGGCGCCTGGATGTACAGCGAGGGCAGGCCGGTGGTGCACCTCGTCGATATTTCTCCGACTGCCGAGCCACAAAAGCCGGATTCCGGCGTTGTCCACCACGTCGCCTTCGCCAGCCGCGGATTTGACGGGATGAAGCAGCGGCTGGCCTCAAAGGGGATGAAGTTCGACTCCCGCCAGGTGCCCGGCGGCGAACTCTGGCAGATCTTCGTCCACGACCCCAACGGGGTCATGATCGAGCTCAATTACGAGGCGGCCCTGGAGCTGGGGGCGGCGCCCGCCGAGATGGCTGACGATATCGGCAGGCAGTAGCCTTTTGGGCGTTTCCGCTCTAATGGGGCATCTTGAATTCGAGGAGATGCGCTTTGAGCGTGACGCAGCAACAGGTTCTCGACAGCCTCGCCAGGATCAAGTCGCCCCGCGGGGTCGCGCTCGCCAATGCCAATGTGCTGAGCGCGATCAACGCCGCCGACGGCAAGGTGTTCTTCTCGATCAATGTCGATGCCACCGAGGCGCGGGCCTGGGAATCCGTCCGGGCCGAAGCCGAGGCCGCGGTCCGCGCCATCCCCGGCGTCACCACCGTCATGGTGGCGCTGACCGCCGAGCGCAAGGCCGGCGCCGCGCCTCCGCCGCCAACGCCGAGCCGCGGCGCGCCAGGCGTGCAGCCGGTCCACGCCCACAAGCCGCCGCAGGGCGGTCAATCGCCGATGGCGCGGCAGTCCGAGATTCCGGGCGTCGCAGCCGTGATCGCGGTCGCCTCGGGCAAGGGCGGCGTCGGCAAGTCCACCACTGCGCTCAATATGGCGCTGGGCCTGCGCGACCTCGGCCTCAAGGTCGGGCTGCTTGATGCCGACATCTACGGCCCCTCGGTGCCGCGGCTGACCGGCCTGCACGACAAGCCAGCGCTGAACGACGAGCGCAAGATGATTCCGCTCCGGCGTTTCGGCCTCGCCATCATGTCGATCGGCTTCCTGGTGGAGGAAGAGACCGCGATGATCTGGCGCGGGCCGATGGTGATGTCGGCGGTGACGCAGATGCTGCGCGACGTCGCATGGGGCACGCTCGACGTGCTCGTCGTCGACATGCCACCGGGTACGGGCGATGCCCAGCTCACCTTGGCGCAGAACGTCCCCTTGAAGGGCGCCGTGATCGTCTCGACCCCGCAGGACCTGTCCCTGATCGACGCAAGGCGGGGACTTGCGATGTTCAAGAAGGTCAACGTGCCCGTGCTCGGCATCGTCGAGAACATGAGCTACTTCCAGTGCCCGCATTGCGGCACGAAATCTGATATTTTCGGCCATGGCGGCGCGCGCCACGAGGCCGAGAAGCTCGGGGTACCGTTCCTGGGCGAGATCCCCCTGCACATGGCGATTCGCGCCACCTCGGATGCCGGCACGCCCGTGGTCGACAGCGAGCCGGACGGTCCCCATGCGGCGATCTACCGCGCCGTTGCAGGACAGGTCCGGGACCAGCTCAAGGGCGTCATCGCCGCGGCCTGAGCGGATCCAAGCCAATCCCTTCAAACCAATACCCTGGGGACATGCGACTTTCGTAGAGCCCTGTCATGCCAATGTCGCGTTTCGAAAGCGGGGCTTCCGTGTTAAAGGCCCACGGCAGTCAAGCCCCTTCGGTTCGACGCGGCCCAAAAACGCGTCGCCGGAATGTGCGGCAGCAAAGAGGAAGTTAGGGGAAACGCCCCAACAAGGAGAGACTGAAGATGAAGCGTCGTGATTTCCTGAAAGTGTCGGCAGCCGGCGCGGCGGCGACCGCCGCGGTGGCCTCGCCGGCGATCGCGCAGTCCTCGCCCGAGATCAAGTGGCGCCTGACGTCGAGCTTCCCGAAGTCGCTCGACACCATTTATGGCGGTGCCGAGCAGATGGCGAAGTACGTCGCCGAGATGACCGACAACAAGTTTCAGATCCAGGTCTTCCAGGCGGGTGAAATCGTTCCGGGTCTGCAGGCGCTGGATGCGACGCAGAAGGGCACCGTCGAGATGTGCCACACAGTGTCGTATTATTACGTCGGCAAAGACCCGACCTTCGCAATCTTCGCGTCGGTGCCTTTCGGCCTCAACGCACGTCAGCAGAATTCCTGGTTGTACCAGGGCGGCGGCAACGAGCTCGCCAACGAGTTCTTCAAGAAGTCGAACGTGGTGGGCTTCCCCTGCGGCAACACCGGCACCCAGATGGGCGGCTGGTTCCGCAAGGAGATCAAGACCGTTGCCGACCTCTCGGGCCTCAAGATGCGCATCGGCGGCATCGCCGGCCAGGTGCTCCAGAAGGTCGGCGTGGTGCCGCAGCAGCTCGCCGGCGGCGACATCTATCCGTCGCTCGAGAAGGGCACCATCGACGCGGCCGAATGGGTCGGCCCCTACGATGACGAGAAGCTCGGCTTCGCCAAGGTCGCCAAGTACTACTACTACCCGGGTTTCTGGGAAGGTGGTCCGACCGTTCACGCCTTCGCCAACATCGACAAGTGGAACGAATTGCCGAAGAACTATCAGGCGATCCTCACCAACGCGACCGTCAACACCAACACCTGGATGGCCGCGCGCTACGACATGGTGAACCCCGGCGCCCTGAAGCGTCTGGTGGCCGGGGGAACGCAGCTTCGCCCGTTCACCAACGAGGTTCTGGAAGCCTGTCTCAAGGCGACCAACGAGTTGTGGGGCGAGATCTCGGCCAAGAATCCCGACTTCAAGAAGTCGATCGACGCCATGCAGGCCTACCGCTCCGACGAATATCTGTGGTGGCAGGTCGCCGAATACACCTACGACAGCTTCATGATCCGCTCGCGCACCCGCGGCTGATCTTCGCAAGAAGTCGAAAGGCGATACGCCCGGTCTCGTTCGCGAGGCCGGGCTTTTTCTTTGGCGCGACGCGATCGGGATGGGCGCCGCGGAGGCCGCGGTACGAAGGGTGTCCAATAAAAAATCTGAAAAACAACCCCATGCACAGTAGACGAGGGGTGAGAGGACAAGGCGCTGTGAGCGCAGCCAACAGCTTGATGCGACGGAGCTAATTGGCAGGCAGGCCCGATCATCGTGCGGCCGAGGGCAAGTCCGCATTTTGTGAGCCAAGGCGGGGTGTGCCCAGGAGCACCAAGCGAGTGCTTCAGCGAGGCCGTTTGACTCGTCGGGCAAAACAGTGGCAGAAAGGCATAATCGTATAATCCGAAATTTTCGCCGATCCCTGGGGAGTGACGATGAGCTTCGATCCCGATGAGGTTCAAAGCGCGCTGCGCAAGGCCTGGTCGTTGGCAACCGCCAGCCAATGGACGGCGAACAATCCGGCGGCAGGGCAATGCAACGTCACCGCGCTGCTCCTTCACGAGCTCTTCGGCGGCGACTTGCTGAAGACGCCTCTGCCGGCCGGCGAACATTTTTACAATCGCATCAGAGGCCGGCGGTATGACTTCACGGCGAGCCAGTTCGATCAACCGATTGCATACAAGGATTTACCTGCAAGCCGTGCAGATGCGGAATTGGGCGCGACAAGCGATGTATTGGCTGAACTCAGAGCCGCTTTTCAGGAGCATCGTGCGAAGTAAAGCTTGGGGCCACCAGGGAAGCGATCAGAACTTACAAGCGCAATGGATTTGAAATCTACGGTCTCGATCCTCGCGTAATTCGCGTGGGAGGCGTTGCAACGACAAGTATCTCATGGTGAAGAAATCAGGTAATGGCATGGCCGTCGAAAAGAGTACGCCCACCATCTCGCGCCCGTCAGGCGCTGGAAGTCTCTTCGGGCTATTGTACGCCCGGACCTTCCCTTCCATGGATCAACACCGCCTCAGCAGCGGCTTCGTCGATGGCCGCCATGACGTCAGCAGTTGCGGAATGATGAATCATGTGTCCCACTCCGTCGATCCGGCGCAATTTGCTTTGCTTGACCTCGCCATGCAGCCTGACCGACTGCTTGATATCGATCAAACGGTCGCGCTGGCCTGCGATAATGATCGTAGGCATCTTGAGTTCTCCATACGCCTTCGAACCCGAGAATGCGGCGGAGATCAATATCGTCGCTTCAGCCGCCGTCGCCCGCATCTGTGACGGGCGGAGCGCCATTTCCCTGGGAAAACCCGCGAACTTCTTTGGGACCGGCCGGGGGCCAAACAGCTTGCGCAACATCGTGGGCCACATCATCCGGCCGGCTAGCGGCGAAATCGTGTAGCTGATGACGTCCCCGAGCACCGGTATGGCGGACAGCATTGACGCCGCGCTGTCCGAGCGGGGAGTTGGGAAATAATATCCCGAGGCCAGCACGAGAGCCTGCACGAACGAAGGATGTTTGATCGCCAGTGCAACCGCAACCGACGCCCCCCACGAATGACCCAGGACCATTGCTTGAGAGACGCCCAGCTGATCGAGCGCCTTCTTGAACAGGTCTGCCTGGGCATCCGGAGTCCAGACGACGTCCCTCGGCCGCGAGCTATGCCCAAAACCCGGGCGATCGAACACGATGACCCTGTAGTTCTCGGTTGCGAGATCAATCAACCCACTCGAGTGGAAATCCTGGATCATGCTGCCGTTGCCGTGAAACAAAACTAGCGGCTTGCCCCTGCCGCGCTCCAAATAGTGCAGGCGAACTCCCTCGACGTCGATGAACCGTCCCTGCGGAGGGTTATCGCGTTGCGCTTTGCTCGCGAGCAGTCGGTTTACGATTGCGGTAGCCACGATGAGGGTACCTGCGGCAGCAAACGCGGTGGCGCCCGGATGTCGCGTGAAGGCGGTCAGACAGTCCGATCTAAACGAGCCGGAACGTGTTCGTCGTGCAATCCGCATGTGCATTGCTTGGGTGGTCTGCACGATGCCTCATGCAAATGAGTAATGTTGCAGCCGAGGCAAACGGGGATGCGGGGGTGTTGGTTCCTTGATCAAAAGCAGACGGAAATCGGCGCGAGGCCCCCGGCGAACGGCCTCGGACGGTGGTGCAAACTCGCGGGTGCAATAGGGGACACGAGTAGCCGATCAGGGTGCCCTCTCAGGCTGTGTCGGCCTCTTTGCCGAAAACCACGGTTTGCGAACGCCGATCTATAGCTGTGGACCAGATAGTCTGACTTCTCGCTCAGCGCGCAGGACGTTTCCATACAGGCTGCTGATCCATTGCCTTCCGCTCGAGGTTACATTCAAACAGCGGATGGCGGCCTGGATTTGGGGGGCAACCTTGGTCCAGTAGAATTGAGGGTATTTGTAGACCACATCCGCGGGCGTGGCGTATCCGAGCGATTTGTTGAGCCCTATCTCCTCGAATTCATAGAAGAGCGCATTTGATTTCTTCATGTAGTTCGGATCGCCGAGCTGACCAATCAGATCAGCGGCGCGCAGCAACAAACCTTCCTCCTCGTCCAAGTCATCCTTGAGTTCGCTCGTAGGAGCGTCCGCATAGGGAAAACGCGTATATTCGATCGCCCGGGCAACGCGAGCGGCGTCGATCTGGTCGACTGCGTCGAGACGCTCCACGGCGAATAATTTTGAGCGGTCCACGTGATAGGGTGCAAGCGCTGCATCGGAAGAGCCAATCGGCAATTCGACTGTTCGGCCGCTACCATCAACGACATAGGCTCCCTCTTGGTCTCCATGAATTATTCCCCGAACGTAGCCGATGTCGTGAATCAGACACGCGAGGATGAAGTGAGCATAATCGCTGGCCGTCGTTGGCCTCAGGAGAGAGCGGCCGATCAGAATGTCGTGCCCGACCAGCGTGACCAACAAGGTGTGCTCGACGTTGTGGTATAATGCATCGCTGTTGCCGATACATTCCAGGGCCAGCTTTGCCGCGTAGGGGAGCAATTCCGGCAAGGTGGCATGCGACGAGCCGAAGCGGCCTCTTGTCTCCGAGATCAGGAACGCACCGAGCGCCTGGGACGTCAGTTCTGGAATCGTTATCACCGGCAAGCTCCTCACGTTCGTCAGGCATGAACAAATGCGATGCCAACCTGGAAGTTGCTAGCGCGCCGCGACCCGCCGCAGAAATGTGCGTACGGGTGCGATTGCAGCAAGGGCTCGCAACTCACAAACCAGAACCGCTACCGTATGCCGACGCGATTGACCCCGCCATTTATGTTGCGTGGGCCAGCGGTGCCTGCCCGGACCGCCGCTCGCGCCACGGGGCGTGGCCTGAGCACGACGCCGGCCCTCGCAACGCAACTAGGCGGATAATCAACGTACTGGCAGTACACGACCGCCCCGGCTGGTGCGGAATTGAGAGTGAGACCCGCAATCCCCAACAGGGCGCTGGCAGCAATCCCTGCAATCGTTGCGGACTTGATCGAAAGACGCTTGTTCGGATGCATCGTGATCCTCCTCTTCCTGCTGCGAGCTGAAGGAGTGACGGAGCTGCCTCAGGCTGAACATAACGTGAGGCCAAAGGATAGGTGATGCTTGACCTGGATCAAGGGTGTGGCCGCGATGCCAGGGACACCTGTCCATTATCGCGCGGCGGCTTGCAGGACCCGGACAACGGCCGGATCGGTCAAGAACGCACTTCGAAGATCATGTTGAACGGCGTCTCGGTCGCGCGGCGGAAGCGCCTGAAGCCCGCTTCAGTCGTGACCTGACGCAATCTGCTTTCACCCGCCTGTGCGCCGAGCCCCAGGCCCACTTCCTGAGACAGTGATGCCGGCGTACAAATGAATGTCGAGGCGTGATAGTAGACGCATCCGACCGGGTTGAGATTGTCCTTGAGATTGTCATGAGCAAACGGCTCGACGATCATCCACGACCCATCCTTGGCCAGCGTTTCCTTGACATGCTTGCCTGCACCCACGGGATCGCCCATGTCATGCAGGCAATCGAAGAACGCCACAAGATCATAGTCTTTGGCCGGAAAATCCTTGGCACTGGCCTGCGCGAACGTGATGCGGTCTCCAACTCCTGCTTCTTGCGCCAAGACCTTCGCGCGTTCAATCGAAGGCTTGTGGTAATCGAACCCGAAAAACTCTGAATTGGGGTAGGCCTGCGCCATCACAATCGTAGAGGCGCCGTGGCCGCATCCGACGTCGGCGACCCTGGCGCCAGCTTTCAGTTTCGCTTCGACGCCTTCGAGCGTCGGAATCCAGTTCGAAACCAGATTGGCGTTATAGCCCGGCCTGAAGAAGCGCTCGGTGCCAGAGAAAAGACACTTCGAATGCTCGTGCCAACCAACGCCTTTCCCGGTTCGAAACGCTTCGGCGACTTTGGGTTCGTCGAGGTAGGTGGACTGCACGACATCGAATGCGCCGGCAAAGAAAGCCGGCGAGGTCTCTTCGGCGAATGCCATGGCTTGCTCTGCCGAGAGTGAGAACGCGTTTTTTTCGGGGTGGTAGTCGATGTATCCGGAGGCAGCCTGCCCGGAAAGCCATTCGCGCACATAGCGCTCATGCAGACCGGCCTTCTTGGCAAGCTCGGACGGAGTGACCACGGCACCATCGGCCATCGCCTTGTAGAGCCCGAGGCGATCACCGAGCAGGATGCTTGCGCCGCCAAGCGAGATGCCGAGGTCGCCGACAAGCTTTCCTACGAGCGCGTTCAACTTTTCAAGGTTTGGTTCACGCATTGCAGCTTCTCCGCTTCGAGAACAGCCCCCTCGTCTGTTAAAGAGCCTAGGACGACCGGCGGATTGCAAGTGTGAACGCGTTCACGTTTCAGCGAATAGCCCTGTGCAGTCCGATGCCAGATTTGGGTCAGGAGCGGTAACGCTTGATCGGGCAGGGGATGTCTGCTCGCGCCCAACAACCGACACGGGCGCCGCAGGGGCGCGCGCCTGGTTGGCTGACGCGAAGCTGACAGAAGAGGTGACCGGTCTGTCGGGTGCTTTTTCGCTGGCCGAGGTGGCCGGAATGGTGGAAGAGAGCGAAGATGCGGCAAGGGCCGTGGGGTGACGTGGGTATCCGGCGGAAATGCGATGCGCCTTCTGATCGTCGAGGACAATGCCGAACTGTCGCGGCTGGTGGCCGGCGGGCTGTCGGCGGCCGGCTATGAGAGCGATATCGTCGGCAGCGCGGCCGAGGCGCGCGAGGCGGTGAGCAGCGTCAACTATGCCGCGATGATCCTCGACCTCGGTCTGCCCGACGGCGATGGCCTCTCGGTGCTGCGCGAGCTGCGCCGGCAGATGGAGCCACTGCCGGTGCTGGTGCTGACCGCGCGCGGCGGCTTGCAGGACCGCGTCAGCGGCCTGCGCAGCGGCGCCGACGACTATCTCGCAAAACCGTTCGCGATGGAGGAGCTGGTGGCGCGGCTGGAGGCGATCCTGCGCCGCCCGGGCCAGTTGCTCGGCCGCTCGCTGCGTCTCGCCAATCTCGTCTACGACACCGAAAGCCGCCAAATCTTCGTCGACGACCAGCCGCGGATCATCTCGTCGCGCGAGACCTCGGTGCTGGAGATCTTGCTGCGCCGGCAGGGGCGCGTGGTGCCGAAGAAGAACGTCGAGGACCACATCTTCGGGCTCGACGGCGAGGTCGCCTCCAATGCGGTCGAGGTCTACGTCTCGCGGCTGCGCAAGCAGCTGACCGAGCACGGCGCGAAGGTCGTGATCCACACCATCCGCGGCGTCGGCTATCTCATGGCCGAGGAGAAATAGCGTGGGGGTCGCCGGGATCTATGCGAGATCGCCGACGTTCAAATCGCTGATCTGGCGCATCGTGTTCATGCACATCGTGGCGGTCGCGGTGGTTGCCATCTTCCTGCCGCTGGTGATGTTCTGGCTGCTCAATTCCGAAGTCGACCAGTTGCACCGCGAAGCCATGCGGGCGCAGGCCGAAGTGCTGGGGGAACGGATCGTCGCGCAGCCGGACGGCTTGCTGACGTTCAATCTGCCGGACAGCCTGCGCGGTCTCTACTCCGAAGCCTATGGCCGGTATCTGTATGATATCCGCGACGCCGACGGCCGTTTGCTGTTTTCGTCCCGCCGCAAGACGGGCGCCGCGGCACAGGCGCCGCCGCTGTCCGAGACGATTTCCGGCGCCGGCGTCACGCGCATCATCGACGGCAAGATCGTGCGTATCCGCGTCGCCGAGGACCTTGCGCATCGCGACGTCATCATCGACGACATCATCTCGAACTTCTTCCGGCGGGTAGGGTGGATCACCATTCCGATCCTGCTGATCCTGCTCGCCGCCGACATCATCATCTTCCGCCGCGCCATCGCACCGCTGTGGAAGGCCTCGGAGGAGGCCAGCAATATCGGGCCGGCGCGCACCGACATCCGCCTGCCGACGGAGCAGATCCCGCGCGAGATCATCCCGCTCGTCACCGCCGTCAACCAGGCGCTCGATCGCCTCGAGGATGGCTTTCGCGTGCAGCGGCAGTTCACGGCCGATGCCGCGCATCAATTGCGCACGCCGCTCGCGATCTTGCGGACGCGCATCGAGACGCTTGGCGACGGCGCCGCACGGCAGGCGCTGCATGCCGACATCGAAGCCATGAGCCGCATCGTCGCCCAGCTGCTGGAGATCGCCGAGCTCGACACGCTGGTGCTCGATCCCGGCGAGTCCGCGGATTTGCGCGCCGTCTGCGCCGAGGTGGTCGGTGCGATCGCGCCGTTCGCGCTAGCCCAGCACAAGGACATCGCCCTCAAGGGCACCGAGGCGCCGGTGCTGGTCCATGGCAATTCCGAGATGCTCCAGCGCGCGATCTTCAATCTCGCCGAAAACGCCATCAAGTTCACGGCAAAAGACACGTCCGTCGACGTCGAGGTGAGCGAGGACGGTGCGGTGCGGGTGCGCGATTGCGGCCCGGGCATCGCGGACGCCGACCGCGAACTGATCTTCCAGCGCTTCTGGCGCGCCGACCGCCAGCGCAGCGACGGCGCCGGCCTCGGGCTCTCGATCGTGCGCGCCGTGGCCGACGATCACACGGCGACAGTCGCGGTGGAGAACCTTCCGGGCGGCGGCGCGGAGTTCACGCTGCGGTTCAGGCTGGCGGAGGGGATGCAGGCGGCCGGACCGGCGGCGGGCTGAACCTGCGCCGTCTCGATCGCGGCGTGTGGCCACCAGGCGCCCAACGGGTCTGCATCACTTCGTGCTCCGTCCTTCGATCTCCGGCTGATCGTCTAAGCCTAAAGTCGCAGGACCGGTTGGCGTGGGAGCTGGGCATTTGTGTCCCTCGCCATCGTCGGGATGGAAATCGGATGAGACATGTTCCATGCTGGCCTCCAAGCCTCGGCAAGAAGGCCCATCATCACAATCCATCAGGGTAGGAAATCATGAAAAGAAGAGACTTCATCAAGGTAACCGGGCTTGGTGCGGCGGGTGCCGCGACGCTCGCCGCTCCAGCCATCGCGCAATCGATGCCCGAGATCAAATGGCGCATGCCGACGAGCTGGCCGAAATCACTCGATACGCTCTATGGCGGCGCCGAGATGATGGCCAAGATGGTCGCGGAAGCGACCGACAACAAATTCCAGATTCAGACATTTGCCGGCGGCGAGATCGTGCCGGGCCTTCAGGTGCTCGATGCCGTGCAGAACGGCACCTGCGAAATCGGCCACACCGCGTCCTACTATTATTTCGGCAAGGACCCGACCTTCACCTTCGGCTCGGCCGTGCCGTTCGGACCGAACATGCGCATCAACCAGGCCTGGTACATGCTGGGCGGCGGCAGGGACGTCCTGAACGAGTTCTACAAGAAGTACAACGTCGTTTCGCTGCTTGCCGGCAACACCGGCTGTCAGATGGGTGGCTGGTTCCGCAAGGAGGTCAAGACGCCTCAGGACTTCAGCGGGTTGAAATTCCGCATCGGCGGCTTCGCCGGAAAGGTGATGGCCAAACTCGGCGCGGTGCCGCAGCAGATCGCCGGAGGGGACATCTATCCGGCGCTGGAGAAGGGCACCATCGACGCCGCCGAATGGGTCGGACCGTATGACGACGAGAAGCTCGGCTTCGTCAAGGTCGCGCCGCATTATTACTTCCCGGGCTGGTGGGAAGGCGGGCCCATGCTTCTGGCCTTCGTCAACCAGGACAAGTGGAACGCGCTGCCGAAGCACTATCAGAGCATCCTCGAGCAAGCGGGGCACTACGCCAACAACTGGATGATGGCGAAGTATGACCAGGCCAATCCACAGGCGTTGCGGCGCCTGCTAGCAGCGGGCGCCAAGCTGCATCCGTTCTCGCCGGAGGTCATGCAAGCCTGCTTCAAGGCGGCAAAGGAGCTGCACACCGAAGTCTCGGCCAGCAACGCGGACTTCAAGAAGGTCTACGAATCGCTGACCGCGTTCTCGAACAACGGATATCAGTGGTTCCAGGTCGCCGAAGTCGGCTATGACAACTTCATGGCGCGCAACTCGCAGAGCTGATTTGCGAGCCGCGATCGGCCAAACGAAAAAACCCGGAGCGAAAGCTCCGGGTTCTTTTTTTGCGGGCGGGCCGGGCGCTATTGCTTCGGCTGGCCGAAGTCGAGCGGCGGCAGATCGATCTGCGGAATTTCGATCTTGATGCTGTTGGGATCGACGGTGGACTGCACGCCCTTGTAGTGCATCACCATCGACGGGAACATGATCACCAGCAGCACCATGATGAGCTGGATGACGACGAACGGCACCGCGCCCCAATAGATCTGTCCCGTCGTGACCGGCTCCATGCGTTTGCCGGTGACGCGATCGGTATAACGTTCCTTTGGCGCGACCGAGCGCAAATAGAACAGCGCAAATCCGAACGGCGGGTGCATGAACGAAGTCTGCATGTTGACGCCGAGGATCACGCCAAACCAGATCAGGTCGATGCCGAGATGCTCCGCCGCGGGCCCGAGCAGCGGGATCACGATGAAGGCGAGTTCGAAGAAATCGAGGAAGAACGCCAGCACGAACACGAACGCGTTGACGAAGATCAGGAAGCCGACCTGGCCGCCGGGCAGGGAGGTCAGCAGGTGCTCGACCCAGACGTGGCCACTGACGCCGTAGAAGGTGAGCGAGAATACGCGTGCCCCGACCAGGATGAAGACGACGAAGGCGGAGAGCTTTGCCGTCGATTCGACCGCCTGACGAACGAGGTCCCAGGTCAGCCGACGTTTCATGGCACCGAGAATGAGGGCGCCGGCTGCGCCCATCGCACCGCCTTCGGTGGGCGTCGCGACACCGATGAAGATCGTGCCCAGCACCAGGAAGATCAGGAACAGCGGCGGCACCATGACGAAGGTGGTTTGTTGCGCCATCTTCGAGAGGAAACGGAAGCCCGTGAGCTTGTCGATGGCCCAGTTCGCGACGGCGACGGCGAACGCGAAGAGGATGCCGAAGAACATGCTGAGCACGACGAAGTCGGCGCCGTGGGTCTCCGAATTCCGCATCATGAACCAGCCGAACACGCAGCTCGCGAGGAACAGCACGCCAAGCGACTTCAGGCCGCGGTCGCCGCTTTCCTCGCGGAAGCCGATCGCCTCCTTGGGAAGGCCCGGCGCCGCTTTCGGAAAGATCAGGGTGACGAGAAAAGCGTACCCCGCGTAGAGGCCTGCGAGCACCAGGCCCGGAATGAACGCGCCCTCGTACATGTCGCCGACCGACTTGCCGAGCTGGTCCGCCATCACGATCAGGACGAGCGAGGGTGGAATGATCTGCGCCAGCGTACCGGAGGCCGCAATGATGCCGGTCGCCACGCGGCGGTCATAGCCGTAGCGCAGCATGATTGGCAGTGAGATCAGGCCCATCGAGATCACCGAAGCCGCCACGACGCCGGTCGTCGCCGCAAGCAGGGCGCCGACGAACACCACCGCGTAGGCGAGGCCGCCCCGGATTGTGCCGAACAACTGGCCGATAGTGTCGAGCAGATCCTCGGCCATGCCGGAGCGCTCGAGTACCAGCCCCATGAAGGTGAAGAAGGGAATGGCGAGCAGCGTGTCGTTGTTCATCACGCCGTAGACGCGCTCGGGCAGCGCCTGCAGGAAATCCGGATGGAATTCGCCGAGCTGAATGCCGATCACAGCGAAGAAGAGGCCGACGGCGCCGAGCGAAAATGCCGCCGGGTAGCCGAGCAGCAGCACGATCACCAGCGTGGCGAACATGATTGGCGCCATATTGGCGATGAGAAACGCGGTCATTGAATCCCCCTACGATGCCGCTTGGCGATCACTTCTGTTCGATCGCTTCAACGAGGTGCTCGACTTCGGCCTCCAGCGCCGAAATCTGCGACTCGTGGGGATCCGGAATCATGCCGCGCATGATGGCGATCCGCTTGATCAGTTCGGAGATGCCTTGAACAAGCAGGAGCGTGAAGCCGATCATGACGAGTGACTTGGCCGGCCATTGCGGCAGGCCGCCCGCATTGCCGGATTGCTCGTTGATCTGGAACGAACGCAGGAAGAACGGTACGCCGGTTACGATCATGACGACGGTCAGCGGTATCAGGAAGAAGAGGTGCCCGATCACGTCGATGACGTTGCGAACCCGCTTCGGCATCATGCTGTTGAAGATGTCGATCCGGATGTGCTCGTTATCGAGCAGCGTCCAGGACGAGCACAGCAGGAACACGATGCTGAAAAGCACCCATTGCAGCTCGAGCCACGAGTTGGAGGACGTGTCCAACGTCTTTCGAATAATCGCATTCAGCGCCGAGATGACGACGGCAACCAGGATCAGCCACGCCAGGCGCTTGCCCGTCCAACGTGTGAACGCGTCAATTCCATTGCTCAGCTTCAGGAGCGCTTGCAAGATTGGTCCTCCCCGATTTGCCCCGGCCGTCTTGACTGCGCCGAGTGGCGCGTTGGCTTGTCTCTCCGCGCAGGCATGAGGCAGCCGCACCAAACCAGTGAGCGTGCCGTCAGTCAATCGGAAGTTTGTTGATAGTTAAGGGGAATAAGTCGCGGCCGGCCAGCCGATGCTAGCCGCCGGTGACACTCATGTGCCGCGAGACACTGGGGCGGTCGTGGCGGCGGTCGATGATGAAGTCGTGGCCCTTGGGCTTGAGCCCGATGGCGCGGTCGATCGCGTCCGCAAGCAGCACATCGTCATCCGATGCACGCAGAGGTTTGCGTAAGTCGGAGGCATCCTCGTGGCCGAGACAGGTGTGCAACGTTCCCGTGCAGGTGACGCGCACCCGGTTGCAGGATTCGCAGAAATTATGGGTCATAGGCGTGATGAAGCCGAGCTTGCCGCCGGTCTCGGCGACGCTGACATAGCGCGCCGGCCCGCCGGTGCTCTCGGCCAGATCCGTCAGCGTGAATTGCTGGGCGAGGCGCGCGCGCACCAGCGACAGCGGCAGATACTGGTCGATTCGTCCCGATCCGATCTCGCCCATCGGCATGACCTCGATCAGCGTCAGCCCCATGCCCTTGCCGTGGGCCCAGCGCATCAGGTCGGGAAGTTCGTCTTCGTTGAGGTTCTTCAGCGCCACTGCGTTGATCTTCACGGCAAGCCCCGCGGCCCGTGCGGCCTCGATGCCTTCCAGCACCTTGTCGATCTCGCCCCAGCGGGTGATCTCGCGAAACTTTTGCGGGTCGAGCGTGTCGAGCGAGACGTTGATGCGGCGGACGCCGCAATCGGCGAGCTCGCTGGCATGTTTCGCAAGCTGGGTGCCGTTGGTGGTCAGCGTCAGCTCGCCCAACGCGCCGCTCTCGAGATGCCGCGACAGCGAACGCACCAGCGTCATCACGTTGCGGCGGACCAGCGGCTCGCCGCCGGTGAGCCGCAGCTTCTTCACGCCTTTGGCAATGAAGGCCGAGCAGAGCCGGTCGAGCTCTTCCAACGTCAGCAGATCCGCCTTGGGCAGGAACGTCATGTCTTCCGACATGCAGTAGAAGCAGCGCAGGTCGCAGCGGTCGGTGACGGAGACGCGCAAATACGAGATGGTCCGTCCGAACGGATCGGTCATCGCGCTCGACAGCGCGGCGCGGGGGCTCGCGGAAAGTCCGTTCATACCAAATGCCTTGTCCCTTACGGCAACGCGGGCAGCTTTGCGTCAGCGGTGCTCTGGAAGCAATCTAAGCATCAGGGGCGTCAGAGACAATTGGGGGGATAACGGAGGTCAGCGCTTGCCGGCATTCGGATCGGGGAACGGCGAACCTGCGGCCGGTGCGGCGGAAGCCGCCGGTTTCGGCTTCTTGGGCCGGTGCGGCTTGCGGACCGGTTTTGGCGGGGTGGCCGGCTGGAGTTCAGCGAAAACCGGGCTCGGGTCGGTCGTGACCGAGGCGGGTGTGGTGAAATCGCCGGGATTCTTGATGACGTTCACCGGCACGCTCGCCGGCTGATATTTTGGCAGGGCGAAAGCCACCATGAAGGAGGCGTCGGCGGCCGGAACCGAGACGGAGCAGGGGGTTTTGCAGCCCGGACCGAGCGAGGTTGTGGCGTCAGCACCCGGGGGATTGGATTCGAGCCGGACCTGGACCGTTGGCGGGGCCGATTTGAACACGTCCCAGGACATCGAGGAGCAGCCGGCGAGGCTTGTTGCCCCGAGGAGGCTTGCCCCAGTTAACGCAATTGCGATGACACGACGCATGACCATCCACTTTGTGCTGCGACGAACCGCCACATCCCCAGATAAACCTAGAAGCGTCGTTCCAGGCAAGCAACCGGCGGGCCGCGCATAATTAATAGATGGTTAACGCAGGTACAGAGAAATAACGACGTGATTTCAGTGGCTTGATGTGTTCTTACGCCGTCATCAGGCTGTGGGCTGCCGCCGGCAGGTCGCGCATGTGATGGATCAGCCGGTCCGGCTTGAGCTCGGCGATCGGCACGTCCGTATAGCCGAAGCTGACCCCGATCACGGGAACTCCAGCGCGCCGGGCCACGCCGACATCGGGTCCGGCATCGCCGACCATGATGCTGGCTTTGACCTCGCCGCCGGCCCGCGCCACCGTTTCGCGAAAAATGGCCGGATCGGGTTTCTGGACGCCAAAAGTGTCGGCGCCGCAGATCGCCGCGAAGCGCCGGCTCAGGTCCAGCTGGTCCAGCAGCCGCTTCGACAGCCATTCCAGCTTGTTGGTGCAGACCGCGAGGCGATGGCCCTGGGCCGCAAAATGGTCGAGCGCGGCTTCCAGCCCCTCGAAGGGCCGGGATTCGACGGCGATATGGTCGGCGTAATAGACAATGAAATCGGCCGTCAGCCGGTCCATATCGGCGGGCGTGACGTTGCGGCCCTCGGCCTCCAGCCCCCGCTCGATCAGCTTGCGGGCGCCGGCGCCGATCATGTTGCGGGCCGAGGCCATCGGCACGGGCGGCAGCCCTTCGCGGTCGAGCACGTAATTGAGCGCGGTGATCAGGTCGGGCGCCGTATCCACAAGCGTGCCGTCGAGATCGAAGACGATGGTGTGAGGAGAGGTCATGATCCCAGCGCTACCGGCCTGGCCGTATAGGCGCAAGGGGCGGCGCCATAAGATCAGCTTATAGAGCTGTTCCCAGACCCTGTTCTCCGAGGGGAAACGGGGCTACATAGGCCGCCGCAAGCGGGCTTTATCGGCGGCACACTCCCTATCCAGAGGCGGGCACATCGTGAACATGGACCAGTTGAAGCGGCAGGCTGCGGCGCGCGCCCTCGGGGATGTCCGTGACGGCATGCAGCTCGGGCTCGGCACCGGCTCGACCGCCAAACATTTCGTCGAGCTGCTCGGCGAGCGGGTCCGCGCCGGGCTGAAAGTGATCGGCGTGCCGACCTCCGAGACGACGCGGCTCGATGCCGAGCGCTGCGGTGTGCCGCTGACCACGCTGGACGCGATCGACCATCTCGACATCACCGTCGACGGCGCCGACGAGATCGATCCCGCGCTCAACCTGATCAAGGGCGGTGGCGGCGCGCTTTTGCGCGAGAAGATCGTGGCGGCCGCCTCCGATCGCATGATCGTGATTGCCGACGACACCAAATGGGTGCCGACGCTCGGCCGCTTTCCGCTGCCGGTCGAGGTCATCCCGTTCGGGCTCGGCGCAACGCGGCGCGCGATCGAGAAGGCATTTGCGGAATGCGGCGTTTCCGGGCAAATGGCGGTCCGCAAAGGCAAGGACGGCCACGTTTTCGTCACCGATGGCGGCCACTGGATCGTCGATGCCCAGCTCGGACAGATCGTGGATCCGCCCCGCCTCGCCAAGGCGTTGAGCGCGATCCCCGGCGTGGTCGAGCATGGGTTGTTTATCGGCTTGGCCAGCTCGGCTGTTTTGGCGGGTGGCGAGGGAATCCGCGTGGTTGAACGGCGAAAGCCGAAAGGAGACTAGGAATGAAGAGCGTTTTGAAGTTCTTGCCGGTCGCGACTCTCGCTGTGGGACTGGCCCTCTCGGCCGCCCCGGCGCTCGCCCAGCAGGCGGCCCCGCCGAAATCCTCGCCGAGCGCCATCGCGGCCGCCAAGGAGATCCTGGCGATCAAGAACGCCGGCGCGATGTACGCCAACGCGGTGCCCGGCATGGTCGAGAAGACCAAGATCACGCTGATCCAGCAGAACCTCAACTACCAGAAGGACCTCAACGAGATCGCACAGGTCGTCGCCCAGCAGCTCAAGGGCCGCGAGAGCGAAATCGGCGACGGCATGGCGCAGGTCTATGCCAGCGAGTTCACCGAGCAGGAGCTGAAGGATCTCGTCACCTTCTACAAGTCGCCGCTGGGCAAGAAGCTGATCGAGGCCGAGCCGCGCGCAATCGGGCTGAGCATGGCCTTCATGAACTCCTGGGCTCAAAATTTCTCCGAGACCGTGATGGGCAACTTCCGCGCCGAGATGCGCAAGCGTGGCAAGGAGATCTGACAGATACTATCTGATCAGGAGTTGCTGAAAGAGGTCGGAGTGGACAATGGCTGAATTCGACGTCGACCTCTTTGTCATCGGTGGCGGTTCGGGCGGCGTGCGTGCCGCCCGCATCGTGGCCGGCTACGGCGCCCGTGTGATGATCGCGGAAGAGTACCGCATGGGCGGGACCTGCGTGATCCGCGGCTGCGTGCCGAAGAAGCTGTTCGTGATCGGCTCGCATTTCCGTCATGAAATCGAGGATGCCGCGGGATTCGGCTGGACCGTTCCGCCTGCCAGCTTCGACTGGCCGACACTGATCGCCAACAAGGACAGGGAGATCGCCCGGCTCGAGGCGATCTACACTGCCAACGTCGAGAAGGCGGGTGCGCAGGTCGTGAAGAGCCGTGCGGTGATCGAGGACAAGCACACCGTCCGCCTGCTCGAAAACGACAAGAAGATCACGGCAAAATACATTTTGATCGCCACTGGCGGCGCGCCCAATCACGGCGCCTCGATCCCGGGCATCGAGCACGTGATCTCCTCCAATGAAGCTTTCCACCTGACCAAGCTGCCGAAGCGGATCGTGATCCAGGGCGGCGGCTACATCGCGCTGGAATTCGCCGGCATCTTCGCCGGCTTCGGCTCCGACGTCACCGTGATCTATCGCGGCGACAACATCCTTCGCGGCTTTGACGAGGATGTTCGCACACACGTCCGCGCCGAGATGGAGAAGCAGGGCATCACCATCCTCACCGGCTGCACGGTAGCGAAGGTCGATCGGCACGGCGAGGAGTTCACCACGCATCTGTCGAACGGATCGAGCCTTGCCTCCGACCAGGTGATGTTCGCGATCGGCCGCCATCCGGCGGTGGCCAATCTCGGCCTGGAGAAGGCCGGCGTCGCCATCAATCCCAGGAATGGCGGCATCGCGGTCGATCATTTCTCGAGGAGCTCGGTCGACAGCATCTATGCGATCGGCGACGTCACCCACCGCTTCAACCTGACGCCGGTCGCGATCCGCGAGGGCCATGCGTTCGCCGATACCGTGTTCGGCAGGCGCGAGGTGCAGGTCGATCACGCCACCATCCCGACCGCCGTGTTCTCGCAGCCGGAGGTCGGCACCGTCGGCCTCACCGAGACCGAGGCGCGGGCGCAATTTGGCCATGTTGACATTTACAAGACGACGTTCCGCCCCATCAAGGCGACGATGTCGGGCCGCGATACCCGCGTGCTGATGAAGCTCGTCGTCGACGGGGCCTCCGATCGCGTGCTCGGCTGTCACATCGTCGGTGATGCCGCGGCCGAGATCACGCAGGCAGTCGCGATTGCGGTGAAGATGAAGGCGACCAAGGCCGATTTCGACGCGACGATTGCGCTGCATCCGACTGCGGCCGAAGAGCTCGTCACGATGCGCACCCCGACCGCGCGGCATGTGCGCCAGGCGGCGGAGTAACCCCGGCGCTCAGCCGTACAGATACCCGACCGGCTTGCCTTCGGTGCGCAGGGGACGGATGTCCTTCTGCGTGATGATCTGGCCGGCGAGGCCGTCGATCTCGTCGCGCTGCGTCGGCGTCCAGCTGCGAAGGTCGTTCATGCCCTTGAGAAGGCCGAGCCGGAGAACTTGCGTGTTGTCACCGATGCCTGTGAGGCTGATCGCGTTGTTGCCGGCGGTCACCACATCGCCAGCCGCGAGCTCAAAGGTCTCGCCAGCCTTGCTCTTGAATTCAGCCGTGCCGCGAATGACGCGATAGATCGCAACCTCGCCCTTGGCGAAACAGCTACCATCGGCTGCAGCCGATGTGCTCTTCGGCAGGAGTGACTGGCCGCGCGGGTCAGTCGCGATGATGTGGCCGCTGACGAGATGGCCGCTCGGGGCCTCGATCCCGATGTCGCGCACATAGACCGGCATCGCCGATTTGACAGGGCTGTCGGTGAGCGGCTTGAACAGCGCATCCAGCGCCAGGGGATCCTGAAGCCAGAAGCCTGCATCGGCCGGGCGATCATGCAGTGAGTGGCTCCAGGCCACACGCGGCGTCTCGGCCTCGTTGATCTGGTCCGGGCCGACGATGCTCGGGTTTGGAAAGGTGGTGGGATCGGTCACGAAGGCTTCGAGGAATTTGCCCGAATAGCCCATGGAAATCGGATCCGGCACCACCGTCTGCGGCGTCTTCAGGTTCTCTTCGGTCGACAGTCCCGACCAGGTGTAGAACAGCTGGCGGTGCACGATCGCGCTCTGCAACATCACAGCGCCAGGGCCGACATTGTAGAAGCGCCCGTCATAGTCGAAGGTGAACGCGCCGGAGGTGACCAGCACGAGCTGAAAGCCGCCCGGCGGAAGATGCAGGTGGAAATCGGTAGGGCCGGTGTCCGGACGGTAGATCGGCAGATTGGTCGCGACTTCGTGCAGCAGGAAGGTTTCGTTGTTGGCGTGAAAGCCTTCGTTGGCGCGATTGTAGAGCGCTTGCGGCCGGTACGTCGCTTCGAACTTCGCATTCCGGTCGCGATCGATCGCCACGAAATCCTGAGCGTTAAGGCGAACGGGCGCGCCGTCCGGGCGGGTCAGGCCGGTGAATTTGAGATCGCCGGCGGCATGCACGTTCATGGCATTCTCCGATTCTGGGCCGCTCACCCGGTCTCTCGGCGCACGCATCTTGCCGCTCCAATCGTGGGAGAGCAGGGAATCAGGCCTGATGCTGCCTTGCGAAATTTGGGCCAGTCGAGGTGCCGCGCGGCACGCGGGCTCTTCGGCTCGCCGCCACGCGAAGAAAAATCGAGGTCGCACCTGATGTTAGATGACCCGCTTCACGGGCCTGCATGGCCCTCTTCGCCAAGCCTGCAGATCCAGTGACGAGGCGCGTCTTGTCTAATTTGTCGGCACGTCCTGCGCGGACGTGCAGCTGCGCCGATCAGCAAGTACCAGCGGCCGGGTGTCTGAAGCCATTCACTCGAACGACCGACGGACAGCCCGCTCGGGCTTGCCGTACGGACTGTCGGCCCACTTCGCCATGTCCACGGCAGCCTGACGCCAGGATGGCTCCGGTCTGCTACATGCGGATCGAATCGACGCCGCCCTGCAACTATTCAAGCGCGCCTCGGCGCGCCGAACTTCGCTCACATCGGCACCGGAATGAGGGGCGCAACCTCCCGATCAAGCGCGTTCTCGCTCGCCGCAAGTCCTTGCGCGACGCCGACACGGTCGGCCTCGGGACGGTTCTGGCTCATCTTGCGCTTGCCTTCGAACCGCACGACGGGAATGCGCACGCCGACGATTCCGCGCAGCTGCGCGGCGGGTCCCGAAGCAACCGCTCGCCGAAGGCCGACAGCCGCACCTTCCGCGCCGACGGCCCCGACGCCACGCGCGTGCGTCCTCGCTCGACGATGGCGCGAGCCACACGCGGCCGGGCGCCATGGCGTGTCTCGATAAAGCCTTCGGCGGCGAGCTGTTCGTAGGCGACGGTGACGGTCGAGCGGGCCACACCCATCTCGCCGGCAAGTGCGCGCGAGGACGGCAGCAACCCGTCGATCCCGTACACCCGCGCCAAAATCTGATCCCTCAGGGCATCGTAGATCTGGCGCGCGCCCATGCGGCCGGCCCGGGGAGCGGGATTGGTCTTCATCTGGATCATCCACATTCCAAGCCGGCATTCGCCCGAGCGGACGATGTCGGAATGTGGTTCTAGTCCGGTTCGCCGAGAGTTTCGACGTAAGCCTTGCCGTAGGGATAAAAATGCTCCTTGCGGCCGTGGTCCCACAGCGTCCTGAGACCCGGCGCCGCCTCGCATAACGAGTCCCCATTTTCACAGATCAATCACGACATCGCTTCGGGGCCGCGAGCAGCAGATCAGGACGTTGCCCTCCGCTGGCGGGTCGAGTGGATCCGGCGCGTAGCTGACCGCTCCCGCGATCAGTCCGCTCTCGCAGTTGTGGCAGACGCCGGTCCGGCACGACCAGCGCACGGGGACGTCGCAGGCTTCGGCCAGCTCCAGCAGGCTGGCGTAGGCCGGTCCCCAGCACACATTGAGTCCACTTCGGGCGAACGAAACCATCGGGCCGGGGCCGGGGGCGCCGGCCGGCGAGTGCGCTCGCTTCTGCGGGGAGGACGCTATGCCGGGCGTCAAGGACGGTCCGGCGCCGAACAATTCGGTGTGGATGCGATCCGGCGCGACGCCCAACGTGGTTAGGCCAGCTTTCAGATCGCTCATGAAAGCGGCCGGTCCGCACAGATAGAAATCGCCGTCACGCGGCACGCTCAGGCTCTGGAGCAGGCGTGCGTCCAGATGTCCGGCTGTATCGAACTCCACATTGAGACGATCGCCCGGGTCAGGCGCGCTGTAACAGACGTGGCTATGGTGATGAGCGAGCCCACTTAGCAATTCGCGCGCCTCGGCGGCGAACGCATGTTCGCGGCCGTCGCGAGTGCCGTGAAGCCACCAGACGTCCCGCGTCGTCTCTTCAGCGACGAGCGCGTGGAGCATTGCGAGCACCGGCGTCACGCCGATTCCGGCGCTCAACAGGACGACTGGGCGCGCATCTTGCCGGAGCGTGAAACTGCCGCGGGGTGCACCGACCTGTACGACGTCGTCAATTCGGAGGTCATCGGCGATGTAACGGCTGGCGGCACCGTGCGCTTCGCGCTTGATACTGATCCGATAGGGCGCGGCATCGGAGCCGCTCGAGAGCGAATAGCTGCGCGTCATCGCTTGCGCAGCCAGCGGCCGGAGTCGGACAACGACGAACTGACCGGGCAGGGCGGCGGCCACAGGATGTCCGTCGACGGGTTCGAGGATCAGCGACGTCACGTTGCCGCTTTCGGCGATCTTGCGGGCTACGCGAAACGGCCGGAATCCGCGCCAGGCCGGAGGTGGGCTCGCCGCCGGTCCGAGCCCGGCGTTTCCCGCCGCTTTGTTCTCCTTGCGCTGCTCGAGCAACGCCTCGAAGGAACGGTGCCAGCCGCGGCTCAGCGCGGGAATCCGCAGCGCGCGCTCGAGACGTTCGCGCGGATGAGGCGGCAGGTAAAGCAGCGCATTGATCTCGAACACGCTCATGCGCTCGGGCCCCACGGCGATCTGAATGATCTCGTCACCGGCCTCGACGTCGCCTTCCTCGATCACACGAAAATAGAAACCGGGCCGGCCGTGCCTGACCAGTAGCGCGGCTATGTCCGGCTCGTCCATGCGAATGCCGAGCCGGTAGCAGGTGACGCGCGGCTGCGTCACTTCGAACAGGGCCGAGCCGATCCTGTAGCGGTCTCCGATGCACACGTTGCTGTCGGCAAGGCCCTCGACCGTAAAGTTCTCACCGAACTGGCCATGAACGAGGTTCGATCGACCCAGATGTTCCTGCCAGTATCGATAAGAATCGTCTTGATAGACGAATACGGCACGATGCTCGCCGCCATGACCGGCCGTATCGCCCTGGCCGTCGCCATCGATGTTGAGCCGGCGCACCTTGCGCGGGCCTTTGACTGGTGCCTTCCAGATGCCGGTGTAGACGGTCCTTCCTTGCCAGGCGACGTCGCGCGGCAGGCCGACATTGACCGAAAGCAAACTTGCCATTGCGTGTTCCCAACCGTGACTGCGCGGCTCTGCGGTCATCCTTGCACCCGGACCGGGTTTTTGGCTCGTTAGGCGTTGTTAGACGTTGCGAGCAAGCCTTGCCACCTGCGGCCCTCAGGCCAATCTCAGATGGCGTCACGAGACAAAGTCGCAAAGAGGGAGATCGCGATGGATGATCAGGGCAAACTGGCCGCGCTCCAGCGTCATTGGGACGCGTCGGACGCCAACGATTTCGAGGCCGAGCACGACATCTATCGCGAGGACGCGGTGCTCGACTATCCGCAATCCGGCGAGCGCATCCGCGGCCGCAGGAACATTCAGGAGAGCCGCTTCGTGCAGCCGAGCAAGAAGCGCTTCACGGTTCGGCGGATCGTCGGCGGCAACGATCTGTGGGTGAGCGAATTCGTGCTGACGTATGATGGGGTGCCGTCTTACGTGGTGAGCATCATGGAATTCCACGACGGTCTGGTGGCGCAGGAGACGCAGTATTTTGGCGACAAGTTCGAGCCGTCGCCCTCGCGGGTGCATCTTGTCGAGCGGGTGGAGTAACACGGGCTTCGCCGCAATGACGGTGCGTCTGCCAAACAGAGCAACACGGAACCCGATGCGGCGGCTGGTCGCAGTCTCGTCGCCTTGATTCCGACAGGCCCATCTTTATGTGTCAAAGGAACAAGAATCCGGGCCCCTCTGGCGAGGAAGCCGACGCTGTCGGCAAAACCTCGTGATGTCGGATGACCTGTCCCGCGCGAATGCGATGGATCGGCCGATCGTCGGGCCTTCTTGAGAGTCTCTCCGACCCAATCGTCCCCATCGCAGCTCCGTGCGGTCATTTCGCAAGATAAGGGAGCAACGATGTCTGACGCCAAGCATTCAAATCCGATCGAAATCGAGATCACCGAGCCGTCCAGCCTGAACGAGCAGGCTGCGGTGGCGCTGGTGATCGTCGGCGCGCTGGTTGCGGTCGCCGACCGGCAAGTTTCACCGGTCGAACGCGACGAGGTCGTCCGTTTCATCCGGGATCGCAAGCTGGCACCGCACATCCCGGACGACCGGCTCTATGCGATGTTCGACGAGCTTGCCGAACGACTCGAGGAACCGGATTTCGCCAATGTGGTGATCGACAATCTGCGTCCGGTCTCGGACCTGCGGCTGTCGGCTCATTTGATGGAACTGTCGGAGCGGGTCGCGGCCGCGGACGAGGACGTCCATCCCCATGAACTGCAGGCGATCAGGCTGTTGCGCCTGCTGACGCTGGTGCTGCCGCGCGCAAAGCAGGTGGCGCCGGGTGCAGTGCGTGCCGAACAGCGCATTGCCGCCGAGGAGTAAGCATGAGCGCAGTTTCGGACGAGGATAAGACAGGGACTGCGGGCGCTACCGGCCAGATGGCCGGCGGCGACCCGCGCCTCGACAAGCTTGTCCGGCGCCTGCCGCCGCGCATGGGCGACACCGTCACCTATCTGCTCAAGCCGTCCAGCCGCTGGGTGAGAATCCCCTCGGGCGCGCTGCTCATTGTCGGCGGCGTGCTCTCCTTCCTGCCGGTGCTCGGCGTCTGGATGCTGCCGCTCGGCCTCGCTTTGCTTGCGGAAGACGTGCCCGCGTTGCGATCCGCGCGCGGCAAGGTTCTGGATTGGGTCGAGCGGAAGAAGCCGCAATGGCTCGATCCGTCGGCACCTAAAAACGATCAATCATGACTGAATTCATCACCACCGAAGCGCTGACCGCGCTGCTTCAGGTCGTCCTGATCGACCTCGTGCTCGCCGGCGACAACGCCGTCGTCATCGGCCTTGCCGCAGCCGGCCTGCCGGCCGAGCAGCGCCGGCGCGCCATTGTCGTCGGCATCATCGCCGCCACCGCCTTGCGCATCGTCTTTGCCGGCGTCGCGACCCAGCTTCTGCAAGTGATCGGGCTGTTGCTCGCCGGCGGCGTGCTGCTGCTCTGGGTGTGCTGGAAGATGTGGCGGGAGCTGCGCGAGCAGGCCGCGCATGCGAACGAGCTCGCGTTCAGCCATGGCGGCGACGGGAGCGCTGCTGCCGCTCCGCGCAAGACCTTCAGGCAGGCGGCGGTGCAGATCGTCGCCGCCGACGTCTCGATGTCGCTCGACAACGTGCTCGCGGTCGCGGGCGCGGCGCGCGAGCATCCCTACATCCTCGCGTTCGGCCTGCTATTGTCGGTCGCGCTGATGGGCGTCGCTGCCGATTTGCTCGGCCGCGTGCTTCAGAAGCAGCGCTGGATCGGCTATGTCGGTCTCGCTATCATCGTCTACGTCGCCTTCGAGATGATCTATCGCGGCTCGCTCGAGCTCGCGCCTGTCATCGCGAGTCTGTAAGGCAACGATTCTGCCTATCATCCGGAGTGATCAATGACGTCTGAACCCAAAGCACTTTCGGCCGATCCGGTGCCGGCGCCGCAAATCGGCCCGTTTGCCCAGCTCATCTTCGGCTCGCGCTGGCTGCAGGTCCCGCTCTATGTCGGTCTCATCGTCGCGCAGGCCGTCTATGTGCTGCTGTTCCTGAAGGAGCTCTGGCACCTGGTCGTGCACTCGTTCGACGCCAGCGAGCAACAGATCATGCTGGTCGTGCTCGGGCTGATCGACGTCGTCATGATCTCGAACCTGCTCGTGATGGTGATCGTCGGTGGTTACGAGACCTTCGTCTCGCGCCTGAACCTGAACGGTCATCCGGACGAGCCGGAATGGCTCAGCCACGTCAATGCCAGCGTGCTCAAGATCAAGCTTGCGATGGCGATCATCGGCATCTCCTCGATCTCGCTGCTCAGGACCTTCATCGAGGCGGGTAATCTCGGCACGACGCGCAGCAATTTCACCGAGTCCGGCGTGATGTGGCAGGTGCTAATCCACCTGACCTTCATCATCTCCGCGATCGGCATCGCCTGGGTCGACCGCCTCAGCGAGAGCGGCCACCGCAACAAGGCGGCCGGTCACGGCTGAGCGCGATCAGCCTTCTCAGGCACCGATTTGGCGATCGCGCGCGGCATGACGGACTCTCTTGGATCATTGCTGCGGAGATTGGCATTCCTGCCCGTCACGGACAAGGCGAACACGCCATGCATCATCGGACGGCGTGCATCTCCAGAAAGGCCTTCACGCCGGTGACGGTGCCCGTGTCCGACGGCACGTAGCCGGGCAGGGTAGCCACCGCTGCGCGAAAATCGGCGCTGCGGATGATCTCGAGGATGCGCTGCATCGGCCCGGTGTCCAGGAACGCGCGCTTGCAGACGAAGAAATAATCCTCGGTCAGGAGCCGGATGAAATCGAGGCCGAAATGCCAGGCGGCGGCTTCGACGCCAAAACTCGCATCCGCCATGCCGCTCGCGACATAGGCTGCGACCGCGGCGTGGGTGAATTCGATCTGCTGCGCACCGTTGATGCGGCTCTCCTCGATGCCGTTTGCCGCGAGCAGTTGGTCGAACAGAAGCCGCGTGCCGGAATCGTGGTCGCGGTTGACGAAGCGGACTTTTGGTCCGGTCAGATCATCAAGCGAAGCGATGCGCAGCGGGTTGCCGCGCGCGACCATCAGCCCCATCTCGCGCGTGACGAAACTGATGACGCGGTCCTCGCGCGGATCGAGCCATTCGCGGGCAGCCTTGATGCCCTGGGCCCGTAGCGCGCCGTGCGGCAGATGCAGGCCGGAGAGATCGCAGGCGCCCTGCGCCAGCGAGACCAGCGAATGCTGGTTGCTGACATAGCGCAGATCGACGCCGATGCCCGGCTCGCGGTCGAGGAATTCGCGCAGTTTTGCGACCGCAAAACCGTGGCTGGCATGCACGCGGATCACCGACGGGCGCTGCTCGAGGAACGGCTTGATCTCGCTCGCCAGCTCCTGCGCCAGATTCTCAAGCTGAGGTCCGAGGCGGGCCTGCATGCGCTCACCCGCCCATACCAGCCGCTCGCCGAACGGCGTGAGTTTCGAGCCTTTGCCGCGCTGGGTCTCGACCAGCGGCGTGCCGAAAAACTCCGACCATTGCTCGATCAGATTCCAGACGTGGCGATAGGAGAGGTGCGCGTCGCGGGCCGCGCTGGTGATCTTCCCGGCCCTCCTGATTTCGTTGAGGACGCCGAGCATGATGATGGCGGTGCGCGGATTGCCCTCGCGGCGAAACCGCCAGACGGCCTCGATCTCGATCTGAAGCATTGGTCCCTTTTATGAACTGTACTTCATATGGTGGCTGCCCATTTGCAAACCATATCATATTTACTCCAATACGTATGTGCCTAGTCTGGTCTTCCAGAACTGGGAGAAGATATGATGTCTATTGCATATGATCTTGCGCATTCTCCGGCCACCGAGTTCATGTCCCGGCCCCAGCATCTGCTGATCGACGGCCGCCGCGTCCCCGCAAGCTCCGGTCGCACCTTCAAATCGCTCAATCCGGCCACCGGGCAGGTCATCGCCGTCGTCGCCGAAGGCAACGAGGCCGATGTCGAGCATGCGGTTGCCGCCGCGCGCCGGGCTTTCGAAGGCGCCTGGCGCACGATGCGGGCGTCCGAGCGGGGCCAGATCCTGCTGCGCTGGGCAGACCTGCTCAAGCAGCACGCCGACGAGATCATCGAACTCGAGTCGATCGATGCCGGCAAGCCGATCGCCGCGACCTCGCGGCAGGATTTCCCGGCCGCGGTCGACACGCTGATCTACTACGCCGGCTGGGCTGACAAGATCAGCGGCGACGTCGTGCCTGTGCGCGACGACGTCCTGACCTACACCGTGCGCGAGCCTGTCGGCGTGGTCGCGGCGATCGTGCCCTGGAACTTCCCGCTGATGATCGGGATGTGGAAGCTTGCGCCGGCGCTGGCCTGCGGCTGCACCATCGTGATGAAGCCGGCCGAGCTGACCTCGCTGTCGGCGCTGCGCATCGCCGAACTCGCGCTTGAGGCCGGCCTGCCGGCGGGCGTCTTCAACGTCGTCACGGGGCCCGGGCGGGTCGTCGGCGATGCGCTGGTTAATCACCCTGACGTCGACAAGGTCACCTTCACCGGCTCCCCCGGCGTGGGTCGTGGAATCATGAAGGGTGCCGCAAGCAACTTCAAGCGTGTCTCGCTCGAGCTCGGCGGCAAGTCGGCCAACGTCATCTTTGACGATGCCGATCTCGAAGCCGCATCCAAAGCAGCGGCCTCCGGCATCTTCTTCAATGCCGGCCAGGTCTGCTCGGCCGGCTCCCGCGTGCTGGTGCAGGAGAAGGCCTATGACGAGGTCGTCGAGCGGCTGGCGGCACGCGCGAAGTCGCTCAGGATCGGTGATCCGCTCGACCGCAAGACGGTGCTCGGGCCCGTGATCTCCGAGAAGCAGATGAAGTCGATCCTCGACTATGTCGACATCGGCCGGAAGGAGGGCGCGACCCTTGTCACCGGGGGCGAACGTGTCGGCGAGCGTGGTTACTTCATCAGCCCCGCGGTGTTCGCGAATGTCGCGCACGAGATGCGGATATCGCAGGAGGAGATCTTCGGCCCCGTCGTCAGTGTCATCAAGTTCAGGGATGAAGCCGACGCGCTGCGGATCGCCAACGGCACGGCCTACAGCCTGGCTGCCGGCGTGTGGAGCCGCGACATCGGCAAGCTCCAGCGCTTCGCCAAGCGGGCGCGCGCGGGCACGGTCTGGATGAACACCTATGGCTACACCGACGTGCGCCTGCCCTGGGGCGGCGAGCGCGACTCCGGCCTCGGCCGCGAGCACGGCAGCGCCGCGCTCGACAACTTCACCGAGCCGAAGGCTGTGTGGATGAACCTGGCCGTCTGATACCTCCCGAGCGGCCAAGCCTGGAGCCCGCCTGATCGCCCGATCCGGCGGGCTCTTTTTCGAGATCGGTAAAATTGCCTGCATTCCGCTCAGCGGCGGCAAACCCTGCGGACAAGAACCACGCGGCCTTAAACCCCAGCTTTGGAACCGGCGTGCATCCTGCCTGCAACAGGGTGGGGCACCAGCATGTCAGTTCTCAGGGAGGTCGTCGTCGCGGTCGCGGGAGTCTACGCGCTCCTGATCGCGTGCGACGCATTGTTCGGGGTCGGCGAGGCGCGCTTCGAGGACGCCTATTACAGCGCCAGCTTCTACGCGCCGCGGCCGAAGGAGTTTCGTTTCGCCGGCGATACGCCGCCGGCGGTCCGCGTCAGCGAGGCATTTGCGCAATTCGCGCCGGGCGAAGGCAAGCCGAACAAGCGCTACTCGTCGCTGACGACGATCATTCGTTAAGTGTCCGCCTCACTCCCCCTGGATCCATTCCGCCACGCCGCGCCACAGCGTGTCGCGATGCTCGGGGCGGAAGAAGCCGAAATGGCCTATTCCCTTGGCGCTGACCTCTGACGGTTTGACCGTCACCACCTCTGGCTTGATCGCGGTGAACCCGCTCGCAAGCAGTTCGACGGCGGGCCGCGTCGCCCACGGGTCGTCGGAGAAGCAGAGAGTGCGCAGCTCGCCTTTGAATTTGGCAAAATTCTCCAGCGCCGGCAGCTTTGAATCGAAGAGATAGCGGGGGCTCGAGACCCACTCGGCCCATTGCAGGAAAACGCCCTTGGGCAAATCCTCGCCGATGCCGGCCCAGCCCGGCGCGTAACCGAGCGCGTGGACGAGCGGCACTCCGACAAAATTCATGAAGGCGAAGACCCGGTATTTTTCCGGCGACGTCATCAGCCGCCAGGTGGCCGCCTGCGAGGCCACAAACGCGGCGCGCGAGATGTCCGTGTTGTTCGCGATCAGCCCGAGCGCCTGGCCGCCGAAGGAGTGGCCGACATAGGCCAGGGGAAGGGTGCGGTAGCGCGCGCGCATCCAGTGCACTGCGGCGGTGACGTCGAACGCGGCCCAGTCCGACATCGAGGCCTTGAAACCGACCAGTGATTTCGGCTGGTTGTAGCCGACCATCGCCGGCAGCCGGGAGTCGCCGATCCCGCGATAGTCGTAAGTCAGGACCGCGCAGCCGCGATGGGCGAGATAGGAGGCAAAGCCGCGATAGATTTTCCGCGGGACGGCGGTGGCGGAGTTGATCAGTACGGCATGGCGTTTGGTGCCGCGCGGCAGGAACAGGGTGCCGCTCAGCGCATACCCGTCGGTCGCCGGGAAGCTGATCTCGTCAACGAAAACGTCGTCCACTGCCGCGTCCATGGGCAGAAGGTATCCTGCCAGTTTCCTCGCCGTTTCCCAGCAAATGCGAATTTGGCTTTTCCCGCAAGGGTTTGCAGTGCCGGATGGATTTACAACTGGCGGCCGGGGATTAGCCTGTGTATAAGGCGGCCCTCGCAACCCACAGATCAGGTTGCACTTTTTGCTTCACGGAGAGATTGCGATGTCCGAGCGGTGGACGCCCGAGTCCTGGCGCAGCAAGCCGGTGCTACAGGTGCCCGACTATCCCGACGCCAAGGCCCTAGCCGACGTCGAGGCGCAGCTTGCGACCTTTCCGCCGCTGGTGTTCGCGGGCGAGGCGCGCAACCTGAAGAAGTCGCTGGCGCGGGTCGCTGCCGGTGAGGCCTTCCTGCTGCAGGGCGGCGACTGCGCCGAGAGCTTTGCCGAACACGGCGCCAACAACATCCGCGACTTCTTCCGCGTGCTGCTCCAGATGGCGGTGGTGCTGACCTATGCCGGTGCCGTGCCGGTGGTGAAGGTCGGCCGCGTCGCTGGTCAGTTTGCAAAACCGCGGTCGTCGCCGACCGAGAAGATCGACGGCGTCGAGCTGCCGAGTTATCGCGGCGACATCGTCAACGACATCGCCTTCACCAAGGCAGCGCGCGTCCCTGATCCGCAGCGCCAGCTGATGGCCTACCGGCAATCGGCGGCGACGCTGAACCTGTTGCGCGCGTTCGCGACCGGCGGCTACGCCAATCTCGGCAGCGTGCATCAGTGGATGCTCGGCTTCCTCAAGGACTCGCCGCAGTCCCGCCGCTACAAGGAATTGGCCGACCGCATCTCGGACGCGCTCAACTTCATGCGCGCTTGCGGCCTCGATCTCGAGGCTCACCCCGAGCTGCGCGCCACCGATTTCTACACCAGCCACGAGGCGCTGCTGCTCGGCTATGAGCAGGCCATGACCCGCGTCGATTCCACCACGGGCGACTGGTACGCGACCTCAGGCCACATGATCTGGATTGGCGACCGCACCCGCCAGCTCGATCACGGCCATATCGAATATTTCCGCGGCATCAAGAACCCGATCGGGCTCAAATGCGGTCCGTCGCTAAAGCCCGACGAGCTGCTGAAGCTGATCGACGTGCTCAATCCCGACAACGAGCCGGGCCGGTTGACGCTGATCGCCCGCTTCGGCTCCGACAAGGTCGGCGAGCACCTGCCGAACATGATCCGCGCCGTGAAACGCGAGGGCAAAGCGGTGGTCTGGTCGTGCGATCCCATGCACGGCAACACCATCACCTCGACGTCGGGTTACAAGACGCGCCCCTTCGACCGCATCCTGTCCGAGGTGAAGTCGTTCTTCACCATCCACGCGGCAGAAGGCACGCACGCCGGCGGCGTGCATCTGGAGATGACCGGCCAGGATGTCACTGAGTGTATCGGCGGCGCCCGCGCGATCACCGACGAGGATCTCAACGATCGCTATCACACGGTCTGCGATCCCCGGCTCAATGCAGAGCAATCCATCGACATGGCTTTCCTGGTCGCGGAGCTGCTCAAGCAGGAGCGCGCCGGCAAGGTCATGCCGATGCCGGCCGCAGCGGGGCTCTGAGACCTTGCTGCGGATATTGAAGGCCACGGTCAATTCCCGCAACGGTCTGGCCTTTGCGTTCCGGTCGGAGCAGGCCGTCCGCGAGGAGATTGTCGCGCTTCTTTTGTCGCTGCCGCTGGCGTGGTTCGTCGGCTCGACCGCGATGCGCGCGGTCGAGCTGGTGTGTTCAGTCGCGTTCGTGCTGGTGGTCGAGCTGCTCAACACCGCGATCGAGAAGCTTGCAGACCGGCTGACCATGGATCACGACAAGCAGATCGGCCGGGTCAAGGACATGGGCTCGGCCGCGGTCGGTGTTGCGCTCCTGATGGCCGGCGCGTTCTGGATCATCGCCATCATCGAGCGGTTGGGGTTCCTCTAAAGCGCTAATCGCGCTTTAGGTTGTTGTTTTGAGCATGATCTTTTCGGAAAACCGCTTCACACTTTTCCGGATCATGCTCTGATCGGAGCGCGGCGGCCATGACCGAACGTCTCAACGAATTCGCGGTCACGCTCGCCCAGCTCAATCCGACCGTGGGCGACATCGACGGCAATGCCGCCAAGGCGCGTGCCGCGCGCGCGCAGGCCAAGTCCGACGGTGCCGATCTCGTGCTGTTTCCGGAATTGTTCATTGCCGGCTACCCGCCGGAAGATCTCGTGCAGAAGCCTTCCTTCCAGGCCGCCTGCCGCGCCGCGATCGAGGCGCTCGCGCGCGAGACCGCTGATGGCGGCCCGGCCATGCTGGTCGGCACGCCTTGGGTGGAGGAGGGCAGACTCTACAATGCCTGCGCGCTGCTCGATGGCGGCCGTATCGCCGCGCTTCGCTTCAAATGCAACCTGCCGAATTACGGCGTGTTCGACGAGAAGCGGCTGTTTTCGCGCGGCCCCGCCGCGGGGCCGGTGACCGTGCGCGGCGTTCGGATCGGTGTGCCGATCTGCGAGGACATCTGGCTGGAGGAGTCCGAGGATTACGAGAACGTGGTCGAGACGCTGGCCGAGACCGGCGTCGAGATCATTCTGGTGCCGAACGGCTCGCCCTACGCCCGCGACAAGGCCGATGTGCGTTTGTCGGTTGCGGTCGCGCGCGTCACCGAGAGCGGCTTGCCGCTGGTCTATCTCAACCAGGTTTGCGGCCAGGACGAGCTGGTGTTCGACGGTGCTTCCTTCGCGCTCAACGGCGATCTTTCGCTCGCGGCGCAATTGCCGGCGTTCGCGGAAAGCATCACCACACTGCGCTTCACCAGAAACGGCGACGATTGGCGCTGCACCGGTCCTGTCGCGGAGCAGCCCGAGGGCGAGTATGCCGACTATGCAGCCTGCGTGCTCGGCTTGCGTGATTACGTCGCCAAGAACGGCTTTCCCGGTGTGCTGCTCGGTATCTCCGGCGGCATCGACTCTGCCCTCTGCGCGGCAATCGCGGTCGATGCGCTCGGCGCCGATCAGGTGCACGGCGTGATGCTGCCTTACCGCTATACTGCGGCAAGCTCGATCGCGGACGCCGGCGAGCTCGCCGGCCGTCTCGGGATTCGTTATGAGGTGCTGCCGATCGCCGAAGCCGTGACCGGGTTCGAGACCATATTGTCCGGCATCTTCAAGAATTTGCCGCCGGATATCACCGAAGAAAATCTCCAGGCCCGCACCCGCGGCACGCTGCTGATGGCGATCTCGAACAAGACCGGGCTGATGGTGATGACCACCGGCAACAAGTCGGAAATGTCGGTCGGCTACGCCACGCTCTACGGCGATATGAACGGCGGCTTCAATCCGATCAAGGACATCTACAAGACGCAAGTGTTTCGGCTGGCAAGCTTGCGCAATGTCTGGAAGCCCGATGGCGCGCTCGGGCCGGCCGGCGAGGTGATCCCGCCCGATATCATCACACGTCCGCCGACGGCGGAGCTGCGCGAGAACCAGACTGACCAGGATTCGTTGCCGCCTTACGAGGTGCTCGATGCCATTCTCGAGCGTCTCATCGAGCACGAAGAGCCGCTCGACAAAATCATCGCCGCCGGCTTCGACCGCGAGACGGTGGTGCGCATCGACCATCTCCTCAATGTCGCCGAATACAAGCGTCGCCAGGCCGCGCCCGGCGTCAAGGTGACGGCCAGGAATTTCGGCCGCGACCGCCGCTATCCCATCACTAACCGCTTTCGCGACAAAGGCGAGCAGCTAGCCGCTCCGGACGAGACGCTGGTGTCGCGTGGGAGCAAAGCGTCGATCGACGCGTTCGAGGGGTGAATTCCCTGCCTTGGGCGAGCCCGCGGGTCCTACAACGGCGTCGCGAAAAACACCACTCGAAGCAAGTGCGTGTACTCGGACTCAAGCACCATGATCGACACAAAAACCAACACCGCGACCGGCGGTAGCAGGATGGCATAGGCTAGGGCCAGCCGCTCCCAGGCCATGTGCATGAAGACGGCAACGATGAGGCCGGCTTTCAACACCATGAACAGCAGGATCAGCGACCATCTCAGACTGCCGTGCAGGCCAAAATAGTCGACGAGATAGGAGCAGGTGCTGAGCACGAACAACCATGCCCAGACCACGAGGTAGAGTTTGATCGGGTGCTGCTGGCCCTTGGCGTGTGCCGCCGCCGGTGCGACTGCGTCATGCACATGAGCCTGGAGCTGTCCTTCCATGTGTACCGTGGCATTTGTCATGCGCCGACCTCACCAAAGATAGAAAAACGCAAAGATGAACACCCACACGAGATCGACGAAGTGCCAGTACAGGCCGGTGATTTCGACGATCTCGTAATAGCCTCTCCGGCTCGTGAAGAAGCCGCGCCTTTCGACATCGAAGTCGCCCCGCAAGACCTTGCGCGCAATTGCAATCAGGAAGATCACGCCGATCGTGACGTGGGTGCCGTGGAATCCGGTGATCATGAAAAAGCAAGAGCCGAACTGCGCCGCGCCCCACGGGTTGCCCCAGGGGCGAACGCCCTCCATGATCAACTTTGTCCATTCGAAGGCCTGCATGCCAACAAACGTCGCGCCGAATGCTGCCGTGACCAGCATCAGGATTGCGGTCCTGACGCGATCCCTGCGGTAGCCGAAATTGACGGCCATCGCCATCGTCCCACTGCTGCTGATCAAGACGAAGGTCATGATGGCGATCAGGATGAGGGGGACGTCCTTGCCGCCGAGATTAAGCGCGAAGACCTCGCTTGGGTTGGGCCATGGCACGATCGTCGACATCCGTGCCGTCATGTAGGACAGGAGGAAACAGCTGAAAATGAAGGTGTCGCTGAGGAGGAAGATCCACATCATGGCCTTGCCCCAGGACACGTTTTTGAAGGCGCGCTGATCAGAAGCCCAATCCGCGGCGATGCCTTGCCAGCCCGGAAGTCGCCCAGCACCTTGCCCCGTATTCGTCAGCACAGTCTCAGCCATCTGTTTTCACCCTCCCTAGCTCAGCAACTGGCGACAGATGTCGACGAAATCGTTCGTCCAACCCGTCAGGAGACCGAGCAGGACAACCCAGACCAGCAGGAGGAAATGCCAGTAGATGGTGCAGAGCTCCACGCTCAGGCGCATCTCGGCCGTCGCGGCGTTACGGTGCCATACCTTGGCTGTGGTCCTGCCGAGCGCCACCAAACCGCCGGTCAGGTGCAGCCCGTGCACCGCGGTGATCATGTAGAAGAAGGCATTGGCCGGATTGGACGCCACGAAATAGCCGGCGGCGTTCAGCTGTTGCCACGCGAGAAGCTGTCCTGCGAGAAACGTGATCGCTGCCCCTCCAGCGGCGAGCAGACCGACGATGGCGCCGTCGATGTCGTTCCGGCGCGTCGCAACGTACGCCCATTGCAATGCGACACTGCTTATGACCAGCACGCCCGTGTTGAACCACAGTACCGTCGGCACGGGCATTGTCCGCCAGTCCGCCATGTTCATGCGCATGGAGTAGGCGCTGATGAAAAGTGTGAACAGCGAGCCGGCGACGGCGAGGAATACGCCAAGTCCGACCTTCGCTGCCGGCCAGGTCATTGCGCCTGTGCCTGGGAAGTCATCGATCGGACCCGCCTCCAGCCACGGTTTGGCAGTCAGCCGTTGCTGCGAGAGCCACCATCCGGCGATGACCGCGATCACGCCCAGGAACAGGATAACGGCGCTCACGGAGCAGCTCCCTGAATGGCCCCCGTCGTGGGCGGCTGGTTCTGTGGAATGAAGTCCTCAGCAGCACCCGGCACGCTGTAGTCATAGGCCCAACGATAGACGACCGGGAGTTCCTTGCCCCAGTTGCCGTGCCCTGGCGGCGTCTCCGGCGTCTGCCATTCCAGCGTCGTCGCTCGCCAAGGATTACCCCCCGACGGCTCGCCCTCGAACAGGCTCCAGGCCAGATTGAACAGGAACACCATCTGGGCGAAGCCAACCGTCAACGCGACCACGGTGATAAACTGGTTGAGCGAGTGGGCGGACGGCGGAATGAACGCCGCCTCGCCGAGCTCGAAGTATCGGCGCGGAACGCCGAGCAGCCCGAGATAGTGCATGGGGAAGAAGATCAGGTAGGCGCCGAGGAACGTGACCCAGAAATGAAACTGGCCCAGAACGTTGTTCAACATTCGCCCCGTGACCTTCGGGTACCAGTGATAGATCGCCCCTAGCACAACCATGATCGGCGCGACGCCCATCACCATATGGAAATGCGCGACGACGAACATGGTATCCGAAAGCGGCACATCGACCACGACGTTGCCGAGGAATAGGCCGGTAAGCCCACCGTTCACGAAGGTGACGATGAATCCAAGCGCGAACAGCATCGGTATCGTGAGATGTATGTTGCCACGCCAAAGGGTCAGGACCCAGTTGTAGACCTTGATGGCGGTGGGAATGGCGATGATCAGCGTCGTCGTGGCGAAGAAGAACCCGAAATATGGGTACATCCCGCTCACATACATGTGGTGCGCCCACACGACGAAGCTGAGCGCGCCAATCGCCACGATTGCCCAGACCATCATGCGATAGCCGAAGATGTTTTTTCGCGCATGCGTGCTGATCAGGTCGGAGACGATGCCAAAGGCGGGCAAAGCTACGATGTAGACTTCGGGATGACCGAAGAACCAGAACAGGTGCTGGAAAAGCAGCGGGCTGCCACCGCCATATTTGCTGAGTTGGCCCATCTCGACCAGCGACGGCATGAAGAAGCTGGTTCCCAGCAGACGGTCGAGCAGCAACATCACCGAGCCAACGAACAGCGCAGGGAATGCCAGCAGCGCCATAACGGTGGCGGTGAAGATGCCCCACACCGTCAAGGGCAGACGCATCAAGGTCATGCCGCGGGTGCGTGCCTGCAGCACGGTCACCACGTAATTCAGCCCGCCCATGGTGAAGCCGATGATGAACAGGATCAGGGAGGACAGCATGAGGACGATGCCCCATTCCTGTCCGGGCGTGCCGGAGAGAATCGCCTGCGGCGGGTACAGCGTCCAGCCGGCGCCGGTGGGGCCGCCGGGCACGAAGAAGGTCGAAGCCAGCACCAGGACCGCGAGCAGGTAGACCCAGTAACTCAGCATGTTCACATAGGGGAAGACCATGTCCCGTGCTCCGACCATCAGCGGGATCAGGTAGTTGCCGAAGCCTCCGAGGAACAATGCGGTAAGCAGATAGATCACCATGATCATGCCGTGCATGGTGATGAACTGGAGGTACTGGTTGGCATCGATGAAGGAGAAGGTGCCGGGAAATCCCAGTTGCAGTCGCATCAGCCACGACAGCACCAGGGCCACGAGACCGATGGCCGAGGCTGTCAGCGAGTACTGGATGGCGATGACCTTGGCGTCCTGCGAAAAGACGTACTGCGTCCACCAGCTTTTCGGATGGTAGAGCTCGACTTCAGGCACTTCGGCAGGCGGAATGCCTGTGATCCCATCATATGGAACATCGACCATAGAGCACCTCCTCGGTCGTTTCCTTCGGGGGCGATGAGTTGGTTCACGCGCCCGATCCATGTTCGCAGCGGCATTTCCCTATTTGCCGCCCGATTGGTACGTCGCCCTCACGACGGCCTTTGGGCCGGATAATTCGGCAAACGTCTTCTGCTGATCGAGCCAGGCGTGATAGTCGCTCTCTTCCTCGATGATCACCTTGGCCCGCATTTGATAATGAGCGGCGCCACATAGTTCCGCGCAGAGAACATCAAAGGTCCCGGTTCGGATCGGCCTTATCCAGAAATAGGTGACCATGCCTGGGACCATGTCCATCTTGGCCCGGAATTCCGGCACATAGAAATCGTGCAGGACATCGACGGAGCGTAGCAGAACCTTGACGGGCTTGCCGGTTGGAAGATGCAGGTCGCCGTTCTCGATCACGACGTCATCCTGGCCATGCGGATCGCTGCGATTGAGGCCCATCGGATTGTCTGGACTGATGTTGCCGACGTCGGACGTGCCCAACCGACCATCCTTCCCCGGCAAGCGGAAGCTCCATTGCCATTGCTGGCCCATGACTTCGATCTCGGTGGCGTCTGCGGGCACCGTCACGAACTGGTGCCAGACGACCAGGCCGGGTGCGAGCATGGCGGCGACGCCGATGCCGGTCCCGATACTGAGCCACCATTCAAGCTTTTTGTTTTCGGGATTGTAGTCTGCCTGTCTTCCCTCCCTATGGTGGAAGCGAAAGACGCAATAGGCCATGAATGCAACGACCGCGGTAAAGACGAATCCGGTGATCCAGAATGTGATGTTGATCGTCTGGTCGATGTAGCTCCAGTTAGTGGCGATGGGCGTCCACCACCACGGGCTGTAAAGGTGAAACAGCACCGAGCCGATCGCGACCAAAAGCAGTATCAGTGCGACAGCCATCCTGATCCATCCTTGCCATCGAAGGCTGCGCCATCGAAGGCTGCGGATACGAATCCAGGGCGAAGCTCACATTGGTCGCGATGGCGGACTCTTCTCTTGTGCTGGCATCTATACTGACAGATGCGCCATCGCCGCGCCTCTTGTCTCGCCCATTCAACCGGTCGCGACATTCAAGAGAAAGATCGCGACCGCTCACTGCTGGGGGCGTCTAGGCTTTTAGAATGATCCCCTGCGAACCCGACGTCAATAGCATGTCAAACGCGCTTCGCTGGCGCGACGATTCCTGTCGCGGTGCAAGCTGGCGAGCGCCAGTTGCATTCTCGATGTGATGCATCGCACAAAATATGCGAAACACAATTCACCAAGTGGGAGCGCTGGTCATTCCGATGCGCCCGCGCTAAGCTTGGAGCGCAGGTCGCGACGGGTTTCGTCCGGCTAAGCTCCTTCCTCGTTGAGCCTGGAACTGCCGTATTCGGCTCGATCGCGTCTCCCGCACATAAAGGCGGATGCGCGCGGCCGGAAAGCGCGCGGTTCGCCGCGGCGATTTCAGCAGAGGAGGGTGTGTCCATGGCCACTCTTTATTCCAACAACATCGTAAAACGGCACCTGTTCGGCGAGGCGGTCTCTTATCCCATTCGCAAGATCGGCTTGTCCGACCTGAGAGAGGTGCTGCGCCTGGGCTGGGAGGATTTCCAGGCGATGCCGAGTCACGCGGTCGTTGTATGCCTGATTTATCCCGTTCTCGGTCTCGTCCTGTTCAGGATGGTCCTCGGCCATTCGGTCCTGCCGCTGCTGTTTCCGCTGGCGGCCGGATTTGCCTTGATAGGGCCCTTTGCCGCGATCGGTCTCTACGAACTCAGCCGTCGCCGCGAGCGCGGCGAGGAGGTCGAGGCGTGGGACGCGATCAAGGTTTTGCGTGCACCGTCCTTCGGCGCCATGCTCGAGCTCGGCGTTCTCTTGCTCGTCCTGTTCGGGGTCTGGATCGGCGTCGCGAACGCGATCTATGTCGCCATCTTCGGTCACGCGGCGGCCGCAAGCATTCCTGACTTCGCAACCCGCGTGCTGACGACGCCGGAAGGATGGTCGCTCATCATCGTCGGTTGCGGTGTCGGCTTCCTGTTTGCCGTCGCGGCCCTATGCGTCAGCGTCGTATCGTTTCCATTGATGCTCGATCGGCATGCGACGGCGATCGATGCGATCCGGGCCTCCCTGCGGGCGGTGGCGGCCAATCCGGTTGCGATGGCGGGGTGGGGGCTGGTCGTCGCGGCACTGCTCGTGATCGGCTCACTGCCGCTCTTCGTCGGTCTCGCTGTCGTCCTGCCGGTGCTCGGTCATGCCACTTGGCATCTTTACCGGAGGGTGGTCGAGCCGAATCCGAATCCACCTGATGAACCGCCGCCGCCCCCGAAGGGGCGGCGCTATGCGGCGGACTTTCCGGCCAATCTCTTCCCGTGGAGCCGCGAGGGCGAGCAGTAACAGCAAGAGGGCCGCTCCCGGCGGCCCACTTGGCTCGAGATTGGTGCAGAATTATTGCTTCGGTGGGATGAAGGTCGGTCCGACCGAACGGATCGGCTTGTTCTCGGTGGTCGCAGCGGTGCCAGTATCGGCGGGCGGTGCGGCGGCCGGTGTGCCGGCCGTGGCCGGGGGCGGCGTTGCGCCCTTCTTCGCAGCCGTGGCAGGCGTGCCCTTGGTGAGCTGCCGCTGCTGCATCTTCTTGGCACTCTCCTCGGTGACGATGATGTCACCCTGCTGCTCGGCCGACGCCTTGTCGTCGGCCGATTTCAGCGCGTCGGCCCAGGTCTGGCCCGCGGCCTTGCAGGAGCAGGACGGGTTGAACTCGCTGCGGAATTTGAACGCGGTCGGCAGCGCCGTGTAGGGCTGGCCGCTGGTGGAGACCGCCGAGTTCATGTCTTCGCCGGGATTGCGATGAGTGTAGAGCACGGCTTCGGCGGCCGGGCACAGCGCCTTGCAGGTCTTCTCGTCGTCGGGGAAGCGCGCGGGCACAGTCGCAAACGAGACCGGGAAGTAGGCGCCGTCGCAGGTGCGCACGCAGACGGTGCGATAGGTGCCTGACTGCGGGCCGAGATCGGAGGGCGGCACGCCTTGTGGACTGTTGGGGTTGTTGCCGCCGAACAGATTGCTCAGGAAGTTGCCGCCTTGCGACTGCGCGGCGTTGGCATATTGCGGGCCGCAATTGTTCTGCGCCAGCGCGGCCAGCACCGAGCGGCGCTGGTTGTCGCGCTCCGGACTGAAGCCGCCGGGACCGCCGCCGCGCAGGCGTTCGAGATTGCCGGTGATCTGGTCCAGATTGGCGCGCATCTGCTGGATCTGGGTGTTGACCGGACCGCATTGCGCCGACTGGCCGCTGAACAGCGAGAAGAAGCCGGAGGAATCGCAGCCCATGCGCTTGGCCTGCATGGTGACGCGGTCGAGCTCGGCCTGCTGCCGGGTCTGGGACTCCTGGTAGCGGCGGATCTGGTCTTCGCGCGCGGGGTCACCGCCGCCACCGCTACGATCGAGCGCGGCGAGCTGGCCCTCCAGCCGCACGCACATCGGATTCGGTCCAAGCCCGTTCTGGCCGGGCTGAGGCGGCGGCCCGGGCGGGCCGGCCTGTGCGAAAGCGCCGGTGACAAGCACGACCGTGCTTAGGAGCACGGTGCAGGCAAGGAGGAAGCGAGCACGGGAGAGCGACAAAAATTCAGGCATATCCGCCATTCTAGCGAGGTCACGGCCACGCGTGATTTGGGGGGCCGAAGCGCGCCCTCCCATAGCCGCTTCCTGCGGCATCGTCACGTCGTTTCAGGGGCCAAAGATTGCGCCTAAGATACGCCAGTTCCGAGTGGATTCAGCGCTGGCAGGTGATTGCGACATATTCGTCGCAATGGCCATGGGAGCAGTTTGCGCCGGATTTGGGGACAGAGCCGGTAATTTCGTCGGGATCGACCCGACGATAGGCCGAAGCCTGGGCAAAATCGCGTGACTGGCAATAGGTGCGTGCGACCTGCGAGCCGCATTTCTCGCTTTTGGCGAGGCACTGGTCGACACCGTAGCCGTCCGCCTGGTTGGCGATGATGAAGATGCGCGTCTCGGCGAAAGCGCTGGATGCCGCAAGGATGGAGGCGCAGGAAATGAGCGCGAGCAATGATCGCATGAAAACACCGGGGGCAAAAAAGAAGGAACTGCCAGTTCCAGAATGGGCTCAAATGGTTAAGGATGATGAACCATCAAGGCGGGGCAGCCGCGCGATGCGGAGGTAAGACGGCATTTCCGCGGCTCCCTTGACGCGTGGGCCCTTCGTGGCCCATATGTCGCCGCATGAACGGTCTCCTCGCCATTTGCGCCATTTGCCGCGAGATTATTAGCTAGCGATTCGCTGGCTGGAGCCGTCTTTATCTCAAAACCATTGAGAGCCCTGGACGCCCGGCCAACAGCCGACGGGTATCCATATGGAATTGCGCCTTTACGATACGCTGAGCCGGGAAAAGCGCACCTTCGTGCCGCTCGATGCGAAGGATGTCCGCATGTATGTCTGCGGACCGACCGTCTATGACTTCGCCCATATCGGCAATGCGCGGCCCGTGATCGTGTTCGACGTACTGTTTCGGCTGCTGCGCCATCTCTATGGCGAGGCCCACGTCAAATATGTCCGTAACATCACCGACGTCGACGACAAGATCAACGACCGCGCCGCGCGCGATTTCCCCGGCCTGCCGCTGAACGAAGCGATCCGGAAAGTCACAGAGCAGACCGGCAGGCAATTTCACGCCGACGTCGATGCGCTCGGCGCGCTGCGGCCGAGCGTCGAGCCGCGCGCGACCGAGCACATCGGCGAGATGCGCGAGATCATCGAAAGGCTGGTCGCCGGCGGCTTTGCCTATGTCGCCGAGGACCATGTGCTGTTCTCGCCGCAGGCGATGAACGCGGCCAACTCCGTCCTGCCGCGCTATGGCGCGCTGTCCAATCGCTCGCTGGACGAGATGGTCGCCGGCGCCCGCGTCGATGTCGCGCCCTACAAGAAGGGCAATACCGACTTCGTGCTGTGGAAACCGTCCAAGCCGGGCGAGCCGTCATGGCCGTCGCCGGCCGGCATCGCCGCGCAGGGGCGGCCCGGCTGGCACGTCGAGTGCTCGGCGATGGCCTGGAAACATCTCGGTGAACATTTCGACATCCATGGCGGCGGCATCGATCTCGTGTTTCCGCATCACGAGAACGAAATCGCGCAGACTTGCTGCGCCTTCCACCGGGAGCGCATGGCGAACTACTGGATGCACAACGGCTTCCTGCAGGTCGAGAGCGAGAAGATGTCGAAGTCGCTCGGCAATTTCGTCACGATCCACGAACTGCTTGCGGACTGGCCGGGCGAGGTGCTGCGCCTGAATATGCTCAAGACGCATTACCGCTCGCCGATCGACTGGACCATGAAGTCGCTGGAGGAGAGCGCCAGGACGCTCGACGACTGGTATCGCGTCGCGGCCGACGTCGCGCCCGGCCAGCCGGCCGCATCCGTCGTCGAGCCGCTGCTCGACGACCTCAACACGTCGCTCGCGATCGCGGCATTGCACAGCCTGCGTGGCACCGATGTGAGCGCCCTGGCGGGGTCGCTGCGTCTGCTCGGCTTCCTGTCCGAGAGCGCTGCGCAATGGGAAAGCCGCAAGCAGCAGGCAACTGGCGTCGACGCCGGCGAAATCGACCGCTTGATCGCGGCGCGCGCGGCTGCGCGTGCGCAAAAAGACTTTAGGGAGTCCGACCGCATTCGCGACGAACTCGTCGCCAAGGGCGTGGTGCTCAAGGACGGCAAGGACGCGGACGGCAAGCCGGTGACGACCTGGGAGCTGGCGTGATGGCACATGCGCTTCCAAAGCCTGGCTTGCGGCCGTTCCTGCCGGACGACGTGCCGGTTCTCGCCGCGATCTTCATAGCAAGCATCGAGGAGTTGACCGGCGACGACTACAGCGAAGCGCAGCAGCAGGCCTGGATGGAGGCGGCCGAGAGCGAAGAGTTCGGCAATCGGCTCGCCTCAGACCTGACGCTGATCGCAACGCTCGAGGGATCAGCGGTGGGCTTTGCGTCGCTGCGCGACAAGGATCACATCCGCATGCTCTATGTGCATCCGGCCGTGGCCGGGCAGGGGCTGGCGACGATGCTCGTCGATGCGCTGGAAAAGCTTGCCGGCGGCCGGGGCGCGGACAAGCTGACGGTCGACGCCAGCGACAACGCGCAGGGCTTTTTTGCCAAGCGCGGCTATGTCGCCATGCAGCGCAACAGCATCACCGTCAACGACGAGTGGCTCGCCAACACCACCATGCAGAAGACGCTCGGCACCGGACCCGCGTCGGGAGCACTGCAATGAGCAAGGAGCGCCTCTATCTTTTCGACACCACGCTGCGCGACGGCGCGCAGACCAATGGCGTCGATTTCACGCTGAAGGACAAGCAAGTCATCGCGGCGATGCTCGATGATCTCGGCATCGACTATGTCGAGGGCGGCTATCCCGGTGCCAATCCGACCGACACCGAGTTTTTCGGCGCCAAGCCCAAGCTCCATCATGCGCGATTCACCGCCTTCGGCATGACGCGCCGGGCAGGGCGCTCGGTCTCCAACGATCCCGGCGTCGCCGGGCTACTGGAGGCGAAGGCGGACGCGATCTGCTTCGTGGCGAAGGCCTCAGGCTATCAGGTGCGTGTCGCGCTGGAGACGACGAAGGAGGAAAATCTCGCCTCGATCCGCGACAGCGTCGGGGCGGCCAAGGCCGCCGGCCGCGAGGTCATGCTCGACTGCGAACACTTTTTCGACGGCTACAAGGAGGACGCCGCCTTCGCGCTCGCCTGCGCCAAGGCTGCCTATGAGGCCGGCGCGCGCTGGGTGGTGCTATGCGACACCAACGGCGGCACCATGCCGAACGAGGTCGAGGCCATCGTCACCGAGGTGGCAAAGCACATCCCCGGCGATCATCTCGGCATCCACGCCCATAACGACACCGAGCAGGCGGTGGCGAATTCGCTCGCCGCGGTGCGCGCCGGTGCGCGGCAGATCCAGGGCACGCTGAACGGCCTCGGCGAGCGCTGCGGCAACGCCAATCTCTGCTCACTGATCCCGACCTTGAAGCTGAAGCAGGAATTTGCCGACGCCTTCGAGATCGGCGTCACGTCCGAGAAGCTCGCGACCCTGGTCAAAGTCTCGCGCACGCTCGACGACATGCTCAACCGCGTGCCGAACCGGCATGCGGCCTATGTCGGCGAGAGCGCCTTCGTCACCAAGACCGGCATCCATGCCTCCGCGGTGCTGAAGGATCCGCAGACCTACGAGCACGTCTTGCCTGAATTGGTCGGTAACCACCGCAAGGTGCTGGTGTCGGACCAGGCCGGCCGCTCCAATGTCATCGCCGAGCTCGACCGCGCCGGCATCGCCTATGAGAAGAGCGATCCGAAGCTGACGCGGCTGGTCGAGGAACTGAAGGAGCGCGAGGCGCAAGGCTATGCCTATGAATCCGCCAACGCCTCGTTCGAGCTTTTGGCGCGCCGCACGCTCGGCAAAGTGCCGCATTATTTCGAGGTCGAGCAGTTCGACGTCAATGTCGAGCAGCGCTACAATTCGCACGGCGAGCGCGTCACCGTGGCGCTCGCTGTCGTGAAGGTCGACGTCGCCGGCGAGCATTTGATCTCGGCGGCTGAAGGCAACGGCCCCGTCAATGCGCTCGACGTTGCGCTGCGCAAGGATCTCGGCAAGTACCAGAAATACATCGAGGGTTTGACGCTGATCGACTACCGCGTGCGTATCCTCAACGGCGGCACAGGCGCGGTCACGCGCGTGCTGATCGAGAGCGAGGACGAGAACGGTGACAGCTGGACCACGGTCGGCGTGTCCCCGAACATCATCGACGCCTCGTTCCAGGCGCTGATGGATTCGGTGATCTACAAGCTGGTGAAGTCGGGGGCGCCGGCGTAGGGGATAGTGAGGTGAGCTATGGCGGCGCCATAAAACGCCGTCATTGCGAGGAACCCTTCGCGACGAAGATTCCATGGGGAGTGGATAGCGACCAAGTCTGAGGCCAGACTGAGGTTGCAATACCACCCAACCTGGAGACGACGATGTTGCTCGATCATCCTTCCGACGGACCGACCGCTATCCGCACGCAGTTTGGCGCAATTTTTGTGTCTTTGGAACTGAGCCGTTCGACATGGCTGGTGACCTCGCTGTCGCCGGGCAATAGCGAGAAGATGTCCAAACACAGCGTGAAGGCCGGCGATCTTCCGGAACTTTTGAAGCTGTTTTCCGAGCTGAAGCAGAAGGCCCTGGCGCGA